>CAZRRT010000057.1:0-13872 GCA_964602605.1 uncultured Ruminiclostridium sp.
AAAACCGCTCTAACAGTGCCATAACAGCCTATAATGCAAAAAAACATACCAACTTTCAATGTAAAAATAAAAGCATTTTGTCAGCCCGTAAAACGGAAAGCACAATATATCCGATCTCATAAAGGTGTTTTAGAAGATATGGGAAGCAAACCCCAAAACAAAAAATATTTGACAAAATGCAATAATAATGCTATAATATAATCAATTATACGATTATTAAAATATCCTCACAATTATATATAATTTGTATAATGATTAAAAGGCATAAAAATATAAAAAAGACAGCTTTAATATTTATTTCGCCGAAAGCTTTCTAAATCCGAAAGCAGAATAAATATAATACGCATTAAACGGAAAAATTTTTAATATATGAGTAAAAAAGGATTACAAGTTTTTGAAGCTGTTTTAAAGATAAAATTAACATAAATAGGAGAAAAGATATGAAGGGAAAAGCAGTTGCATTGTTATGTATAGTTTCTATAGTTTCTTTGGCTTTTAGCGGATGCGTTGATAAAGGATCCGATGTTGTAATAAATGCCGAGGGCTATCAGGGAATAATTTTGGCTACGGAAAATCCTGTTGCTGCGCCTTTTTCCATTCCTGTCGGATATGCCGCATCATCAGCGTCAGGATCGGGAACAGGATCTGATTCGTCAATAACTGGTTCCGATATATTAAACAGCTCTCCTCAGGATAACCCAAACCAACCTGTTGTACTGCCAAATCGACCCAATAATCCGATACCCGAACAGCCGGCTGTTACAGTAACTCCTCCTGCCGGCAATCCCACTGAACCTGTTGTTGTAACTACAGAAGGCGATTTTTCTCCTACCAATGGCACTAACCCCGCTCCTGTTGAACCTACTCCTTCAGTTCCGCAGCCGACCGAACCTAAGCCTACTCAGCCTCAGCCGCCTGTTGTGACTACCAAGAAGAACCCTACTCCGCCGCCTGTTACCACCACCACAACCGCCGCTACTACAACCGAAACCACCCCTGCTGAAACCACTACGCCTTCTACCGAGGATTTAACTCCCATTATGGGAAGAAGCACAGCCACTGTGGGACAGATGAGGGCGTACATTCTTGCAATGAATCCCGATGTGGATCAAAAAATAATCGATATGATACCTTATTACATATCCGAAGGCAACGCAGAGGGCGTAAGAGGAGATATTGCATTTGCACAGTCCTGCCTTGAAACAGGTTATTTTCTGTTTGAAAAAACGGGAACAGGTTCTGCTGTAACTATCGATCAAAATAACTTTTGCGGATTGGGCGTTACTTACACCGGCGCTAAGGGCGAATCTTTTCCCACACCTCAATTAGGTATAAGAGCGCAAATTCAGCATTTGAAGGCTTACGCCTGCACCCAGCCTTTAAACCAAGACCGCATAGATCCCCGTTTTCACTATGTTCAGCGAGGCTGCGCACCATATGTTGAATGGTTGGGTGTAAATGAAAACCCAAGGCGTCTCGGCTGGGCAGGCGGAGCAAATTACGGTCCGATTATTTTAAATATTTATAATCAGATTCTTGCTTTCTGATAATAAACCAAATGTATCCGATATTTTTCTCACCCCAATATCAATTTTTGAGAAATTTTTCGGATATATTTTGCCTTTTCCGTATTTGCCAAATTTGTCACATTTGATACTCTTGCCATATTTGTCATATTTGGAGGAATAAAATATTGATGAAGTTAAAAAGAATTTCGGCTTTGATATTGTCTGCTTTTGTTATATTTTCTCAAATTTCCGTTTTTGCGGAATTAAGCGAAACAACTACTGCGGAAAATACTGCATCGGCGGAAGAAACAGCTCCCGATGAAGTTGTGCCTCCTCAAGCTGGAGGTTCAAATTTTACTCTGCCAAAAAACGTGAGAGCAACCGTATTAACTCCCACCGTTGATTTTATAAAGAATTCGGACAGTGAGGAAGGCGGGGAAGCCCCCGATATGGAAAGCGCAGCTGCGGAATTGGATTCATTGTACGAAAAGCTGTCGCAGATAGGCTTAAATACCGTATACATAAACACGGTATATGAAGGCAAAGCGTACTATAACACCGATATGAACGATACCCAAGCAGTCGATTATACGGCGTTGGCATTAGAAAAAGGATACAGCAACAATTTCCATGTTTATATGGTGTTTGATTTGAATTACGCACTTGAAAACTGCGATAAAGGCGTTGATAAATTAGACTCCCTTATTTCAAACATTCACCGTTTTACACTTAAATACAGATGCGACGGAATTGTATTGGATAATTATTACGGAGAAAACAACGAGGAAAGCTATTCGGAGTATATGCGAAACGGCTCGGGAATAGGCTATGACAACTGGCTTTACGATTCCAACGAGATGTATGTAAAAGCTGCCTGCCAAGTAATCCACACCACCGACAACAGCATTCCCGTCGGCTTATCCATAAACGATATGTGGGCGAATGCGTCCTCCAAAGAGGGCGGCAGCGATACAGCAGATACTGTTCAGGCATATTTTGACGGATTTGCCGATACAAAGAAATATGTGGAAAAAGACTATGTGGATTTCTGCACCGTAAAAGCTTACGGCTCTACATCAAGCGCAGCGCTGCCCTTTGAAGCTGTTACAAGCTGGTGGAACAAGCTTTCGGAGGATAATAACATCACATTATACGTAATGCACTTTAATGAAAAGCAGGGACAGGCTTTAGACGGCTGGGGAGGCGTTGACCAAACCTTAAAGCAGCTTAAAATAGTAAAGGAGCTGTCTGCATTTGGCGGCAGCGTGTTCCATTCCTGTCAGTCCCTTATTACCGACACATACAATACGGAAAATATTACCAAATTCTACGGAGATCAGATAAATGAGGATTCTCTGTTCCAAGAGCTAAAAATGCAGTCGCCTTCAAAGCTTAATTTTATTACCTATGAACCGTATGTGGACTTTATGGGTACATTTGACGAGAACTTTGAAGTGCTGTTTAACGGAGTGAAGGTAAAGCTTAACGAGGCGGGCAATTTCTATTTTGAAGAGCCGCTTGAAATAGGCATTAACAAATTTACAATAGAGCATAAGGGAAAAGCTTATCAATACAACATTGAACGCAAGATTATAACCTTGAAGGATTTGGATTCTTCAATAGCAAACGGAAAAATTATTACCGTAAACGGAGAAAGCAGGGTAGAAATCGCTTGCATTGCCTATAAGGGTTCTACAGTCACTGCTTCCCTTAACGGAAAAACAATCTCTTTAAAGGAGAGCGAAAGTCAGATTGACGATGACAGCAACAGCTCCTACAGACGCTTTGTAGGCTATTACACCGTTCCTGCGGGAATAATCGGTCAAGAGCAGAACTTAGGCAGCATTTTGGTTACTTCCTCCTGCTATGGCTACACTCAATCCCTTTACGGCGCAACGGTTAAGGTTATGGCGCTTCCCGAGCCTCCCAAGGATATTGTTGTTGATATTGATGACGATCAGAATTCGGCAGGCAGCGGAGAAGTAGTCGGAACTATGGATCCCGTTCATACCGACCAAGAAAACGTTAAATATATTAAAGTATCCAAAGACTTTACCAACGTTTACAACGGAAACACGTCCGGTTCTATTCTCACCCCCGATTTTGCACAGCTTCCGGCGGGAACTTTAGACTATCTGCTTGCCGATTCGGGAGATTATTACATTACCGAATCGGGAAAGCGGCTCAGAAAAGACGCTGTCACAGCCTTTGCCGATACGGGACTGGGAAAAAACGCCCTTGTGGTAAAATCCTCAGGCACTAAAAACGGATATTCCTATTTTAAAATACATTTGGACTATAAAATAAGCTATAATATTGCTTTTGTGGGTAATAACTATTATTCGGGCGGCGACGGCGATTTTAACCTGAATGATTTTACTGCCACCCAAGTGTATATTACCTTTGACAATGTAACGTCAGTCACCAAGCTGCCAAGCTTTGAATACAACTATGTTTTCAGCTCGGGAAAATGGGAAACGGTAAATGTAAACGGCGTACCCAAATTCAGAATGGTTCTTACCCTAAGACAGCCCAAGGTCTACTCGGGCTGCGGCGCAACTTACGACGGTGACGGCGACCTGCTGCTTAAATTCGACGTACTGACAAATGTGCTGTCGGGAATGGTAATAACTATCGATCCCGGTCACGGCTACGGTCAGTCCGCCACAAGGTTTGATCCCGGCGCTGTTGGCTATGTAACGGAATTTGACACTAACTTGGCTATAGCAAAGGAATTGGAAAGTCAGTTAAGGGCATTGGGCGTTACTCCCATACGTATAAAGAGTGAAAGCGAATTTGCCTATTCTCCCCAGCGTCCCGCACAAGGCAGAGCCTACGGAGCGGATATGTATATTTCCATTCACGCAAACAAAATGCAGGGCGTGGAAACCGCAAGAGGCGTGGAAGCTTACTACTTTACTCCCTACAGTCAGCCTCTTGCAGCGGCAATAACCGCACAAATTGCCGATTATTTTACACATAACGTATATTCGGACGGAGCAAGCAAGAACAGGGGCGCAAAGTACAGCTATTATTATGTAACCTTGCAGCAGGATTTCCCTTCCATTTTGTTGGAAACAGGATTTGTCAGCAATGAGGAAGAAGCCCTTGCACTTGCCAATCCCGTTCATCAAAAGAATATTGCGGCAAGAATAATTAAGGGCATACAAAACTATATAAGCAGAAGTAATATTAACCAAAGCTTTGACGGCTCGGATAACCCTGATATTCCCATCGTTACTTCCTCCTCCGAAGCTACGGCGGCTCAAACTCCCGATATAACAACCTCGTCGCCTGATGCTTCACAAACTGAAGCATCAACTCAATCTCCCGTTGAAACAACCTCTCAGCCCACGGAAGCTACACCGCATATGTCAGAGGAAGCTCAGTCCGAAACAGCTCCCAATACCGCCGAGATAACAGATGAACCGACTTGGACGGTACAGAAATCAGAAGAGCCTCCCACCGAGAATTAACCTTTTGAGATATACGGTTTATTATTTTAGCCGTTTATAAACTTAATTATGATTAAATTAACAGACACTCACGCACATTACGACGACGAGGCATTTGACAGCGACAGAGATCAGCTTTTGACAAGGCTTTTTTCCCAAAGCGTAAAAAGAATTGTAACGGTAGGCTGCGCCCAAAGCAGGTGGAAAGCCACCTTGGAGCTTACCGAAAAATATGAAGGAATGTTTGGTGCGGCAGGACTTCACCCTGAAGATATTTATGATATTTCGGAGGATTGGGAACAGGTTTTGCGTGAATATTTATGCAAGCCGAAGATCGTTGCTTTGGGAGAAATCGGCTTGGACTACCATTGCGAAAATTACAGCCGAGAGGATCAGCTGAAATTTTTCCGCAGACAGCTTGAAATCGCAAAGGAAATGAGTATGCCCGTTATTGTCCACAGCAGGGACGCTACCCTTGATACTCTTGAAACAATGAAAGAGCTTAAGCCCGATAATGCGGTAATTCATTGCTTCAGCGGCAGTGCGGAAACTGCAAAGGAGTATGTTAATATGGGCTGTTACATCAGCTTTACGGGGGTTATTACCTTTAAAAACGCCAAAAAAGCATTGGAGGCTTGTCAAGCTGTGCCCATAGAACGGCTTATGCTGGAAACCGACTGTCCTTATATGTCCCCCGTTCCTTTAAGGGGAAAAAGGTGCGACAGCTCTATGATTATGTATACCGCCGCAAAAATGGCGGAAATAAAAGGAGTTTCCACCGAGGAAATGATTGGAATATGCAATGATAATTCACAAAGGTTCTTTCATTTTGCAGAATAAATGCAGATTTAGTATTATTAAACAATTATAAAACCTCCTTGCAGCAGAAATTGCTAAGGAGGTTTTTGCTTTTTGGAAATCAGCGGAAGTTTTTTGTTTTTAGAAAACACTGAAAATTTGGAGAATCAGATGTTACGTTTGGAAATCTTAACTATTATGAAAAAATAAAAAACAATGACATAAATGTTGTTTTAATACTGATTCTATTTTAAAAAAGTTAATTTTTAATGGTTCTTTGTAAGCCGAACATCCGCTGAAATCGGTGCAATATCTATGTTCAATACCATTTCTCCACGTGATATTATCTCATCGCTTACTCTGAATTATGCGGCGGAAAGCTTAAAGCTTTCTAAGAAGGTTTTCAAGATAGAAACAGTATCATACTGATTTCAAGTAAATAGATATTAACCTTTATCTGTTCTCTAAGCCGAAGGTCCGACAAATTCAGCCGAAATCATTATTTAATATTATTTCACTTTGATATGCAGTCCCATTGTTTCTTTAATAGGCAGAAGAATTTTTAAATGTTTATAGAAAGTTTTTAAATTGGAGATATTATTAGACATTTAAATAATCTTTTCTCTTTTATAGGTCTGAGGCTGTTATACCATAAGAAAAGTGAGCGCAGCGAACGCTTCCACTAAAACGGTAAAATGTTCTCAGACATTCAAATAATTTCTTCCTCTTTCATCTGTCTGAGGTTATTATACCATAAGAAAAGTGAGCGCATTTATAGTATATTGACGACCATAAAAGCACTGCACGATGCGATCGTTAATATCTCCTATTTTAAAATTACTGTTCACGCTCAGTACCGCAAAATTCGCACTTCTTGCTGTCGGTGGGATTTAATGAGCCGCAGCAGGGACATTCCCAAAGCTGCTTTGGCTCAGGCAGAGGATTTGCGGCTGATATTTGCTTTAAATGCCGATCAAATTCCTCCTTAGAGGGAACCATCGTGTCAAGCAGGGAGGAAGCATCGGGCATATCTTCGTCAGGCGGCTCTTCTAACTCTGTTTCCTCCTGCTTCTCGTCAAGCTGGTGAATGAAAGCATAGAAGTCTTCCGTTTTTTCTCCTAACGGATGTCTTATTTCTTCTTTATGCTTTTTCGCCATACGAAATTTGCCGGCGGTAAAAGCATAGAACAGAAAAACAAAAGCGGTGATCAGAAGCAAAGCAAAAAACCCGTTTGCAGCACCAAAGTTGTATACATTTTTTGGCAGAAAAACGAAAATCGAAATTATCTCCGCAACGGAAAACGCTATAACTATCACTATCATCACAAAGCAGCACTCCGCAGCGTCAAATATCTTTTCGGTTTTATTGAAATAATCGTAATCAAAATCGGAATTCAATTTTTTACAACGCATAAGCGTTATAATAAGAAGGATTACCTCGGGAACGTAAAAGAAGGACCTTTGTTCAAGATAAAAAGCCACCTCGCTGGTGTCACCCATACCGGTGCAGCCTATTATAAAACAATATGTCAATGTAAGACCGTATAATATGCGCTTAATAGTCATAATCTGCCTTTCCGCTGCTATCATCGCAGAAGCTTCACTGCTTACAAAAATTGACCGCCTGCCGTTGTCGTTTTAGTTCTTGAGACCTAACAACGGCAGACAGCTTGTTTAAGATATTGCTACAAAAACATCCTATGGTTATTGCCTTGTTGATTTTCTAATTTTTCAAGCAATAGGTATGTAGGACTTAAATATTTTCTTCGCACTTTGTTAAAAAAATACTAATTGAAGGATTAAACCCGGTCAATAATCAAAATAATTACAGCCTAACCAATTACAAATATAATTTATGAAATCTTACTCACGATATTTAAGTGCTTTCCGGTCAAACATTATAAGGCTGTGATTTTATAATCAAGATCTTTTTGTCCGGTGCTGGAACTCAAAAATCTAAGCGCAAAGCCATCAATAACTGTGCTTGGGGTTCCTGTCAATAAAAAATAAGTATTTAAAAGTACATTAAAAGTAATAGTATTTTTCTCCATATGCCAACCGCCAAGATCATACTGTAAATGGGTATAAAACTCAATGTCGTAAGTATTATTAAGCCACACTCCTGAATATATGGAAATTCTATAATCTGTCTTTTTAGGATTGATCTTATATATAGGACTGCAGTAATCTCCATTTTTAAGGTTGCAGGTATCCGTGTAAGATGGACTGCTTTCTGTAAGTGTTACTTCTTGATTATTTGCCCAATTAGGAGGTGTTCCCATAGGAGAAGAATATGTGGTAATATCGTTACCTGCGCTAACGCTGTCACTAAGATCGATAACCAAATACTCAATGCCGTCGATAACCGTCCAATAATAACCGTCCCTTTCGTAGCAGTCATAGCCATTGATATCAATATACCTAACCGAATCAGCCGTTTCAGCCTGAACGGTGACTCCTGATGTAAGCATCATAGAAATAGCAGTAATAGCAGAAATAAATTTTTTCATATTAAAAATCCTCCATATTGTTAACCTGTAAAATAAAATGATTGTTATTCTCAAAGATGCAATATGCAATCATAAGAATTTATTGCTCAGCTTTATGTCTATCGCAAAAAAGAAAACATAATAAATTTTACCACATAATGTAATCACTCCCTTCCGTACAACATCAATCCGTTCGTTAATTAAGGCGAATCAGGATAATACTCATAGTCTGCTTCAGTGCGGTTTGTCCATTTGGGAAGATTATCGGGGCTTGCATTCTCGATATTGAAAACAAACAGCTTTTCAATGGGTATTGTTTCCCCGCCGTTTTGGGCAGTACCGCTGATCTTTATAGAGAGAAGCTTTCCGTCGTTTTCCACTTGGTAATCTGTAATATGCACACCGTTTTCGTATTTGCTTGCCGTCTTTGATGAAAATAAGTATATGGGATCGTTTACAGCATCATAAACCTTAAGGTTTTTGACGCCCATTCCCAAAGGTGTTGCATATATTCCTCCCGATTCACCAATCATTATTTTATTGCCGAAAAATGGGATTTTTATGTCGGAGTTTCCAATAGAAAAGTTTCGACTGACATAATCAAACCTCACAGCGTTTACATTTACATATAAAATCGTGAACCCTATCGCTCCGACCATAACGATTGCAGCAAGCACTATAAGCAGTGCCTTAACAGCTTTGTTCATAAGATCACTTCCTTTCAACTCTCAGTATAACATAAAAAAGTCAAAAAAGCAGTAAAGAAAAGGTCAATATTTTGTCAAGATTTTTAATTCTTGACTTTTTCGTATAATTGTGCTATTTTTTATATATAACAGAAAGGATTTAAGTATGGCGCACATTTTGATAATAGACGACGATCTATACATCAGCAATCTTTTAGAGGAAACGCTGAAGTCTGAAGGCTACAGCGTGTCCCGTTCTTTTTCGGGAACAGAGGCGCTTCAGATCTTGTCACGGGAAACGCCCGATTTGATACTGTTGGATCTGATGCTGCCTAAGCTCAGCGGTGAGGAGCTGCTGCCGAAAATCAAGGATATTCCCGTAATAGTGGTAAGTGCGAAAATCGACATTGCAAACAAGGTTGATTTATTGCTCGGCGGAGCGGCGGATTACGTCACAAAGCCGTTTGATATGCGGGAATTGCTTGCGAGAATTTCCGTGCAGCTCCGCAAAAACAGCAAAAGCGAGCTTACCTTTCGTGAGCTTACCTTATACGCCGACACTCTTACCGTTAAGGTTGAAAACACCGAGGTTCATCTTACCAGAACGGAATGTGCTATTCTGAAACTGCTTATGCAGAATCACCTAAATCCCGTTGGAAAGACTACGATTTTAGACGAAATAAGATTCGACACTCCCGACTGTACCGAACGTTCCCTAAAACAGCACGTCAGCAATATCCGCAAAAAATTGCAGGCGGTAAACGGTAAAGATTATATCGAATCGATTTACGGCATCGGCTTCAAAATGAAATCTTGACAAAATAATGACCTTTTCTTGACCGATTTCTTGACCTTTGTATGTTATAATTATAAAAATGTGACAGCCTTTTTACAGTTTAGTACAATTTGATTCGCATAATAAAGAGCGTCACATTGGGCGGCTCGTCAAGAATAGAAATCGAAAAGGAGGTCTTACTATGGAATATGTTCTGAAAACAAGCAATTTGTGCAAGCGTTATCAAAACTTTTATGCGCTTAAAGATCTTTCAATGAGCGTTCCAAAGGGCGCAATTTATGGCTTTGTCGGCAAGAACGGAGCAGGCAAAACCACGCTTATCCGCCTGATTTGCGGACTTCAGCCACCTTCAAGCGGTGATTTTGAGCTGTATGGCGTAAGCAGCACAAGCAGATCTATCGTCAAATCCCGCCGAAGAATGGGCGCTGTTGTGGAAACGCCTTCAATCAGCCTTGATATGACGGCGGAGGAAAATTTAAAGCAGCAGTACCTGTTGCTTGGGCTTCCAAGCTACCAAGGCTTGCGGGAGATTTTAGAGCTTGTGGGAATCGAAAACACGGGCAAAAAAAAAGCGGGAAATTTCTCGCTCGGTATGCGTCAGCGGCTGGGGATTGCCGTTGCGCTGTGCGGAAATCCCGATTTTCTTGTGCTTGACGAGCCGATAAACGGTCTTGATCCCCAAGGAATCATCGAGATCCGAGAGCTGATTTTAAAGCTTAACCGTGAGCGGCAGATAACTGTGCTGATTTCAAGTCACATTTTAGACGAGCTGTCACGGTTGGCGACGCATTACGGCTTTATCGACAACGGACGGATTGTCAGGGAAATGAGTGCGGAGGAGCTTGAATCCGACTGCCACAAGTGTTCCAAAATAAACGTTTCCGACACAAAGGTGCTTTCCCGTGTTCTCGACAGTATGGGCGTTAAGTACAAAATCCTTTCCGACAACCTTGCGGATGTTTACGGCAAACCGAATGTCACCCGCCTTACTCTTGCTCTTGCAGAAGAAAGCTGCGAGGTAATTTCCATTGATGAACACGACGAGAGCCTTGAAAGCTTTTACATCAATCTTGTGGGAGGTGGCAAAAGTGAGTAGTCTTTTGTCTGCGGGAATTTACCGCTACCGAAAAAGCCCGGCGTTTTGGGTAATGTTGGCAATGTCACTTATACTCGGACTGATTACGGGTGCGATTACAGATTCCGGCACACACCTTCAAATCGGTTATTTGTTAGGAATTTTTTTGGTGATAGCTATTCAGATTTCCCTGATTATCGGAACGGAATTTGGCAACGGAATTGTCCGCAACAAGCTGATCATAGGTCACAGCAAGGAAGCGGTATTTTTATCCGAGCTGCTTCTTTCGCTGATTTCCTCAACACTGCTGTTCGTTGTGTATTACGGAGCGTTTATGGCGTTTAACGTCAGCTGGTTCGACAATATGGAAGCAAGTGACATAACGTTGGTTATTGTCGGATTGTGGTTAATACATCTATGCTTTGCCGCAATTTGCACTGCGGTCTGCTTTTTTATTCCATACAATACTGCGGTTGCTGTTGTTTTGAATTTAATTTTGGTAATTGCAATGGCGATAGGCTCTGAAAATCTGCACAAAATGCTTACCCAGCCTGAATACAATCATTTTTACGTCATTGACAGCAGCGGAGAAGAGGTCGACACAGACGGTGATCTTAATCCCAAATATATCCCCCCTGACAGCGCAAAATACGCTGTACTCCATACCTTTTATTATCTTATGCCCTGCGGACAGCTGAACGATTACGGAAATGCGCTGTCCGAAATTTGGAGAAACCGTCCGCCCAATGAAGAATATCTGAAGGATTTGAAAACTGCGCCCTTGCATTCACTTGTGACAATAGGATTATTTACAGCCGCAGGATTGGTTTGTTTTAGAAAAAAGAATTTGAAATAATACTAATTGTTTATCTTTCTATAGACAAACAGTATGAAGGAGTATCCGAATGCTTTACGGTTTGTTTTGTGTGGTTATCGTTGCTCTGTGCTTGAAGATTTTTCTTATGCGTAAAGCCGCTGTGGAGATTGCCGAGGAGTTTGCCGACAGACTGCAAACTGATACAAATATACCAATATACATTTCAAGCCGTGACAGCAAAATGCGCCTGCTTGCCGACAGCATAAACCGACAGCTTAAAATTCTCCGCCGTGAGCATTATCGCTGCACCCAAGGGGACAAGGAGCTTAAAACCGCCGTCACCAATATATCCCACGACTTACGCACTCCGCTGACTGCGATTTCCGGCTATCTTGATTTGATGAAGCGTATGGAAATTCCCGAAAAAATCCAACGCTATCTCTCTATCATCGCCGATCGCACAGAACTGATGAAGCAGCTCACCCAGGAGCTTTTCGGATATTCTGTAATACTTTCCGAAAACTGCAATTCCGAAAAGGAAGATGTTTTGGTGAATCAGGTGCTTGAAGACAGCATTTTGGGATACTACGCCGCCTTGACCGATAAAGGAATTGCTCCAAAGGTAAATATCACCGAGAGAAAAATCGTTAAGAAGCTTAACCGTTCAGAGTTAGTGAGGGTGTTCTCAAATCTGCTGAATAATGCCATAAAATACAGCGACGGTGATTTGGAAATAACGCTGTCGGAGGAGGGAACTATTACCTTCTCCAATACCGCTAAGTGTTTAAATTCCGTGCAGGTTGAGCGAATATTTGATCGCTTTTACACCGTTGAAGCTGCCATAGATTCCACGGGATTGGGTCTGTCAATCGTGAAAACGCTTGTAGAACAGTCGGGAGGTAAAATTACGGCTGAATACTTGAAAAACAAGCTTATAATCACTGTTGTACTATAAAGTTAATCGCATCGGATTAAACGGTGCGTTTCTTTTTTGTTTAGAATTGTTCCTGCAAATATCTTGTTTAACTTATTTTATACCGAGAATAACACATCTTTTATATCGCTTTGAATGCAAACGGCTTTTTTGCTTATTTCTGACGGCGCAAACGGTTCACCGTAATTTATGCTGATATGGTAAGCGTTTGGATTGTCATAAACCATTTTCCAAAACGGAAATTTAATAATACTCGGTGTGTTCATACCCACGCCAAGCTCTAAAAACAGCATTTTTAGCCCATTGTGCCTGCGAATAAAATCGGTGTATCTTTCAGCCGCCTGATACCACCCTTTATCTTGAACAAAGGTATCGTCGGCTCGTCATATCCCTGCTCTGTCATCAGCTTATCGCAAGCCAAACGCAGCTGTATGCCACTGACACTGTCAATGATGTTATCAATGCAAGAGTGACAAGGCACGAAGCGGTCACTTAAAGCACTGTTGGCGGCGTTTACAATTCCGTCTATCTTTAATGTGGTAATATCGCCACGCCAAAGGACAAGTGGGTTATTGACAGATAACACGGGCAAGGTTTCGCTGTCAATAATTCCCTTTTCCTTGACTTCCTCATTCAGATACTCGTCCTGTACCTTGATAAATTCACTGCCAATGGGACGAGGGGGACGCATATTCATAAGACTTTTAAGAAGCCGTTTTTGTTCCTCTGTATTGCTCGGGATTTCCATATCTCTGTATTGCGGCTGCTCTGAAAGCAGTTCTTTAATTAGATATATTCTTTTTTCGCTGTGGGTCATAGTGGGATAATCAATCCTCCTTTGTCCTTGAAGCCTTTGAAATTTCTCTGCCGATAATATGTAATTCTCATCGGTCGTTATTCAAGCTTCCTTTTAAATCTGAAACTTCTAATGTTTCTTTCCATCACTGCTATTTTACCAAATCCCCGCCCCTTTTCAAGTACGCACTTTTTTGTAACCTTGACTTTTTTAAAAAAACATATAAAAAATTCCACCAACGCTTAATCCAAGTGCCTCCCTCATTCAAGGTAGAACTTTTTTTCATCGTTCATTTTAAACGATGAAAGCTCTCGGATTTATGTCGATGGAATTTTTTCAATTATTTAAATTGACGGTTTCAAGCGTAATACAGTACGCTTAAAGCCTTTATTATGCGTTAATCTTAGTAACAACACCTGAACCAACGGTCTTGCCGCCTTCACGAATAGCGAATCTAAGACCTTCTTCAACTGCGATAGGAGTGATAAGCTCAACGTCCATCAATACGTTGTCGCCGG
>CAZRRT010000058.1:0-715 GCA_964602605.1 uncultured Ruminiclostridium sp.
GGCGGCAGCTTATCTCGTTGGCTCATTTTATGCGGAGAGTCTGAAATTGCCGAAAAAGTTAAAAAAATAGATTTATCACAAAGCCTATGGGAAATAGACGTTAAGTTAGCGGATATTTTTAAGCAGCCTATTCCCAAGAAATCAAAAGAATATCTGCTGAAAAAAGAAAAATGGGTGAATAATGCCAATAATTCAATCTATGATTATCTTAATCAAGCAAAAAATATGTTATCTCAATCGGCTGTATATAAAAATGAAATAAAGCTTAATTCTTTTATACTTAAGGAAAATTCTTTTCAAAATCTGCAATACGGTTCTTTTTCAGGCTCTTTTAATTCTTTTAGCTCCTTTAATAATGCAAGCTCCTTTGAAATCGGCACAGGCTCTTTTAATGTCAATCAAAGCTCAAATTATCTTTCTTCAAGTAATTCTTTTTTGAATTTAAATACAATAGGCAGCTTTAATTCACAAACAAGCTTTTCCTCTTCTTTTTCAAATCTTTCAAGCTTTAATGCTTTTGAATATGAATACGAATTTGAACAAAGTTTATTTAGTAACAGCAGTTTTAATATTGGCAGCTTTAATATAAGCAGCTTTAACAACGGAAGCTTTGGATTTGAAATTAACATTGGTTCGTTTTATGAGGGAAGCTTTATTACAAGGCTTGTAAATATGGCAAATAGTGACAGTTTTTCGGAAAAAACTATAACTGTCT
>CAZRRT010000058.1:725-13853 GCA_964602605.1 uncultured Ruminiclostridium sp.
GTGATTTAAGCAGTGTTCAAAACAGCGATAATAAAGAACAAAACAGTAACGAAAGCATAAACACAGAATCTAATATTACAAAGTACGATGAAAATAAATCGGCGGAAGAAAAAATATATGATAATCTTCTGTTATGCCCTCTAAATAGATTTGGCTATGGTATTCATATAATATGAATTAAGATTTCAATTAAATTAGAAGGAAGAATCTTATATGCAGGCTATTCATGTGATTTCCACTGCTCCACATTTTGTAAAAAATCCCGAAGCAAGCTTTTCTATGGATAAGTTTGAGCTGTATTGCGCCGCAGTTTCCGCATTAAGCTGGAGAAGCTTTGGAGATAAAATTGATTTAATCACCGACACAATCGGTGCTGAATATATAAACAGCTTAGGAATAGGCGATATTTGGAACAATATTCGGGTTCTTGTCCCCCTTGATTTAGAGGGTATAAATCCAAGAATGTTTTGGGCGGCGGGCAAGCTTTTTGCGTTAAGAGAAGTTGACGCTCCCTTAGTTATGATTGACACTGATTTTATTGTGTGGAAAAAGCCCGAGCTGCCTGAAAACCGAATTGTAGCTGCTCACAGAGAAAATATTACCCCCTCTGTATATCCCGATTTTGACTACTTTAAGTTTAAAATTCCCTTTTCCTTTGAAAATATGGATTCCTCTGTTTTGCCTATGAATACTGCTTTTTTGTATTTGCCTGACGAGGATTTTAAGCAGTATTATGTTAACCGCTCTATTGCTTTTATGAAATCCGCAGCACAATGCGACGATTATTTATGCTATATGGTTTTTGCCGAACAACGATTGCTGTCCATATGCGCAGAGGAAAAAAAGTTTGGTTCTCAAGTTTTAATGGATAAGGATCAGCTGTTTTTTCCTCAGAATAATTATTCACACCTATGGGGAGCAAAACAAAAAATGAGAGATGATCCCGGTTTAATGCACGATTTTTGCAAAAGAGCAAGAGCAAGAATAAGAAAAGATTTCCCCGACTATCAACATATTATTAGTAAAATCGAAGGCAGTTATTTTATTTGAATATTAGGAATTTTAAAATCGGGGACTTTACATTCATTTGTTTAAATAAGCTAAAAGAGAGTTAGGAATTAAGATTGTTATCTTAATCTTGACTCTTAGATTTTAATATTGTTTTTTAATTTATTTATATATTAAGGAGATTTTAGTTATGAAATTAGGAATGGTAGGACTTCCAAACGTAGGAAAAAGCACACTTTTTAACGCTCTAACCAATGCGGGCGCAGAATCCGCAAACTATCCCTTTTGCACAATAGAAAAGAATGTGGGTATTGTAAGCGTCCCGGACAAGCGTTTAGATAGGTTGGCGGAAATGTACAGTCCGGAAAAATTCACTCCCGCTACCCTTGAATTTGTGGATATTGCAGGGCTTGTTAAAGGTGCGTCAAAGGGCGAGGGACTCGGAAACAAGTTTCTTGCGGATATAAGAGAGGTAGATGCTATTGTTCATGTGGTTCGCTGCTTTGAGGACGAAAACATTATTCACGTTGACGGCTCAATCGGTGCGGCAAGAGATATTGAAACAATAAATTTAGAGCTTATTTTCAGCGATTTGGAAATATTGCAGCGCCGTTTGGATAAGGACAAAAAGCTGCTTAAGGGCGATAAGGGAATGCAAAAGGAAATCGACTTTTTTGAAAGGCTGACAGCTTTTATGGAAGAAGGAAATTCCGCACGCTCCTTCGATTATTCGGAAGATGAAAAGGAAATTGTTAAAACCACTCCCCTGCTTTCCAACAAGCCTGTAATTTACGCCGCTAATATGAGCGAAGCGGATTTTACGGGAGATATTAACAACAATAAGCATTATCAAGCCGTTGTAAAAATTGCACAGCAGGAAAACAGCACGGTTTTGCCTATCTGCGCACAGATCGAAGCGGAAATTGCGGGAATGGAAAAAGAGGACAAGGATATGTTCTTGGCAGACTTAGGCTTGGAGGAAAGCGGTCTTAACAGAATTATCAGCAAGGGGTATGCTCTTTTGGGACTTATCTCTTTCCTTACCGCCGGACCTCAAGAGGTTAGAGCGTGGACTATCACCAAAGGCACAAAAGCTCCTCAGGCGGCGGGAAAGATTCATACCGACTTTGAAAAAGGATTTATCAGAGCAGAAGTGGTTTCGTTTGACGATCTTGTAAATAACGGCGGAATGGCAGCCGCAAAGGAAAAAGGTTTGGTTCGACTTGAAGGCAAGGATTATGTTATGCAGGACGGAGATGTGGTGCTGTTTAGATTTAACGTATAATAATATACTTGTAAATATTTTACAGGAAATATACTTAACCGTTTATAAGAGGAACCTATGGCAAGAAAAAATCAAAAGCAGCGTGTAATCCAACATATGAAAGATTTTTTCGGTGCGGAGCCGGAATTTCTTTGGAAAGATACTCCAAATTGCTGCATTTTCAGAAACAAGCTTAGCAGAAAGTGGTTTGGAATTATTATGGATATTCCCAAAAACAGATTGGGACTTGATTCGGAAGAAATTTCATTTGTAATAAATGTAAAATGCGATCCTATTATGGTTGGCGAGCTTCAAAAGGAACAAGGATTCTTCCCTGCCTATCATATGAACAAAGACAAATGGATAACCGTTCTTTTAGATGAAACTGTTAAAGATGAAACTTTATTTTATCTCATTAAACAAAGCTATGATTTGGTTGATTTGAAAATTAAAAGTAAGAAACAAAAATTTTAGCATTTCCCTATTATTTTATTTTTTTGATTTACCTATTCTATTTACACTGCTTATTTTTCATAAACTTATTCTCCTTTTTCATAAAATTATATTCTTAAAAAATTTTCCCCTATTTG
Organism: uncultured Ruminiclostridium sp.; assembly: GCA_964602605.1. Taxonomy (GTDB): domain Bacteria; phylum Bacillota; class Clostridia; order Oscillospirales; family Ruminococcaceae; genus Ruminiclostridium_E. The sequence goes on from CAZRRT010000058.1 coordinate 3,588, forward strand.
CGATAACAAATAGGGGTTTTTAATTTTCTGTTTTACTTCAAAAAAATGCGGTAGACAAAGGTGAAGCCGCTAATTGTGCAGATTTAGCTAAATCAAGCTTTCTTTACAGGTATCCATATTTCGCAGTATTCCTTATCGAGATAAACCTCCAAATCAAAATCTCCTGCCAGCGTATAATCCTTGCAGTTAGGAAGCCATTCCTCCCAAATTCTTGAAGATACTTTGTGAATGGATTCGGGAATTTTTCCTTTGCACGGAAAAGCAGCATACAGTCCCGCAGGTGCTGTCCATGTTACAAAGCCGTTTGGAATTGGTTTTTGAGGAATATAGTTATCTGCAAAAAGATAGTCGAATTTTTCCTGACCGTAGCTTCCCAAGCATACGCCGTACATTCCCTCAATCTCTTTTTCCTTAGCGTTCATAAGCTCAGTCCAATATTTGAGGATTTCCTCATCGGCTGTTTCAAAGCTAAAGCTTTTTTTCTTGCCTACAACGGTAAATGCAGGCTTTTCGATAATTTTGTAATCCATAATATTACCGCCTTCCAATGTTAATTTGATTTTTAACGGACTAAAGGTTCTAAGCTCGTTCCCTTTTTCTTTAGCGGCAGAAGGAGGAACTCCATGGAATTTGGCGAAGGCTTTTGCAAAGCTGTCAGGGCTGTCATATCCGTATTTTACGGCAATATCAAGTACCTTGTTTTCCCCTGTTGACAGCTCCTGACCCGCAATGCTAAGCCGTCGGAAACGAATATATTCGCCTAAGGAATAACCGCAAATCGCATGAAATATTCTTTGAAAATGAAACTCGCTCATATATGCTTTTGCTGCTATTTCCTTTGATTCAAGCTCATTGTCTATATTCCTTTCAATATAATCCAATGCTTCCGTTATGCCTTCAACCATATCCATTTTAATTTCTCTCGCTTTCTTTGCCGCTGAGTTAATTATAACATCTATATAGAAGTGCTGCCCGATTTTTCTTGCTATATTATATCAGGCAAATGATCAACCGTATTTTTCACAGTAACTTTTTTTGCGTATTTGAATATATTGTAAATAATAAATTGAAAGGAGAACAACAATGCACACGTGCTGCAATCTTTGCTCCATACTTAACAATAAACCAAATGCGGAAGCTGTTTTATGCGGAAGCGAAAAATATCCCGATATAAAAGGACGGGTAATGTTTCATCAAATATGCGGCGGGGTGCTTGTACACGCCGAAATAGAATGCTTGCCTAAAAAATGCAACCCTTTTTTTGCTTTTCATATCCACGAAGGAACGCGTTGTACGGGAAATAGGTCCGATCCCTTTGCTGATGCCGAGGGACATTATAATCCCAACAACCAAACTCATCCCTGCCATGCGGGAGATATGCCTCCGCTAATAAGTGCAGACGGAAAAGCAGTTTTAGTATTTATTACCGACAGATTTACCGTGTCGGAAACATTGGGCAAGGCTGTTATTATTCACGGTATGCCCGATGATTTTACTACCCGGCCGTCAGGAAACGCAGGAGAAAAAATTGCCTGTGGTATTGTTAAAGCTCTTTGCTGAAAAAAAGCCCTATAAAGCCGTAATCAAGCTTTACAGGGCATTTTTATTTATAAAACGCTCTATATACTTTGCGATTCCGTCATCATCATTACAGCCTATAACCAAATCCGCCGCATCTTTGACCTCGCTTATACTGTTGCCTACTGCTATACCTTTCCCGCAAAGCTTTAACATTCCTATATCGGAATAATCATCTCCGAAAGCAAATATATCGGTTAATTCGATTCCGCTTTTTTTGCACAGTTCCAATACGGCGTTTTCCTTTGAAACAGATTTAGGAGTAAGCATATACCATTCGCTGTCGGAAAACTTGGTTATTTTACAATTATTGTATATTTTTAATAATTGCTTTATCGCTTCACAGTCAAAAATTTCAAAGCAGATTTTCAAGGCGTTTTCGGAAAAATCCAGAAAATCGGTGTAAAGGCTTTCTCCCCAATTAGGATCGGTATTTTGAGAATCAAATATGCGATTCCAATAATGAGCGTTAACGGTGTCGGCAGTGATTTCAATATTGCCGCACAGCCTTCTTGCCGTTTTAATGATTTCTTTTACTTCTTGGGAGGAAAACTCGTTTCTAAAAATATATTCGTTTTTGTATTTTATCAATGCGCCGCCGCTTGAAATAACAATATCGGGATTTATTTCAGATATGAATTTTTCCGAGTTTCTCTCGTTTCTGGCAGTGGCTATACCGATTAAAATACCTTTTTCTTTGCATTTTCTCAAGGTGCAAGAGGTATAATCGGAAATACTTTTGTCGCTGCGAAGAAGTGTGCCGTCCAAATCAAATAAAAAAGTTTTACGGTTAATTCTATATTCCTCCAAAATAAAGCCGCTGTTACCAATTTTAGTAAAGAAATTATCAATTTTTCCTTAAAATTTATTTACTGTTCTTATTTCTCCAAAACATCTGATGAGGAGCAAGCAGCGGATCACTCATTAAATGGCTGCAATCGTTAATAAACACCTTTGTAGGCTGTAAATTTTCATCAAAAGTAAAACAGCTTATTCCCGTATTATCCACCCACTCGCAGTCATCTATTCCTTCAAGTCCTCTGCCTAAAAGAAAACAGCAAAGATTGCGTATAGCACAGCCGTGAGAGGAGATAAGTATGCTTTTGCCCTTATTCTCTTTTACAACTCTCATTGTGCCTTTGCTTACGCGTTCATAAACCTGTACCATTGATTCGCCTTTTTCGCTTTTGAATTTGGCAAAATCGTTTCTCCAAAGATTATATGTATCGGGAAAAAGAACAGGCAGCATATCCCACTTGCAGCCCTCAAACTCGCCGCCGTCTATTTCGGTAAAAGCCTTGTCTTTTATAATGGGTAAACCGTGATATTTGTCGGCGGCTTCTGCGGTTTTGTATGCTCTTATAAGAGGAGAAGAGTATATTACGTCAAAGTGAAAATCCTTGCAGCGTTCCGCCAACTTTTCCAGCTGTTTTGCTCCCTTTTCGGTTATATCCTCGTCAAGACTGCCTTGAAAGGTATCGTTAATATTGCCTAATGCCTCGCAGTGTCGGATAATATAAAGTGTTGTTATTGCCATGGCTGCACCGTTCCCACTATTTCTTCCAAAGAATTCAGATTATTTTCAATCATATACTGCTCCAAACCGTCAATTACCTTTAAGGGTGAGTAAGGATCTGTAAAAATGGCAGTTCCCATTTGTATAGCCTTTGCTCCCGCCATCATCATTTCTATTGCGTCGTCAGCAGTAGTTATTCCGCCCATACCCACAACATCAACATTTACCGCATTTGCCACCTGCCACACCATTCTCACAGCAACGGGAAATACGGCAGGACCTGAAAATCCGCCTACATTGTTTTTAAGAATAGGGCGGCGGGTTTTTATGTCTATTCTCATACCAAGCAGTGTGTTTATAAGGGAAATACAGTCTGCACCCTCAGATTCCGCTGCCTTTGCTATATCAACTATATTTGTAACATTGGGGGTAAGCTTTACCATTAAAGGCTTTTTTGTAACGGCACGAACCGTTTTTGTGACAGCCGCCGCACCGTCGCAGGTAATACCCCAGCTTGCTCCGCCTTGTTTTACATTGGGACAGGATATGTTTAATTCAATCATATCCACATTTGTACCGTCTAATTTTTCAACCGCCTGTTTGTAATCGTCAAGTGTCGCTCCCGCTACGTTGGCAATTATAACGTTTCCCTCTTTTTTTGCTATTGGAAGATATTTTAATATAAAGGTATCAACTCCCGGATTTTGAAGCCCCACAGAATTTAGCATTCCGGCAGGAGTTTCGGCTATACGAGGAGCGGGATTTCCGTCTTTTTTGTTAATGGTAGTTCCCTTGCAGGAAATTCCGCCTAATTTGTTTAAGGGATAAAGATCGGTGTAATCCTGACCAAAACCGTAAGTACCGGAAGCGGCAATAACGGGATTGGGAAACCTTACTCCCGCAACGGTAACAGATAAATCCTTTTTCATCAGAAAACTACCTCCTCTCCGTTAAATACAGGACCGTCCTTGCATACTCTAAGCACTAAGCTCTCTCCGCTTCTGTTTATATTGCATACGCAGCCGACACAAGCGCCAACTCCGCAAGCCATTCTCTGTTCAAGAGAAACCTCGCATGGCACAATGTATTTTTTGGCGGTATTTACAACGGCTTTAAGCATCGGAGTAGGTCCGCAGGCATAAATCATAGCGATGCTTCCCTTTTTCAGCTCTTCTTCAAGCGGAGCGACAACAACTCCGTTATAGCCGTAGCTGCCGTCATCGGTGCAAACTGTAACTTCTGCTCCTATTCTCTTTAAATCCTCTTCAAGAATAACCTTGTCCTTGCTCCTGAATCCTATTATTGCATTTACCTTTCCGGTTTTTGCATATTCTGCGGCTATTCCCAACATGGGAGGAACTCCTATCCCTCCTCCAACAGCAATAACCGTTTTATCGCTTGGGATTTCCTTAACGGTAAATCCATTGCCCAACGGTAAAATAATGTCCATTTTTTCGCCGGCTTCAAGCTTTGAAAGCGTATCCGTTCCTCCGCCTCTTACTTCAAACACAATGCGAATCGTACCTTTTGCCTTGTCGATTTCGCATATGGAAATCGGACGACGAAGCGTATATCCTGCTGCTCTTATATGAACAAACTGCCCTGCTCTTGAAACAGCGGCAGCTTCGGGGCAGCTTATCACATATGAATATATCCCTTTTGCTATCACGGATTTTTCTAATATGGGATAATTGTCACAAAAAAAAGCCATAATATTATTTCCTTTCGTATATTAAACGAAATATGAACGTTACCAGCGTTCTATATTCTTTTTATATTTTTGCGTATAGCTTTCCTTTAATTCCTCGGCAGTAATTCCATAACAAAGCAGAACGTCGTTATAATACATTAAAACATCGGAAAGCTCCTCAATCAAAGCTTCTCTAAGTGAAAACTCCTCACAGACCTTTGTCCCGCCGTTCTTTTTAACAATATCTATTACTTCCCCAATCTCACCTATCATCCAAAGCAGCTTGTTTTTGCCTGTTTCCGGTTCAATCGGCTCCCATTTATCCTGATACTTTAACTGAAGGCTCCTCTGCATAGTTTTCATTTCATTTATGCCAAAATCGCCTACATCAGTTTTCGTTAGTGACTTTCTGTATCTTAACATCTTGTATACGCTTCCGTCCCTACCGTCAAACTTGTCCTCTGAACCCACAAGTGTAAATCCAAAAGAAGCCGCCAATTTTATCGAAGCTGTGTTTTTCTCTCTTGTGGAATACAAAAATTCTTTTGCTCCGTATTCCTTTTTGGCATAATCCATAAGGGCTTGTAAAATTTGTTTTCCGCAGCCCTTACCTCTGTAATCCGCACCTAAGCAAATGCCCGCTTCTTCACAAACGAAGGGCGAAACTTTTTCCACTCCTGCAAAACCGATAGCTTTACCGCTTGTTTTTTCATAAACAATATATGTATCGTGGTTTTTTTGAAATTCTATGGTTTTATTTATTCTGATTTTGGCTTCTTCTTCACTTTCCGTTACCTTCCACATCATATATTTGGCGCATTCAGGCTGCGACCAAACGTTTTTATACATTTCCTCCCAATCGGAAAATTTTGCCTTATCAAGAATCAAATCTTTTGTTTCAAGCATTTTATCTCCTTTTAAATTTGAATCGCTTTTGTTCTGCTTAAATGGACTAAAATCAAAAAATTCAGCTTTCCTTTAAAGTGATTTTCTTTTCTTCCTCTTTAGGCTGTATTGCTTTTACCCGACGAATGGAGAACCGTATAATTATAATGGAAACCAAAATATCCATAGGGATTTGCAACGTAAAAATACCGTCATAATTTCTCATCATAATCGACTGGTGAATACACATTCCTTCAAATACCGCCAATAAAGCAGGTATACGAACGCAAGTAATGGCGGTTATTACAATATCACTGTATTTTTGAGCATTTTCATTGTTAACAATATACTTTTTAGGCATTTTTCTCGGCAAATATATCATAAACAATGAAACTGCCGCAACAGCAGCGGCTATTACAAGCCATATTATGTTCCACTGCCAAACCACAAGACCTGTAACTTGACTGTTTGAATTATGGATTAGCTTGTTTTGCTGCTCAATAAACTGCCCAAATGAAAATATGCACTTTCCGATTACAAATATTATTATTAACGCAACGGCGTCCAATACCATTTGTGCAATTAAATAATTCCTTTTTACTTTAAATTCTCCGACCTTCATTCATTTTCCCTTCATATTTTTGTAATATCCACCATTTCCACATCGTCAATGGATTTGTGCATTTCAAGGCAGGAAACAAGAGCGTTTGCCGTATCTATGGAAGTAAGGCAGGCTATAGAACGCTCCGACGCCTTTCTTCTCATCTTAACGCTGTCACGGTGAGGATCTCGTCCCGTTTCAGACGTGGAAATAACATAATTTATCTTACCGCTTTCAAGAAGCGTAATTACATTAGGCTCTTTTCCTTCTTTTATACGGTATGTGAAGTTTGCGGCTATCATATTTCTGATAAGCACAGACGCTGTTCCGCTGGTGGCGTAAATGTCAAAGCCCAAAGCTTCAAAACGGCTGGCAAGGTCGATTATTTCCGGCTTATCCTGATTCCTTACGGTAAACAAAACTCCGCCGCTGTACTGCATTTTAAAGCCTGCCGCAATAAGTCCCTTAAACAAGGCTTCCGAAAAGGTTTTTGCTATTCCCAAGCATTCGCCTGTGGACTTCATTTCAGGACCTAACTGTGTATCCACGTCGTGTAATTTTTCAAAGCTGAATACAGGCACTTTAACCGCAATATAATCGGATTCGGGGTAAAGACCGCTTGTGTAGCCCTGTTCCTTTAAGGAATGTCCTAACAATATCTTTGTGGCAATATCCACCATTTGAACGCCCGTTACCTTGCTGATGTATGGCACGGTTCTTGAAGAGCGGGGATTTACCTCGATTACATAAACCTGATGATCGTAAACCACATACTGAATATTTACCAAGCCTATTACATTAAGCGCTTTTGCAAGACGCTCGGTATATGTTATTATCAATTTCTTTAATCTATCGTTCAAGGTTTGAGCGGGTTATACCGAAATACTGTCGCCGCTGTGGATTCCCGCTCTTTCAATATGCTCCATAATACCCGGAATAAGGAAATCTGTGCCGTCGCAGATTGCGTCAACCTCTACCTCCGTACCCATAAGATATTTGTCTATAAGCACAGGGTTTTCAAGCTTGTGTGAGGTGATTATCTTCATATATTCCTCTACATCGCTGTCGGCATGGGCGATAATCATATTCTGACCGCCCAAAACGTAAGAGGGACGGAGCAAAACGGGATAACCTAAATCATTTGCCGCCTTTAAAGCTTCCTCTGTGGTAAACACCGTTTCTCCCTTTGGTCTTGGTATGTCGCATTTTTCAAGCAGCTCGTCAAACAGCTCTCTGTCCTCTGCTGCGTCAATGCTTTCGGCAGACGTGCCTAATATATTTGCGCCTATCTCCTGCAAGTGCTTGGTTAATTTTATCGCCGTCTGACCGCCAAACTGTACCACAACTCCGTCAGGCTTTTCAGTGGCAATAAGGCTGTCCACATCTTCAAAGGTAAGGGGATCAAAATACAGTCTGTCGCCTGTGTCAAAATCGGTGGAAACTGTTTCGGGATTATTATTGCAAAGAATGGCTTCATAGCCCATTTCTTTTAAAGCCCAAACGCAGTGAACGGAGCAGTAGTCAAATTCAATTCCCTGTCCTATTCTGATAGGTCCTGAGCCGAATACAAGAACCTTTTTCTTGTCGGTGGGGTGCTGCTTTAAAAACTCCTCAGCTTCGTTTTCCTCGTCATAGGTACTGTAAAAATAAGGCGTTTCGGCGGAAAATTCGGCAGCGCAGGTGTCAACCATTTTATAAACAGCATTACGCTTTTTAATTCCCCATTCCGATAAGGATTTTCCCGATATTTCTTCAATGGATTTATCAAGATAGCAGTATTTTTTCGCAGTATCGTATTTTTCCTGTGTTAAATCTCCCTCTGCTAACCAATCCTCCAACTCTTTAAGATTTTTCAGCTTGCTTACAAACCACTTGTCTATTTTGGTAATTTCACAGATAGTATCGACGGAAATGCCCCGCTTTAACGCTTCAAATACGCAGAAAGAGCGGTCAACGTCAACATCGTGAAGCTTGTTTAAAACTTCTTCGTCTGACATTGAAATAAAATCTTTTTTCCGCATAGTGTTCATACCAAGCTCAATAGAACGCACCGCCTTCATCATTGCCGCTTCAAAGCTTGTGCCGATCGCCATTATTTCGCCTGTGGCTTTCATTTGAGTTCCCAAGGTTTTCTTTGCGTACACAAACTTGTCAAAGGGCCATTTTGGGAATTTCACCACAACATAGTCAAGAGCAGGCTCAAAGCAAGCATAGGTTTTTCCTGTTACCTGATTTATTATTTCATCAAGGGTATACCCTATTGCAATTCGTGTTGCTACCTTTGCTATTGGGTAACCCGTCGCCTTAGATGCAAGAGCGGAAGAACGGCTTACACGGGGATTTACTTCAATTACCGCATATTCAAAGCTGTCAGGCTTTAACGCAAACTGACAATTACAGCCGCCCTCTACCTTTAACGCCTGAATAATATTTAAAGCGGCAGTACGCAGCATTTGATATTCTTTATCCGCAAGTGTTACGGCAGGAGCGATAACAATGCTGTCACCTGTGTGAACACCTACGGGATCAAAGTTCTCCATAGAGCATACGGTTATTACATTTCCCTTTGCGTCGCGGATAACCTCAAACTCTATTTCTTTCCAGCCGCTTATACAGCGTTCCACCAAAATCTGATGAATCGGCGACATTCTAAGACCGTTTATGGCAATTTCGTGAAGCTCCTGGGCATTATTGGCAATACCGCCGCCTGTGCCTCCCAAGGTAAAGGCGGGACGGACTATAACGGGATAGCCGATTACATTATTTGCAAAATCCATAGCGTCGTCAAGACTTTCCACTACCTTTGAGGGAATACAAGGCTCGCCTATTTCCTCCATAGTGTCCTTAAACGCCTGTCTGTCCTCCGCCTTATGAATAGTCAAGGGGTCTGCGCCTAACAGCTTTACGTTGTGGCTCTCCAAAAATCCCTCCTCCGCAAGCTGCATAGAAAGGGTAAGTCCCGTTTGTCCGCCTAATGTAGACAAAATACTGTCGGGCTTTTCTATCTCGATTATTCTTTTAAGACATTCCAAGGTTAGCGGCTCAATGTAGATTTTATCCGCCATATGCTTATCGGTCATTATGGTAGCAGGGTTGGAGTTTACAAGAACTACTTCAAGTCCCTCCTGCTTCAGAACACGGCAAGCCTGTGAGCCGGCATAGTCAAATTCCGCCGCCTGTCCTATTACTATAGGACCTGAGCCTATCATAAGAACCTTTTTTATATCGCTTCTCAGTGGCATTGCTTATGTTCCTCCTTATGCTTTACCATTAAATCTATAAATTCGTCAAATAAGTATGCGGTGTCATGCGGACCTCCGCACGCCTCGGGGTGAAACTGCACTGTAAATGCAGGTGCGTTGGTATATCTCACTCCCTCGCAGGTGCCGTCGTTAGCGTTAATATGACTTACCCTGCCCACTTCTTCCGATATGCTGTCGTTTACTACAGCATAACCGTGATTTTGGCTGGTGACAAAGGTTCGGTCAAGATTCAAGTCGGTTACAGGCTGATTTCCGCCTCTGTGACCGTATTTCAGTTTAACCGTCTTTCCACCGTTGGCAAGTGCCAAAAGCTGATGTCCAAGGCAGATTGCAAAGGTGGGGATTTGCTTTTCTATAAGCTTTTTTAAGGTTTCAACAGCCTCGGTGTTCAAGGTAGGATCGCCCGGACCGTTAGACAGCATTATTCCGTCGGGATTTAAAGCACAGATTTCTTCGGCAGTAATATTCCAAGGCACAACTGTAACATTACAGCCTCTTTTTATCAATTCCCGTCTTATATTATACTTATATCCGTAATCTATTAAAGCTACGTTGAATTTTGGGTTTTCCGTCTCAAATTTTTCCGATTTATCCACGCTTACCATAGGAACAACCTTTCCCACAGTATAATCCTTGATTTCTTCCAAGACTTTATCGAGCTGAAATTTCTCAGTGGTAATCATTCCGTTCATAACGCCTGTTTCACGAATAATTCTTGTGAGCTTTCTTGTGT
>CAZRRT010000059.1:0-13792 GCA_964602605.1 uncultured Ruminiclostridium sp.
CCTTCCTCATAGTTTTCAACTTCAACATCTTTACGAGATTTTCGTAAATATATTGAGTAACACATTTATTTAACCCCTTTCATTTAGATTACTAACATTATATTTTACAGGCTGTTTATTATAGTACAAATGTTTATGTATTATACAAACTTTATTGCAACTTGCAATTAAACATTTTTATAATAAAGAAAGTGTACAAACAGCTTAAACATAATATATAAAAAAACATTTGGGAGAAATGCTATGGGGAAAACTGCTGAACCGTTTAATACCGAAAATAATTTGGAAGAGTGGTACGATGGCAGAACCCATTGTTATATATGCGATAAGTATTGCTGTGATAAAACGCCTGAGCAGATACGGGAAATATTAGACAAAATCGCTAAATTTGCCTATTCTGTTTTGTTAAAGCAAGAAACCGAAAAGCAGATGAATTCAGCAAACACGAATAAATAGCAGATTACAATAGCAAAAAATATGCTGTTATTGGCAATTATTTTTTAAAAACACTTTAAATCTTTAAGAAAATATGATATAATAATAAAATATAATGAGTTATTGTGTATTTTTACAGTCGGAGGATGTTGAAAGCTTTATGGCGGAAAAAAATATTTCGGTAAACGGAATGGACTGCATACACTCAATTTTCGGAAATTATGACGAGAATATTAACATTATTCAAAGGGAGTACAACGTTTCAATTTATGCCCGAAACGGGGAAATAACGGTAAGCGGAGCGGAAGCAAATGTGGACGCTGCCGCAGCGGTGGTGGACAGCCTTGAAAAAATGTTCAGCCGAGGCGAAACGATTACAGACCAAAGCGTCAGATATGTTATCAGCGCAGTAAACGACGGTATGCAGCAGCAGCTTGAAAATCTTTCCTCAGACTGCGTATGCGTTACGTTTACAGGAAAACCCGTTAAGCCCAAAACCTTGGGTCAGAAAAAGTATGTGGATTCCATAAGGAAAAACACCATAGTATTCGGAATAGGTCCTGCGGGTACGGGAAAGACTTACTTAGCGGTGGCGTTGGCGGTAAGAGCCTTTAAGAATCACAAGATACAGCGCATTATTTTAACCCGTCCTGCTGTTGAAGCGGGAGAGAAGTTGGGATTTTTGCCGGGCGATTTGCAAAACAAGGTCGATCCCTATTTAAGACCGCTGTATGATGCGTTATTTGATATGATGGGCGCAGAGGCGTTTCAGCGCAATCAGGAAAAAGGGGTTATTGAGGTAGCGCCATTGGCGTATATGAGAGGACGTACCCTTGACGACAGCTTTATTATTCTTGACGAGGCGCAGAATACCACTCCCGAGCAGATGAAAATGTTTCTCACCAGATTGGGCTTTAACAGCAAAATGGTTATCACAGGCGATGTCACTCAAATCGACCTTGCGGATAACAGACGTTCGGGACTTGTGGAAGCCTCAAAGGTTTTAAAGAATATAGAGGGAATTGAACAAATCAAATTTTCCGAAAAGGACGTTGTACGCCATAAGTTAGTGCAGGATATTGTAAAAGCTTACGAGAGATATTCCGCAGAGCAGGCAAAAAAGAAATAACGGAGAAATTAAATGTCTGAAAACACAAATAAATTATTAACTGTCGCTGTAAAGTTTTTAATATCTATGACAGTTCAGCTGCTTTTTTTCTTTTTTTATAAAAATAACGGCTCCGTATTTGATAATGTAATTTTTTTCAGCGTTATCGCTTTGTCTGTTTTATTGACTGTTTTTTTAAAAATAAATCCGCCTTATTGGATTATTTCGGGAATAATATTGGTATTTCTTTACGATACGCTGAAAACAGGCTCAGGCATATTTGCGGGATTTGACCATTTAGGCTTAATATTCTCCGCATTGTTTGCCGCTTCGTTAGAAGTGATATTGTCGGTTATCTCTTTATTATTAAAAAAATTAGCTGTACATATTTTAAGCAGGGTAAAGGTAAAGCTTATAATATCAGACAACGAATGTAATTGGCAGGAAATAGGAATAAATTCTTTTTTTCTTTACGATAAAATAAGAAAATGCTGCGCCGCTTCTCTTGACGAAGAAAAAATTACGGATAAGGCGGAGGTTTCTTTAACAATAGTAAACAATGAAGCAATCAAGGAGCTTAATCTACAGCACCGTCAAAAGGATTCGGTTACCGATGTTTTGTCCTTTCCTATGAGCGACGGAAAAGAATTTGACGTTGATCCCCAAACAAACAGAATTATGTTGGGAGATATTGTTATTTCCGCTGAAAGAGCCTTAGAGCAGGCAAAAGAATACGGACATTCATTTGAAAGAGAAATGTGCTTTCTTGCCACTCACTCTATGTTTCATCTTTTGGGATATGATCACGAAATAAGCAGGGAAGAAGAAAAGATAATGTTTGATAAACAGGAAAAGGTATTGAAAAAATTGGGGATAAACAGATAGCGGGGGACTTAATGAAAAAGCGTTTCAGCTTAATTGACAGTTTTAAATGCGCATATAAAGGCATTTTATTTGTGATTCTTCACGAAAGAAATATGCGTGTACATCTTGTTGCGGCTTTTTACGCTGCGTTTTTCTCTGCGTTTTACAGCTTCTCCAAAGCCGAAATTGCCGTTTTGGTAATAACCTGCGCCCTTGTAATGATTTTAGAAGTGATAAATACATCAATCGAAGTGGTTGTAGATAAAATGTCGCCCAAATACAGCCCACTTGCAAAAGTGGCAAAGGACACAGCGGCAGGGGCGGTATTGCTGTCTGCGGTAATGGCAGTTGCGGTAGGAGTTGTATTATTTTGGGATACGGAAAAGTTTAAGCTTATTTTTATTTACTTTACCGATTGGTCAAACTTATTGTTTTTTATCGGTATAACAGCAATAGCCATAGTTTTTATAACATCGGGAAAAAAGAGAAATATAAAAGGAAAAATTAAAAATGACTAAATCAGTTTTTACAGCAATCACAGGTCGTGCAAATGCGGGAAAATCCTCTCTCACAAATCTGCTTGTAGGGGAAAAGGTAGCCATTGTCAGCGAAAAGCCTCAAACTACACGAACAAAAATAAACGGCATACTTACAAAGGGTGAAACTCAGTATGTTTTTATTGATACGCCGGGAATGCACAAGCCTAAAACCAAGCTGTCGGAAGAAATGGTAAAATCGGTAAAAAACAGCTTAGAGGATTTAGATGTGGCAATTTTAATGTTAGATGCCACTAAGCCTGTTTCTAAGGTTGAAGAAACTCTTATAGACAATTTTAAGGCACGAAAGCTTCCTGTAATTCTGCTTATAAATAAGGTGGATTTAATTAAGGACAAGTCCTCTTTATTAAAGATTATCGACAACGGGTCAAAGCTTTATGATTTTGAGGATATTATCCCCATAAGTGTAAAAAAGCATATTAACACTGATATTATTTTACCTGCAATAGATAAGTTCGCTAAAGAATCCCCTCACTTTTTCCCCGATGATTTGCCCACCGATCAACCCGAAAAAATATGGCTTGCCGAAATTGTTCGTGAAAAAATCCTCAGAAATATGCAGGAGGAGGTTCCTCACGGAGCGGCAGTAGAAATAGAAAGCCTTGAGGAAACCAAAACCAACAAGGGTGAAAATATTGCCGATGTGGGAGTGGTTATAATCTGCGAAAAGCTGTCCCACAAGGGAATTATTATCGGAAAGCAAGGTGCTGCTCTCAAAAAAATAGGTACGGAAGCTCGTGCCGATATGGAAGAATATTTCGGCACAAAGGTTAACCTAAAAATATGGGTTAAGGTAAAGGAGGATTGGCGAAATAACGAAAGCTATATCCTTCAGCTTGGCTTGGGAGCTGACAGCTGAATGTTAGTAACAGTTGAAGGCATAGTTATAGGAAAACGGGATATTGGGGAGAGCAACTGTTTTCTTGACATTCTTACAGGCGAATACGGCGTAATTGAAGCTACTGCCCACGGCGTAAAAAAAACAAACAGCAGTAATTTATCGGCGGCAGGTCTTTTTTCATATTCCGTATTTTGTTTTAACAAGAATAATTTTAAATATACTCTAAACAGTGTACAGCCCAAATGCAGCTTTTTCGGTTTGTCCTCGGACTTGAAAAAATACAGCTTGGCGGTTTATTTTGGTGATATAATAAAATATACATCCGCTTCCGAGCAAAACGGCGAAGACGTTCTTCGTTTTTTTGCCATAACACTTTTTAATCTTCAAAAGGAAAATTCGGACTGCAATCTCATTAAAGCGGTTTTTGAATTCAGAATAGCTGCTATGTTGGGATTTTTACCTGATTTAAGAGCTTGCAGAGAATGCGGCAAATACGAAAACGGCAATATGTACTTTTCCAATGAAAATAACAACTTGATATGCGAAAAATGCAGCATTGCCGCAAATTACATTGGAGAGGAATTAAAGCCTATTTCCAATCAGCTTTTATATACAATGCGATATGTTACTTATTCACCCTTTGAAAAACTGTATTCATTTACTCTAAAGGGTGAAACAAGAAAGGAATTTTTTGCTTTTGCGGAGAACTATTTGTTAAGACAGTTAGGAAAAGGCTTTAACACTTTGGATTATTACAAAAAATTGGATATTGACTTTTAAAAAAAGGAATCTGTATTATGAATAAAGAATATAAGAAATTAGAATTGGACAAGGTTCTAAACCTTCTTTCAGAGGAAGCTTGGAGCGACGAATGCAAGGCTAAGTGCTTGAATATTCAGCCTGTGTTCGATATAGATCGGTGCAGAGCGGAATTAAAAAAGACAGACGACGCATTTGTTCTTTCAAGCAAATTCGGCACGCCTCGTTTCAGCAATATAAAAAACGTATGCGCAGGAATAAAAAAAGCAAGCGGAGGCGCATTACTGTCCCTGAGAGAATTGCTTGACACTGCCGCTGTTTTGAGGGAAATAGGCGGACTTTGCAGCTGGTACGATCAGTGTTCGGGAATTGAAAACAGCCTTCAGGAGTATTTTCAGCTGCTTGTTCCCGACAGACCGCTGCAGGAGGCTATAGAAAACGCTATATTATCGGAAGAAGAAATATCCGACAGCGCAAGTCCCGAGCTGTCCCGAATACGCAGAGCCATTTCAAGGCAAAGCGCCAACATCAGAGAACAGCTTAATAAACTGATAAAAAACAAGGAAACAAACAAATACTTACAGGAAAACATAATTACGCAGCGTGACGGACGTTTTGTCGTTCCTGTGAAGGTGGAGAATAAGTCGGAAATAAACGGTCTTGTACACGATGTTTCTTCCAGCGGTGCAACCCTGTTTATCGAGCCTATCAGCGTGGTGGAGGCGAATAACGAAATAAGAGTTTTGGAGGCACAGGAGCAGGCGGAGATAGAGCGTATTATAAGAAATCTCTCACAAAGAGTGGGCGAGAGAGCGGAGGATATTACAATAGGCTACGAAATCGCCATAAAGCTTGAAATGTACTTTGCAAAATCCAACTATGGTGCAAAATTAAAAGCCTCTACACCCGAAATAACCCAAACACCTCAGCTTTATCTTAATAAGGCAAGACACCCCTTAATTGACCAAAAAGCAGTTGTTCCTACAACAATAGAATTAGGAACGAATTACAGCTGCTTAATTATCACAGGACCGAACACAGGCGGAAAGACCGTGTCGATTAAGACTGCGGGACTTTTAGTGCTGATGGCTATGTGCGGCTTGATGGTTCCCACGGCGGACGGCAGCAAAATAGGTGTTTTTACCGATGTAAGAGCAGACATAGGTGATGAACAGAGTATTGAGCAAAGCTTGTCCACTTTTTCCTCACATATGAACAATATTATCAGCATATTAAAAAACTGCGGAAAAGGCTCTCTTATATTGCTTGATGAATTGGGTTCGGGAACGGATCCTGTAGAGGGAGCAGCTTTGGCGGTTTCAATTTTAAAGAAATTAAAGGATATGGGCTGCTTTATTATTGCTACCACTCACTATCAAGAGGTGAAAATGTTTGCCATTGAAGAAAAGGGAGTGGAAAATGCCTGCTGTGAATTTGACGTTGCCACCTTGCAGCCTACTTACAAGCTTATTATCGGCGTTCCGGGAAAATCAAACGCTTTCGCCATTGTTCGCCGCCTTGGCATAAGCGATGATATAATTCAATCGGCGCAAGGTCTTGTAGGCGAGGAAAACAAGCGTTTTGAGCGTGTTGTTGAAGATTTGGAGAAATCAAGACAAGAGCTTGAAGCTTTAAAAGAGGATATTGCAAAAGAGCAGCAAAAAACAAAATCTCTTACGGAACAAATTGAAAAAGAACGTGCAGACGCTGAAAAAGCAAAGGAATTTGAAATTTCCAAGGCTCGTCAGCAGGCTATGAGTATTGTGGAAGAGGTGAGATTTGAAGCCGATTTACTGATGGAGGATTTGGAGAAGCTGAGAAAAGAAAAGGCTGCCGCCGATTTTGCGGAAAAAGTAAAGTCCTCTCGTTCAAAAGTAAACTCCACATTAAACAAAATGTATGATATTGCCAATCCCGTTACTCAAAAGAAAGGTGAGAAATATCAACTGCCTCGTCCACTAAAGCTTAACGACAAGGTTATTTTAATGGATATTGACCGAGAGGGAACTGTGGTTTCGCTTCCCGACAATACGGGCAGCTGCTTTGTAATGGTGGGAATTTTACGCACCAAAACCAATGTATCCAATTTGAAATTAGTTGAAAAGCAGAAAAACGCTGCTGTAAAAAAACCGATTAAGGGAAGCGTTACAAGAACAATACAATCCAACGCCACAAGGCAATCGGGTATGGAGCTTGATATAAGAGGAATGATGACCGACGAGGGCGTAATGGAGGTTGATAATTTTATTGACAGCTGCCTTTTAAGCGGAATAAAAATAATCACCATTATTCACGGAAAGGGAACAGGCGCATTAAGAGAAGCCGTCCACCGTTTCCTAAAGCAAAACAAATACGTTAAAAGCTACCGTCTTGGAGTTTACGGAGAGGGAGAAGCGGGAGTTACCGTTGTAGAATTGAAATAATTGATTTAAGGTTTTAATATGCGTTAAGTCGGAAAATCACAAAAGCCTGTCTAATCACAATTTTACTATCATACACATATAATGATAAGTAAGGCGGTGATTAAATGCTGAAGACAAAGAAAAAAAGAGGTATTTTAATAAAGCTTGGTGCGGTTTTCTTAATCTTAGTAGGTATTGCTTTGCTTGTTGATATAAGAATAAGACCTATTATTGAGAAAACCGCCGTATATCAAAGCAAGGTATTGGCTACAAGAATTATCAACGACGCAGTGTACTCCCAGCTTGACGATGATGATTTTAACTACAACAGTTTAGTTACTCTCAGCTATAATAACGAAAATGAAGTTACCTCTGTTGAAAGCAATATGGTGAATATAAATAAGCTTAAGGCAAAGATAAACAACAGCGTAAACAATGAGCTTAAAAATATAGACAGCCACGATTTAAGCCTTCCCTTAGGCACAATTTCAGGCGTGTCCTCATTTTATAACCAAGGTCCTCTTATTCCCGTTAAAGTACAGCCCGAGGGATATGTGGAAACAGCTTTGATTAGCTCTTTTAAAAGTGCGGGGATAAATCAGACCCTTCACCGCATATTGGTAAATATTAAGGTTGACATTTCGGCAATTATTCCGGGGTATACCGCCTCAGGCACAATAAACACCGATTTTGTGATTGCGGAAACAGTTATTGTGGGAAATGTTCCCGAAGCTTACACCCATGTAATTTCGGGAGATGAAGATACGATCGGAGATATTAACGATTACGGAGCAACAGATTATTATAATCCGTAAAACCGAAAAATGAAAGGAAATCAAAATGGAAGAAAAAAAGATTGATTTTGAAACCGCCCAAAAACGTCATAAAGAGCTTTCTGAGGAAATAGAAGGTCACAACTATGCTTATTATGTATTGGATAATCCCAAAATAGAGGATTATCAATATGACGCTCTTATGCAAGAATTATACCGCCTTGAAAAGGCTTATCCCGAATTGATTACACCATTATCTCCCTCACAGCGAGTAGGGGGAATGGCGGAAAGCAGCTTTGAAAAGGTTCAGCATACGGTGCAAATGGGTTCTCTGCAAGATGTTTTCAGCTTTGAAGAGGTAAAAGATTTTGATTCCAAGGTTAGAAAAGCCTTGCCAAATACTCCCAGATACATTGTTGAGCCGAAAATAGACGGCTTGTCGGTTTCGCTGGAATACCGCAATGGACAGCTTGTCAGAGGTTCTACAAGAGGCGACGGCTTTGTGGGTGAGGATATTACCGAAAATCTTAAAACCATAAAAAGTATTCCTTTAAAGCTTAAAAAATCCATTCCTTTTATTGAAGTAAGAGGAGAGGTCTATATGCCGAAAAAAAGCTTTGATAAATTGGTAAGACAGCAGGAAATTGACGGGGAACAGCCTTTTAAAAACCCCAGAAATGCCGCAGCAGGCTCGTTAAGGCAAAAAGACAGCAGCGTAACCGCCCAAAGAGAATTGGATATTTTTATTTTTAATATTCAGCAAGTCGAGGGTGTAGAGCTTAGCTCTCACAAGCAATCACTTGAATTTATGAGCAGCTTGGGATTTAAGGTGATTGACGGATACAAGGCTTTTACCGATATAGAAGCGGCTATTGAGAGAATCAACCAAATAGGGGAGGGAAGGGGAAAGCTTTCCTACGATATAGACGGAGCGGTAATAAAGGTAGATGATTTTAACAACAGAAATCTTTTGGGAGCGACTGCTAAAGTTCCCAAATGGGCGGTTGCTTTTAAATATCCTCCCGAAGAAAAGGAAACGGTATTAAACGAGATCGAAATAAATGTGGGAAGAACGGGTGCGCTTACTCCCGTTGCAATATTTGATCCCATATTCTTGGCGGGAACAACCGTTTCAAGAGCCACTCTTCATAATCAGGATATTATATCCGAATTGGACGTGCGTATAGGCGATACCATAATTGTGAGAAAGGCGGGTGAGATAATTCCCGAGGTGGTGAGAGTAAAGGAGCATAGGGCTAATGCAGAACCCTATCATATACCAATGGAATGTCCCGCATGCCACACAAAAGCGGTAAAAGACGAGGACGAAGCGGTTATACGCTGTCCCAATATCGACTGTCCCGCACAGCTTTTAAGGAATATCGTTCATTTTGCATCAAGAAACGCTATGAATATTGACGGGCTTGGCGATGCAATAGTTGAATTATTGGTTGACAAGGGGTATGTTAAAACCGTTGCCGACCTGTACACTTTGACAATGGCGGACATTATGATGCTGCCGGGATTTAAGGAAAAATCCGCCGCCAATCTTATTAACGCAATAGAAAATTCAAAGAAAAACGAGTTGGATAGGCTTATTTTTGCCCTCGGAATAAAGGGAATAGGTCAAAGATCTGCAACCTTGCTGTGTCAGCATTTTCCCCATATGGACAAGCTGATGAACGCCGAAAAAGAGGATATTGTTGCAATAGACAGCTTTGGCGATATTTTGGCAGAAAACGTATACAACGCTCTGCGTGAGCCTCACAGAATTGCTTTAATTCAGCGTTTAAAGGATTACGGACTGAATATGAGCTTTACCGTTAAGGAAACGGGTAAAAAGTTAGAGGGCTTAAAGTTCGTTTTGACGGGAACTTTGCCTACTATGACAAGAGATGAAGCAAAAGCGCTTATTGAGGCTAACGGCGGCAAATGCAGCGGCTCTGTTTCTTCAAAGACAAATTATGTTCTTGCAGGAGAAGATGCGGGCAGCAAGCTAACCAAGGCGCAGCAGTTAGGAATTGCGATTATAAGCGAAGAAGAATTGATTAAAATGCTGAATGATTAAAATAAGGAGCTATGTATTATGGAAAACAGCTACAGTAACATAAGCGCAGAATTGCTTGAACGCCCGTTTTCACAAAGGATAAAGGAAGGCTGGAACAGATTTGCAGACGGAGAAAAAAAGCTGCGTCAGATGATAAAGGAAAAAGCCGCTCCCGAAAAGATAACCCAATACTGCAGTGGCTTGCTTAACGGAATGTTTTCGGATATTGCTTTTGAGGTGGGATTTAACGGAGATAAATTCGATTTGATTTTATCACCCGAAAAAAGCAAGTTTACCCTTTATTTTATCGATGCGATTATGAAACAAGCGCCTGAAACCGTCTTAAAGCATTGGAACGTTATTGCGGGACGTCGGGCTTCAAAATACACCGAATTGGGTTTTGACGGGCAAAGGCTATCTCCCGCTGATGTAACGGTCAAAATTACGGATAAAAGCGATTATTCCTGTGTTATAACAGGCTACAGCCAACAGCTTGCCGATATTTTTAAAAACGATGAAAACAAGGCGTTTTGGGCATTTGATTTACTTTTGGATATTAGCCTTAATGAAATTACCAATATGCGGTATATTTCATCTATTGATATAAGCGAAAAGCCCTTTACTGCTAAGGATAACCCATTGCCGCTGCCTAAGTTCAATGAAAAAATAAAAGAGCTGTTCGGCGGCAAAGAGGGCTGGGACAGCGTTGAAAGCTATTTGGAATGTTATCAAGGATACAGACTTTCTCCTGATGAGAACAAAAAGGATTTTCTGCCGAGAGAAGATGTCTTTGTGGGTTTTTCCTCCTGCTTGGATTTGGTCAGTGACTATTACAATGATAATGGCAGCTTGGAAGATATGGCGGAAGAAAACGGAGCAGCCGCAGGGTTCTTTGTTTTTCCTCTATATCCGTTTAAAGATAAAGAGAAAAGTCGGGAAAGCGAAAAAATACTTGATTTTCGTGAAGAGCTTGACAGATTTATTGAAGACAATGCGGGACAAACCGCCTACCGTTTTTTAGGAGGAGGAACAGGAATTCATTTTGGATATTTGGATTTTATCGCTTGGGATTTAGCAGCTGTTTTAAATGCGGCAAAAGAATTTTTTAAGGAAAAAGAGTTTATTCCTTATGCGGGCTTTAAATGCTTTAAAAAGGATTCGGGTATAATTCAGATAAAACCAAAAAAGTGTGAATAATAGTTTTGAGGAAATTAAAGTTATGAAAAAGAATATAGTTTTAATTATTGTCTTATTTTTAGGACTTGCAGCGTCTGTAAGTTTGGTTTTATTTCCGCAGCTTCAAAGAGAACAGCCTTCAATTATTGAAGACAAAGAAAACTCCGACAACAAAAATCAAGAAGAAATAACCGATCCTCTTTATATGTCATTTTCTCATCAGGATACTTTTTACAATGAGCCTATTCAAGTCGAAATAAGCTGCAAGGACACCGAAGCGGAAATATACTATACCTTAGACGGTTCAACTCCAGATAATACCGATATAAAATACAAAGGACCAATTCCCGTAAAATCAGGCTCGGAGGTTAAAGCCACAACAATAAAAGCCATAGCAATAAAGGGCGGGGAGAAATCAAAGGTTCAGACAAAAAGCTATGTTACAGGCAGTGAAGTGTTTGAACGCTTTGACGACTCTACCTATGTGTTTGTGCTGTCCTCCGATCCTTATAATCTGTATGATTATTACTATGGGGTATGCGTTGAAGGCTATGTCAGAGATCAATGGCTTGAAAACGAATACAAAGGAGGAGAAATACCATATCACGCACCTGCAAACTGGACTATCAGCGGACGTGAAAGCGAGCGGGATATGTATGTGGAGGTTTATGACAATAAAGGAAATAAGCTAATTGATCAAGCCGCAGGCGGCAGAGTTGTCGGCGGCGTATCAAGGGCGGTTGATCAAAAATCTTGGCGGCTCATTGCAAGAAACGAGTACAGCGAGGGAAACGGCAAGTTTAAATATCCGTTTTTTGAAAATGCGTCAGACGCTTACGGTCAGTTTATTACAAGATATGACAGAATTACTTTAAGAAATAATGCAAATGACAGGGAATTTGCAAGCGTTCGCGACGAGGTGGCTATGGAGCTTGCAAAACAGGCGGGATTTCCCGATGTTCAGGAAACAATTCCCGCAGCGGTATTTCTTAACGGCGAGTATTACGGCTTTTCTTGGCTTCACGAAGCATACTGCAACGGCTATTTGGAAGCCACATACGGCGGAAACAAGGATAATTACAAAATAGTGGGCAGCAAAGAAGCGAAGGTTGATGAAAGCGACGAAGAAGCGGATCAGCAAAGCATAAACGATTATAAGTATGTAGTGGAATTAGCTCAAAACGGTTTAACCGACGATGTAAAGTTTGACGAATTTTGCAGCTTGGTTGATATTGACAATCTTATGCTTTATTATGCTATTCAAACTTATATTAACAACGAGGATTGGCCGGGAAATAATTTTAAGGCTTGGCGGTATTATCCTTCCGAGAACGAAGAAATAAACAGTCCTTATTTAGACGGTAAATGGCGGTTCTTATTGTTTGACATTGAATACAGTATGGGTTTGTACGGAAACGGATACAAAGAGCCAACCATATCTTCTCTGATAAACGGAAGGCATATGCAAGGGGCGTCAACCTTTTTAACCGCATTATTAGAGCGTGATGATATGAAGCAAAAGTTTACAAACACATTGTGCGATTTAATGTTCGGAAAATTCGGATATGAAAACGCAAACAGTGTTTTAAGAGAAAAAATAAGCCTTTGCAACACGGAGTGTATGTACGCCTTAAACAACGGATATACGTCCACGTGGGCGAACGAAGGTACTTTTGCCGACAGCAGAAAGCAAATATCAGACTTTTTTGCAAACAGAAAAGATATAATGATTAAGGATATTATAAGGGTATGCGGTTATAACAATGAGTTTTATGAAATAACCGCACATTCCGAAAAGGGCGGAAGCATATATCTGAACTCTGTTCAAATTAAATCGGAGAGCAGCGAAAAAAGAAGCTATTTTTCTCAGTGTACAGTGCCGATTAAAGCAAAGCCGTATACGGGATATAAATTTGCTTATTGGGAGATAAACGGTGAAAAGAAGGAAGAAGCCGAATTGGATGTTTCATCGGATATGCAAAAAGACGGCAGGATTGAAATTAAAGCGGTATTTGAAAAAGCCGAATTAACAAATCAGCCCGTATTTATAAGCTGTCTTGATACGGCAGGCAAAGGCGACAGCATCACATTGTATAATCCAAATTCCGAATCAGTAACCTTAAAGAATTATTATTTATCCGATAATATAAATCAGCTTGATCGCTGGAAAATTCCAACGGTAACGATTAAGCCCGAAAGCGAGCTTATAATAGTTTGCAAAAACAATAAAGAAAATTCCGCCTTGCAAAAGCTTGTTACCAATTTTAATTTAAAGGTTGGAGAAACGGTTTATTTCTGTGATTCGGAAAAAAATATTATTTCCAAAGCGGAAGTGGTGAATATGGAGGAAGGATCTGTTTTAATAAGAGATGACAACGGTGAATATGTGATAAAGAAAAAGCAAACAAATCAAGAATAAAAATAAAATTTATCTAATTTCGTAAAATAAAAATTTTACGCAATTAGGGGAAGTGAAAAAACAGAATTGATTATCTATACAATCACAAACAAATATACATTAGATTCATCAGCAGCTAAGGAGCTTTAATTATGCCGTCAGCATTTGATTATAAAAATGATTCTCCTGCTTATCTTTCGGATTTTTTGATATACCTTTCAACGGTAAAAATTCGTTCAGCGTTAACTGTGAAAAATTATTACTGCGATTTAAGGCTTTTTTTAAGATTTTTAAAGCTTAAAAAAGATCCCTCCTTATCCGATACGGATTTTTCTCAAATAACTATTGCAGACGTTCCCGAAGAATATGTTAAAGACGTAACTTTAAGCGACATATTGGAATTTTTAAACTTTACTATAGACAAGCGTTTAA
>CAZRRT010000060.1:0-13563 GCA_964602605.1 uncultured Ruminiclostridium sp.
TTGCAAGCGGTAAGAATATAAATATTATGGTATTCGATACCGAGGTTTACTCCAACACAGGCGGACAGGCGTCTAAGGCAACTCCTATAGGCGCAATCGCACAGTTTGCCGCAGGCGGTAAGGAAATCAAGAATAAGGACTTGGCGGGAATTGCTATGAAGTACGGTTACGTATATGTTGCTCAGGTTTCCTTGGGCGCAGACAAGAACCAGTGCCTTAAGGCAATCACCGAGGCTGAAGCTTATGACGGTCCTTCACTTATCGTATGCTACGCTCCTTGTATCAACCACGGCATTAAGGGCGGCTTGGCTATAGCGCAGCAGGTTGAAAAGGAAGCTGTTGAAGCAGGCTATTGGAACATCTTCAGATTCAATCCCGCTCTTGCAGCAGAAGGAAAGAACCCCTTCAGCTTGGACTGCAAAGCTCCTACAGGCGATTACAAGGCATTTATGATGAGAGAAGTTCGTTACAATGCTCTTACTCGTCAGAATCCCGAAAAGGCTGCCGTTCTCTTTGATAAGGCAGTTGCAAACTCCAAGAAGCGTTATGACGATTTGGTTGGTCTTATTGATTACTATAAGCCCGCTGAATAAAGTCTGATTTATTTTAAAATCAATAATATCCGAGATGAGGTTTAAAATCATCTCGGATATTTTTTATCCAATCTACATATACTCAAAATCCGATGTCCCCCGCCTCTTAGGCGGCGGGTTGCATCTTATGGTTCGGTGTGGGTAAAATCCCCCACTGAACCTTAAAATTGCTTTGCAATTTCGACAGCTTGTTTAAGTTGCGCTTTAACAGAGCGGCTAATGTCGAAATTTATTTAGACTTTCGGCATATGCTTTCAAATTATACTGCTTTTACATCACAAATTTCTGATTGCTTTTTGGGCTATTAGCAAATTTGACATAGGGTATAACAACATTTTTAATATTAAAACAACAAAACAGGGACTGTATTTTTCAGCCCCTGTTAGAAAAAATCACAATTTAATTTTGTTTGCTGTCCTCGTCTTCTTCAACTATCAGCTGTGATTTATCATTTTCCTCCGATTCTTCATCTTCCTTTACCTTTGTATCGTCAATAATACGATTAGCATCTCCCAAGCTTTGAGCCTCGGTCTTTCTCAACCCGCTTATTTCCGATTTAAGCTTTCCGATTTCCTCTGTCTTTTTATCAACCGCAAAGCCCCGCTTCATTTCCCAAATATCGTCAAAAACAACTGTTCCCACTTCTTTATTTAATCCCGGGTTGTGTTCCGCTCTTCCTTTGTCTAATGCAGCCTGCGCTCTTTCCGCTGCCTCTCCCTGCAAGTAATTCGCATTGTATTCAAGAGCCTTTTCTACGGTTTTTGTTTCGTGTCCGCCCACCTGCTTGATATGTACCTCTTTTGTATCTGTGATAATTTGTCTGTTAAGTATTCTGATTTGACCGTTTTTGTATTTTCTGTAAAAACGCTGTCTTTCTGCCATATCAACTTTACCGTTTGCAGCCATAACTGCGGCGTTTACAGCGGAAACCTCGTCATCTTCGGAGTAGCTGTCATATTTGGATTTTCCTGTGCTTTTGGATTTGTCGGAATCAGACTTGTCGGAATTAGGCAGCATACCGTTTTTTTGCGCTTCTTCCTCTTTTTTCAGCTGCTCTTCTCTCAATTCAACACGTCTTTGCTCCAGCTGCTGACTAAGCTGCGCCATTTCGTCCTTTGTGTTTTGTATAAGCTCTGCCTTGGTTTTCGGATCCATAGTTTCACTTTCCGATATATCCTGAAGCTTTTGCCGCAAAGCGTTAAGCTGACCTTGAATTTTCTTTACCGCATTGTCCTCTTCCGGATCTTGCCCTTGCTTTTGATTAAATTTCAAGGCTTTAGAATCAATTTTGTGCTTTTTCTCAACTCCCGCAAGATTTCTGCCTGCCCGCAATCCGGAGCCTGCGCCAACTAGGTGCATCATAATCCTATTTCCTTTCCGAAGAATTATACTCAATTATTATATCGTCATTTTTGATTTTTTCTTTAACTGTTTTTTAAATATTTCAAATAGTATTAAATAGAATTTTAGTAAGCGTTTATTTATTTGATTTATAATAATTTAAAGGCATTTGGAACAGTTATAGGCTTGGTTGACATTGTACATTGTATACCGTAAAAGGTAATATGCGGATTTTTATTTATTGTCATAAACAATATACTCTTTTTTCACTTTAATATCACAACCATATATTATTATATAGTCAAATTAAAGGGCAAATGCTTTGGCAAAGGGGTTATATTATGAAAAACAAATATTGTATATTGGCATTGGCTGCCGTCGTTGCATTATCAAGCGTAATAAGTGGATGTTCCGACTCTAAAAAGCCTGCAAACACCACAGGTGCAAATTCTGCCTCGGCTGCTGAAAATACTGCGGCAACCGACTCAAATTCCGTTTCAAATTCCGAAAGCGAAGCTCCGATAACCCACGATATAAAGGAAACCAACACCTGCTCAGTTGATATAGGCGATGACGTTTACATCAGCGGAACAGGGGCGGCTTACGAAAAAGGAGTTCTCTCCATAACCAAAGGCGGAACATATACTTTAAGCGGCAGCATTTCCAACGGCTATGTATATGTTGAAACGGACGAAAACGTCAAATTGATTTTAAACGACTTTTCGGTTAAAAACAGCAGCGGCTGCGCTTTATACTGCTATAACGCAAAAAATCTATATATGGAGCTGAAGCAGGGAACGCAAAACAGCTTTGAGGACGGGGCAAGCTACAGCTTTGACGGAAAAAATCAGTCAAGCACCGACAACGAGCCAAATGCAGCGTTTTACAGCAAGTCGGATTTGATTTTATACGGCACGGGTTCGCTTAATGTGAAGGGTAATTACGGTCTTGCCATAAGATGCAACGACGATTTAATTATTGAACAGGGAGAAATAACCGTTTCCTCTGCCACCAACGGAATAAGAGGAAGCGACAGCGTTGAAATAAGCGGCGGCACTGTCAACGTTACAGCCGAAAAGGACGGAATAAAGACTACCAACGATTCCGACAGCAGCAAGGGCAATATTCTCATAAGCGGCGGAAAAATAACGGTAAATGCCAAGGAGGACGGAATACAATCGTCGCAGGTTTTTGAAATAAGCGGGGGCGAGATTGATATAACCACTGCGGGACAGGTTGCAGAGGGGGGCAACGACGGAAATTGGTTTGGCGGCAGCAGTTCGGACGACAGCACCTCAAAGGGAGTAAAAAGCGGCACTGATTTCATTATAAGCGGCGGAAAAATCACTGTAAATTCCACCGATCACTGTATACACTCCGCTTCAGCCCTCACTATTACAGGCGGAGAAATGAATCTTAATTCCTCCAAAGGCAAGGGCGTTTCATCTCACGGAGATTTGACCGTGGATAACGGCATAATAAATGTTATTAACTCCACCGAAGGAATGGAAAGCAAGGCAATATTCACAATAAACGGCGGCGAAATAAACATAACCGCCACCGATGACGGTCTTAACAGCGGCGGCGGCTCCGATCAATGGGGCGGCGGTTTTTGGGGCAGGCAGGCAAATGAAAGCTCTAATTCAGCCGCTGATTTGGACGGCAGCAGCCAAAGTCAAAGCGCAAACACCGATCAGCACGATTTGTATATAAACGGCGGATATATCTATATAAACGCAGCAGGGGACGGAATCGACTCCAACGGCAATATTAACGTAAGCGGCGGCACGGTAATTGTAAACGGTCCTGTTTCCGACGGTGACGGCGCATTGGACTGCGGCGACCGAAATAATTCCATAACAATAAACGGAGGCTTTCTTATTGCGGCGGGAAGCAGCGGAATGGCTGAAAATCCGTCTTTAAGCTCTGCTCAAAATTCCCTTTGCGCAACTGTTTCCTTAAACGCAGATCAAATTCTTGCGGTTATGGATTCTAAGGGGAATAATATTGCGGTATTTAAAGCGGCAAAAAACATTCGGCACGTCGTTATTTCATCTCCCGATATATTAACGGGCGAAAGCTACAAAATTTATACCGATGTCGCAGTTATGGGAGCTGATAAAAACGGATTGTATGAAAACAGCGCAAGTGTGGAAACAAGCTCTGACGCTGTTTGTGAAATGACGGTTAATTCTTCCGTTACGGTTTACGGAAACAGCGGCTTTGGCGGAGGATTTGGCGGAGGACCGGGCGGGAATGGCGGAAGACCAAACGGCAACGGCGGCTTTGGCGGTCCGGGAAATCCTCCCGACAATAACGGCGGTACACCTCCCGATAATATGACACCGCCCAACAACAACGGCGGCACACCTCCCGATAATATGGCACCGCCTGACAACAACTCGGAAAATTCCGATAACTCGGGAAATCATAGCTTGTAATACTGTTATGAAGCAGCAATATGTCATCGCAAATAACCAAAACTGTGATATTATGTTAAAATATAAACATATTATACGATTTTATCGATTCCCACAATATACCATTTCTCATTTAAAACATTGACTATCAGCTTTACAAGATGTTCTGCTGCATCTTTGTCTGAAAGAGTTTGCTTGCAGATTATCATATAGTTAATTCCCGCAGCCTCCTGTGACCCCACATAAAGTATAGGTTCATATGAAGCTCCCTCAAAATGCTGTGTAAACTCATTAAAGCCTTTTTCAACTTCTGCGGGCAGCTTGCTTGACATTTCCTTTAAATCCCAGCCTCCTGCAAACGTCATATTGTTTTTTTCCTCGCTTTTTGAATTATTTATATATCTTTCTTATATGATAATAATTTCTTATTTTAAACACTGTAACGGCAATAATGCGATTACTCCGCATAATGCCGTTATGTTTTTACCTTTTTACCTATAGTATTAAGTATTTTGTAATTTATTTATCAAAGCAGATAAACCCGCAGCGGCAAGTCCGTATAACATTGAAAACTGAAAGGAGGTAAAGCCCCATATTATTGATGTTGAAATAATAATCACGCTGCATATTATTGTGAATATGTTTCCTCTTTTATTTAATTTAGCTTTATAGCCCTCAGACAGAGCGTCATTTTCACTTTGCATTTTTACAAACAGATTGATTATCGCAAGCAAAGCCAATGCAGGGATAAAGTATACGCAGATATCAAAATAAATTACCGCAAGCATAACCGCCTCTGTTAGCGCAAGTATAACGGTACACACCAAATGACTTGACGCATGGATTCCGCCCTTTGTCATACGCATTGGTATAAATGCCGCAGAGAAAATTATACATTCCAAAATACGTCCCGCTGCTGCGCCGATACCAATAACAACAATTAAATTTATCACCGATGCAAAAAATATTTCAATGCTGTAGGAATAAACATCGATTTCTTTTTCGTCTATGTATTTTCCCGCTTGCAGCTTCTTTGCCAATTTACCTGATATTTCAGCAAGCATATCCATTTTCTCCTTTAGATTGAGTTTTGCCGAATTTCGACTTTACTTATTGATAGCATAAATCATTCCGTTTTGTCAAGGTATATTGTTTATTCGACAGGTTTTTATGTCTATTCTGCAATTTTAAAAGCAGGAAGGGATTCATATATTACTGATAGTATTTCCAACACTGCAATATACTATTTGTAAAATCCAAAGTGCAGAATAGACATAAAATATGGTCGAATAAACAAAATGTATTGAAAAAATGAGTTTTTCATAATAATATTATAAATGGCGAATAATGTCGTCATAATTTATAATCAGAAAGGTAAAAAAATTATGGAAACGATCAAAAAAATCTCAAGGCAAACGTTCGGTAAGATTATCACCGGTATTTTAGGCGCATTTTTGGCAGTGGGAGCTTTAACCGTGCAGACGGCGTGCGTATGCTGGTTTCATCAGCCCCAAATTCCGGAGGGAATGAAGAAGTATGCAAAATAACAAGGATTTTTTTACGACCTATGAGAGATAAAATGGGAGGAAATATATTGATTAGAAATATAAATTTTAGCTGATAGCTTACATACTTGCGGCAGCAATGGCAATTACCTTGCTGCCGCTTGTATATTTTACTTCCGAAGTCAAAAAACTCCCACTCTCGGGTGCGCTGACAAAAGGCAGGGAGCATCCTTTGGACTCCCGTCAAGCTTCCCATTTCTCCGAATTGTGGAGCTGTTGATTTGGCTGAGTATGATATAAATAACGTTGTTTTTACTCCAACCGAAAAATATAGCGGATTAGATTTTCTGCCTGAGGAACAGCAGCATATTTTTGGCTTGCGGATTTTGTTTATAGAGTTTTTGACCTTGTTCATGGTGAATTTTTTGTTTTAAACGGAATAAAAACTCCAACAGATAATTTGATTGAAGGCACTGCATTTTATCATACGGGTTATACTTACGAAAGCGTGGTAAAAGGTTTTATGTCGGTTTTGTCCCGAGAGATTGTCATAGATCTTTTGACAAGGCAGAAATGCGGCAATATAAATGGTGAATTTGCTTGCGGAATAGGAGCGAAAGGCATTAACGTATCGTTTATGGGAACGCTTGATTTTGAACCGATAGAAGTTACCGATGATATTGTTAAATTTAAAGCTTTGGCGGGATATGGCGACCCTGATACAGATGAGATAAGCAGTCACAAGGAATTTAACTTTGAAATGCGGAAAACAGACGGAAAATGGATTGTCACAAAATTTGAAATGTGGTGTTAATATTATTCTTATGCTGATTAAGCAACAAAGAGCAAATTACCGAGAATACCTTGAAATTGCTTTACAATTTCGGCAGCTTGTTTAAGCTGCGCTTTAACAAAATCTAAAAACTGTCTTGACTATAACCGCAAAATATCGTATAATATAATCAAAAACATAGCAATAAGGGGGATAGACATGCGCATCAGCGTCTGCGACGACGAAAAAACAATGGCAATATATATAGCCGATCTTGTTAGAAAATCCCTTCCGGAATGTAATATCGAAATCTTCACCTCCGGCGAAGAGCTGCTTGCGTTTAATACCAAAACAGACATTGCATTCCTCGACATTGAACTGAAAAATATAAACGGTATAAACACTGCATCGGAGCTTCAAAAGCGTTATCCCGATATAATCATAATATTTATTTCAAGCTACAGCAGCTATGTTACCGACGCATTTTCGGTTAATGCCTTTCAGTATTTGTTGAAGCCCATAAATGTGGCTAAATTTAACCGGGAATTCTCCAAAGCCATCAATTCCTATCAGTCAAAACATTCTGTATATAAAGTAAAATTCGGAGCAAATGAAAAGTATATCGCCGTTAAGGATATTCTTTACATTGAAACCTATGGGCGAAGGCTAAAAATCAAAACGACGGACGAGATAGTAGAATTTAACGGAAAGCTGAAGGACGAATATGCTGTCCTTAAAGCTTACGGCTTTACCAAAGCTCATCAGGGCTGCATAGTCAATATGCTTCATATTACCGAATGGTCGCGGGACAAGTTCATAATGAGCGACAGCAAGGTTATTCCTATTACACGCAGCGAAATGAAGAATGCTCATGACGATTTTACAGTTTTTATAGGGAAGGTTTTGGTATAATGAATGATTGGGCGATAAATGGGGTTTCATCGGCTTTTGATATTATTATTGTTACATATTTTTTCAGACGCAGATTGACGGAAAATCCCAATAAGCTTTTAAAAGCGATACTCCCGATTATTATTTGGAGTATTATGACCTGCGCCGCATCAATGCTGTCAGGCTCTCCTCTTGTTCCCATAACAGTTTTAATCTCCTTTATGATTTATTCCTCAATTTACAGGGACAGCATAAGAAACCGAATACTTTCCGCAGCAATGGTATTTCTTGCAATGCTGTCAGCGGAGCTGATTTCGGGCATACTTCTTATGACAATTCATAAAGGAGATTTATCTTATATTCAGAACAATAATATTTTCTATCTTCAAGGAGCAATTTTGTCAAAGCTGATTTTATATGTTGAGCTTAATATTATAAATCAGTTTAAAGAGCGGGACGCAGTCTTGGTGAACGGGAAAACCGTTCTTTCTCTTATAATAATTGCGGCATCGTCAATAGTTTCCGTGTATTTCATAGCAATGTATGCTTATAACACTGATAATATTATTACAAGCAGTGCGGCTTTGGGAGTTACAGTTACTATTGTGTTATCGTTGATTTGTACTTTCGGAGTATTTGACTCTATAATAGCTTCTCAGCGCGAAAAATTACGTCTTAAAGAAGAAAAAGATTACTATCTTAATATGATCAATTCCTTTAAGCAGCAGCGGGAGCATCAGGAGGAAATGCGAAAGCTTAATCACGATATGAAAAATATTCTGCTTTCGGTTATGGGAGCAATAGACAAAACTGATAACAAAAAAGCGGAAGAAATAATAAACGAGTGTCTTGAAAAAATTTCGGGCGATTACGAATACGGCAGCGATACACTAAGTATGCTTATCAATTCCAAGAAAAAGGCTGCCGAGAAGCATAATATTTTATTTGATTATCAAGCGGTAATCGGAAGGATTGATATAAATGAAACCGATCTTTGTATTTTGTTGGGAAATATGCTTGACAATGCAGTAGAAGCTTGCTGCTTCGTGAAGAGTGAGCGCAGAATAGAGTTTAAAATACGTTCTATTGAAAATGTAGTTTATATATCCTGCAAAAACACCTGCGCTGATGATAAATTAAATTTGGAAACCAAAAAACCGGGCAGGCTGAATCACGGAATCGGCATTAAAAGTATGAAGGAGATCGTTGACAAGTACGGCGGCAATATACGATTTGAATGTGATGAAGGGTTATTTTCTTGTGAGGTTATTTTGCCTTGCAGGGTTGAGGTTGGAGCAATTTAATACTAATAAAATAGACAATCTTTGGGGTCTGATTTCCGCAATACCGACTGTGTTAACATTTACTGCGGCAAGCTTGTATGCCCATTCAACAAAAGCTGTCATTGTAATATAAATTTATCTCACCACCGTCAACGTACCCTTGTCCATTTCACAGACAGTATCGCACAGCACGTCTATATCCTCTGCGGAATGTGAAGCGACAAGTATCGTCTTGCCCTTCTCCTTCAAATCAAGCAGATACTGCCGCATATCCTTAACGCCGTCTTTATCAAGACCGTTCATAGGCTCGTCGAGGATAAGCAGCTCGGGATTCTCCATTATTGCCTGAGCAAGACCCAATCTCTGGCGCATACCGAGAGAGTATTTGCGGACGTGACGCTTTAATTCGGGATCAAGTCCCACGGTTTTCATTATGCTTCGTATGTCATCTGCGGTAATCTTTTTTCGCAGATCGGCAAGCAGCTTAAGGTTTTTGTATCCGGAATAATATGGAATAAACCCCGGGGTTTCGATAATGATTCCCGTGTTTTCGGGAAAATCGCAGTCCTTTCCTATGCGCTTTCCGTCAACGATAATCGTTCCGCTTGTGGGTCTGACAAATCCGCAGATACACTTCATAAGCATTGTTTTTCCGCTGCCGTTTCTGCCGATTAAGCCGTGAATTTTTCCTTGTTCAAAGCTTACGTTTATGTCAACTAAGATTGGATCTTTTTTTATTGTCAGAAACAAATTATTCACTTCGATCATTTGTACACCTCGGAAGAAATAATATCATAATCAAACCGCTTCAGGGAAATTAAGCAAAATATTAACGCCGCC
This sequence comes from uncultured Ruminiclostridium sp., assembly GCA_964602605.1. Classification (GTDB taxonomy): domain Bacteria; phylum Bacillota; class Clostridia; order Oscillospirales; family Ruminococcaceae; genus Ruminiclostridium_E. Next base: position 9,646 of record CAZRRT010000060.1, read on the forward strand.
GCAATCAATACCGCAAAATAAACTGCCGAATAAAAAACGGGAAAGATCGGCTCACGCAAAAACTCGGTATAATGCAGCCAAACTATGGAGTGAGCCATTGGCAGTACCCACATCAATTTTGTGTTTATTGAGCATAGCGCCGCACCAAGCGCTATCACAAGCCCGCAGACGACAACACCTGCTGTTTTCCTTTTGGCTATGGAAAATGCAAGTAGTATCATTCCGAGAGAAAACAGGTAGGCGATAACAAACAGTGTGCTTTCAACAGCGGCGGTGGGCAATGTCATCTGATTGTACAGATTTTCGGGCAATAGCAAAACGCCGAAATTTCCGCTTTGATCCGGAAACTTAGATGCGAATCTTGTTGCCACAAGGCTCCATTCCGTACCGGTGAATCCGATAGCAGCCACACCTCCTACGGACGCTGCAAATATCAAGAGAATATACGCCGCAGTCATCATAAACAGCCGCAGTATCTGTCCCCACAGCCAGCTTTTCTTGCCGATTCGGAAAATATAAAAGAGGGTGCTTCCGTCAATTTTCGGAAAATCGGAGATAAGCGTCAAAAAGCCAAGGGGAATCAGCAAAAGCACCATACCCGAATTAAGGGTTGCTATAAACGGCTCAAGTGCGTTTATCGGTTCGCCCATAAGCTCCGCATTCGCCTTTATCGGTTCTGTAACAAAGGAATAAATAAAAACGCAAAGGCACAGGACGATTATCATTCTTGCGTCAACTATCCATTTAACAAACTCCACCCATGCGCAGGAGAGCGAGTTTTTACAGCTTATTTTGCTCATAATCAATCTCCTTTGTCGGTTCGGCGTTCCATAATTATATTATAGCCCAACACCGCAAGCACTGCGGATATTGCCATAACTGCGATTGTGGAATAAAGCATAGAATCCGCCTTAAGGTAGGGTATCTGCGACGGCGCATAGCATTGGAACGGAAAAACCGTTTGATATATATTGTCGCTATGTGTGTTGACGATTATTTTTGTAATTGCCGTGTCCTGCATAAACCGAGTAAGAAACGGAACGCAAAGGATTATGTAGCGATTGCGGCAGAACGAACTCAGGAAAAAGGCGGGAATGGTGCTTGCACAGCCGTAAATATACGCTGACAAAAGCTTTTTGACAATCTCTGCAAAAACGCCGTCGGGTGCGTAAAATTCAAGCTGCTGATTCGGATAACATTCAAGTCTTGGAAACGCAAAAAAAGAAAATATACCGAAAAGCATAACGCCTAACAGAACGCATATTCCGCCGCTTATTACGCTGCTGAAGAACTTTGAACAGTAGTATTTCAAACGCTTAGTGCGAAAAATGGAAAGGCGTATATTGCCGCTGTTTCTTTCCGTACTCTGTGAAGCCACGAAAGGAAAGGAAGCAAGAATCGGCAAAAACATCGCAGAATATCCCGAAAGTGCGCTTTTGAATACCGAAAGTGAATTAAAAGAGAAGCTGCTTTCCATAAATGAACGGTCAAATCTGTAAAGTGACTCAAGTACGGAAAATGAACGCATATTGGAGGTGTCGGTATAAACTTTTTCCGTAAAGCACAGAAAAAATGTTACAAGAATTGCCGCCAAAAAGCTTGCGCTTATAAGCGTTTTGGTGAAGTCGCATTTTAATGATTTAATCATACTCATACCCCGAATTAACCTCTTGGATTGCTCTCACACGTGCCTCGCCTGTGATTGCATTTACATAAACGTGGTAGTATTCTTTTTGATTGAGAGAGTTTTCAAGCACAAATCTCCAGCTTGGAACAAGCTCGTCGCTGCCGCCCTTGAGATCGTAAACCAGCGTCACGGATTTTGCCTTAACTGCTTATTCATATTCCTCTTCCGATTCCATAATCTGAACAATAGTATAAATTTTTCCCGAAAGCATATCAACGTAAGCGTAATATAGTTTGCCCGTATCGCCCTTAGTGGGTTTTAATACGAATCTCCAGCAAGGCTTGACCGTGATTTTTCTGTTTCTATAAGCTTCAGTATCAGTGTATAGGGAGTGATCCTTATCCGAAAATTCCTTATACGTGACTGTAACGCTTTTGACATCGAACTTAATACCTGCCGTCATATAATCCGATACACTCTCCGCTGCCTTATCAAGAGGGATCACGGAGGAGTGGGAAGCGGTTTCCTTAAAATCGTACTCTAACAAAGGATTTACAATTCGACATCTGCATATATCATCTTTTTTGTACATTACCGCATGACCGCTTAAATTTGTTTCATTTGTGGTATTGTTTACGGAGTTTATACCGATAACATTTCTATCCATTTCACAACGACCGAATTTTATCTGCTTATATTCGGGAACAACCCCAAAGCAAAAAGCATAACATCCATTACCAATGTCAATCACATTAACGCTTTGTACAACGATTTTGCATAACTCTCTTGATGAAAGCTCCAATTCGGAGAGATATTTATCGGCGGATTTTACAGCTTCTGCTATTGAAATATCCCCTGTTTCAAGATGAAATGTCTTTTCGCTTTCCAAATTCAATGTACGGTAAACGATAGGGTATGCAAGCAGCATATCAAACATATCGATCCTGCCGTCATCGGTATATCCATAACCTGTTTCATAGCTTGTCATAGCATCCAAGTTATATCCGCCCCGCTTTTTCATATCACCACGATCATAACCGAAAAGTATTTCGTTGTTTGTCTCAACGTAGCAATTTTCATTTGCTATAATCGGGTGCGGCCGATCGCTTGCAAGACCCATTTTTTTATACTGCTCTAATGTGGGATAACGAAACGGAAAATCTTCATCGCTTATCATATCGCAATCAACAAATCTTACTTCATTGAGCTTTTGTTCGTCGCTGTACATTCCGGGAATCAACCTATCCGTCATTTTGCAAATATAATCATAAGCTTCATCTGGGGAGCATTTAAATTTGGTTTTCTCATATTCAATATCATAAACCTTATCGGCTTCGGTAAAGGAAAAATAAGTGTCTTCAAGGTTAAAGTTGTCAAAGCCTTGGGATTTTATTTTGTTTATCTGCTGATCAAACGTCGCCCTAACCTCCGTTATAGGCATAAGCGATTGATCAGATGTTTCTTTGTTGACGCATCCGACTAATAAAAATAATGCGGAAAGTCCAAATGCTGCAAGCGTTGTTCTTAGTTTTCTCATTGATTACCTCCGATTTTTTATTTAGTGTAATACCGCATAAAGACCGGGATTTACACCATATCATCTGCTTATTTTCAAATTTATCATAATCTTGATCTTACCGAAATTCTCTCATAAATTACAACCTTGTCGTTCATTCTGTGCAATGTTGCAAATAATTGAAGATGTAATCGGATAATAGTTTTATGCGGTATTGCCTAAATAATCGATTATTTGCGTAAACTTTTTGTATTATTTTGTGCGGATAACGGTATTATCAAACCCATAATACTTGGCCGTTGGCAATTACTCTATTTGCGCGAGCCCATATTTCCACAGTAGGTTCATTTCCCGGGTGAAAGAACTTACAGTTTTGAGTATACGACCTGTGTTCAAAAAACAAACTTCCATATGGACTAAAATCTTTTCCAATCACTTCAACAAGTCCGCCTTTGTTTACACTATAAACATCAACTGATACAAATTTACCTGAAAAGCCTATGTACGTTTTTTTCACGAATTGAGTGCTTACAGAAGAGGGCGCACCATAGGTGTAGTTAATACTCCATTCGTCGGCAAATGCCGAAACGCTTAAGCTTGCTATTGTTGCAACGGCAACCAAACCCGCCGCAATTCTCTTAAAAATTTTCATAGTTATCCTCCTGATTTCGATACATAAATGTATCTTTTCCTAAAATGTTTCAAATCGGATATGATGAATTTATCCGATTTTCCTAACCGCAAATTATGCGACATTAACGTCCGAATAAAATTA
>CAZRRT010000061.1:0-13237 GCA_964602605.1 uncultured Ruminiclostridium sp.
TGCTTATGGAAAACACTCTAAGAGCTAAAAAGCTCAAAACGCTATGAAAAAGGGACAGTCGCCTCTTGCAGAAGGGGTAATTCTTTCGCTTGTGACAATATATCTCATTGTCTATTTTTCCATAAACGGACTGTGGAACGCAGGTTCTGTAATGGCGGTTATACTGCTTTTAGGTTTAGCCGCATTTCAGTTTGTTATTCACTTTGTTCTGTTAAAGGACAGCAGACAAAATATTGTGAAAAAAACTGTTAAGCAAAAGCAAAAAAAGTAATGCTGATAAGATCGGAAAGGATTTCTATGGAGCTTTGGGACGCTTACGATATTGACCGACAGCAAAAAAACAAGTCCTTGGAAAGAGGAAAACCCTTAGAGAATGACGATTTTCACACTGTAGTGCATATTTGCATTTTTAATTCAAGGGGCGATATGCTTATTCAGCAAAGACAGCCCTTTAAAAAAGGCTGGTCGAATTTATGGGACGTTACCTGCGGAGGAAGCGTTCTCAAAGGCGAAACAAGCAGACAAGGCGCGCACCGAGAGCTTTTGGAGGAAGTGGGAATCGATTTGGATTTTGAAAAGCTTCGTCCGAATTTCACCTTTAATTTTACAAACGGCTTCGACGATTTTTATTTGATAGAAAAAGAAGTTGATGTAAGCAAAATAAAATTACAGTATGAGGAGGTTCAGGCGGTTAAGTGGGCGTCAAAGGAAGAAATATTGAAGATGATAGACGAAAAGACCTTTATACCGTATTTTAAAAGCTTTATTATGCTGCTGTTTGAAGTTAAGGGATACAAAGCGGGCTGTATAAAAAATTAGGAGGAGAGTGTAATGGGAGATATTTTAACCTACATAAATTTAGGATTTTCGGTAGTTATTGTTATTTTGGGAATTATTCTTTTAGTTAAAAGTAAAAAAGGCAATGAATTGCAGCAAAATAAGCAAATAGATGAGGTTTTATACAAGTTGGCTTCCCTATCGGACAGATTGGAAATGCTTAACAAAGACACCGACAGCAGGCACAGCACTCTCAGAACCGAAATATCGGGCGGAATAACAAGCAATGTTTCAAGACTTGGCGACAGCCTGAGAGATCAGCAGGAAAAACAGCTTAACCGACTAACCGATCAGCTGGAGAAATTAACTTCCGAGTTTGAAAAAATACGCAGCGATACTTTGTCAATGTTGGAAAAAATGCAAAAGGAAAATTCCGAAAGTATGGAAAAGTTCCGCAGCGAAAACAAGCAAAGCTTAAACGAGGTTCAGCAGAATTTAGATAAATCAAGAAATGAAACTGCGGATATTCTTATAAAAATACAGACTTCCAACAGCGAGTCTATGGAAAAGCTGAGAACGGAAAATCAGCAAAGCCTTGACAAAATCAACGATACGGTTAATGAAAAACTTCAAAAGACATTAAACGACAGAATAACACAATCCTTTGAAACAGTTAACAAGCAGCTTACACAGGTTTATCAAGGCTTGGGCGAGATGAAGCAGGTGGCGTCGGGAGTTAACGATCTTAAAAGAGTGCTTTCCAACGTAAAAACCCGAGGTATAATGGGCGAAATTCAGTTGGAAGCCATATTGTCGGAAATTCTTGCTCCCGAACAGTATGAATCGCAGGTTCATATTATTCCCGATTCAAACGTAATGGCGGACTTTGGAGTAAAATTACCCGGTAATAATAAAAATCACCCAATTTGGCTGCCAATAGATTCAAAATTCCCAGGCGGATCGTACACAAATTTGTTAGAGGCTTATGACAAAGGAAATTCCGAGGAAATCAAAGTAAAACGTGCTGTTTTGGAAACAGAAATAAAAAGAGAAGCTAAAAGCATCAGCGAAAAATACATAAAGCCTCCCTTTACAACCGATTTCGCCATACTGTTTCTGCCTTTTGAGGGACTGTATGCGGAAGTTATCAACCTTGGTCTTGTAGAGCAGCTGCAAAAGGATTATAAAATAAACGTGGCAGGACCTTCAACAATGGCGGCTATGCTTAACAGTCTGAGAATGGGATTCCGCACTCTTGAAATTCAGGAAAAGAGCAGCGAGGTATGGCATATTTTGGAAAAGGCAAAAATGGAGTTTAATAAGTTTGGCAATGTTTTGGACGCTGTTCGGAAAAAGCTTAACCAAGCCGATAAAGACTTGGGAACATTGATTGGCACAAGAACAAAGGCAATAAATAAAAGTCTTGAAAACGTGGAATTGTTTGAAAATACAGATCAATTAACATTAAGCAGGCTTTTTGATGATGATTATGACGACAGCGAGGAAGATGACGGCGAATTACAATTCTAAGTCTGTATTTGACAGTATAAATTAGCGGGAAACTTAAATATACGCTTGATTTATACAGTAAAATAAGTATAATATAATTGTATATTTCTCATATAAAAAGAAAGGAACAAAAAAATGGCAGTATATCGAATTTATGTGGAGAAAAAAGCGGAGTACGGTGTTGAAGAAAAATCGGTAATGGAAGATATTCGCACCGCTCTTCAAATCGAAAGCGTTAAGCAAGTGCGTATAATCAACAGATATGACGCAGAGGAAATAACGGAGGAAAACTTTAACAGAGCAATTCCCACTGTTTTCAGCGAGCCGCCTGTTGACAATGTATACAATGAGCTTCCCGAGATTAAGGACAATCAGCGCATATTTGCGGTAGAGTTTCTTCCGGGACAGTTTGATCAGCGTGCCGACAGCGCCGCCCAATGTATACAAATGCTGTGCAGGGGCGACCGTCCTGTGGTAAAATATGCCAAAATTTACATATTAAGCGGCAATATCACCGACGATGAATTTAACAGAATAAAGCATTATCTTATAAACGCTGTGGAAGCACGTGAATGCGGACTTGAAAAATATCAAACTCTAAAAATAAAATACGATATTCCCACTGAAGTAGCTGTTCTTGACGGATTTTTGGATTTGGACGATAAGGGTCTTGACGATTTTGTTAAAAAATACGGTTTGGCAATGGACGACGACGATATTAAATTCTGCCAAAACTATTTTAAAAGTGAAAACCGTTGTCCCACTATCACGGAAATCCGTATGATAGATACATATTGGAGCGATCACTGCCGCCATACCACTTTTGGAACTATAATAGACAATGTGGATATAAAAGCGCCTTATATTGCTGATACATACAAGGAGTACAAAATTCACCGCAATGAGCTTGGAAGAGGAAATAAGCCTATCTGCCTTATGGACTTGGCTACTATGGCGGCAAAAAAGCTTAAAGCGGACGGACTTTTGCCCGATCTTGACGAAAGTGAAGAAATTAACGCCTGCTCTGTAAAAATCACCGTTGACGCAGACGGAAAAGACGAGCAGTGGCTTTTGATGTTTAAAAACGAAACTCACAATCACCCCACCGAAATAGAACCCTTTGGCGGTGCTGCAACCTGTCTTGGCGGTGCGATACGAGATCCTCTTTCGGGTCGCTCATATGTGTATCAGGCTATGAGAGTTACAGGTGCGTCCGATCCTTTGCTGCCCGTTGATAAGACTATTTCGGGCAAATTACCTCCCAGAAAAATTACTACAACCGCTGCGGCAGGCTATTCCTCTTACGGCAACCAGATTGGACTTGCCACAGGTCACGTTGCGGAAATATATCACCCCGGCTATATGGCAAAAAGAATGGAGATAGGTGCGGTTATCGGCGCTGCCCCCATTGAAAACGTAAGACGTGAAAGACCAAAGCCCGATGATATTATTATTCTCTTAGGCGGAAAAACGGGACGTGACGGCTGCGGCGGCGCAACAGGTTCTTCTAAATCTCACAGCGTGGAAAGCCTTGAAAGCTGCGGTGCAGAGGTTCAAAAGGGCAACGCCCCCGAAGAGCGTAAGCTGCAAAGGCTGTTCAGAAATCAGGAGGTAACCGCTTTAATAAAACGCTGCAACGACTTTGGTGCAGGCGGCGTTTCGGTTGCTATCGGCGAATTGGCGGACGGCTTGGAAATAGATTTAAACGCCGTTCCCAAAAAATACGACGGCTTAGACGGTACGGAATTGGCTATTTCCGAATCACAGGAAAGAATGGCGGTTGTTGTTGATAAAAACGATGTGGATAAATTTATTGCTCTTGCAGGCAAGGAAAACTTGGAGGCAACTCCTGTAGCTGTCGTTAAGGCAGAGCCAAGACTTAAAATGATTTGGAACGGAAAGACCATTGTTGATATTTCCCGTGATTTTCTTAACTCCAACGGTGCGGAAAAGCACACCGATGTGGAAGTCCCCTGCCCTGCTGTAAATTATTCAACAGGAAGAACAAACACCGCAGAGTCTTGGGAGGATATGGTCAGCGACTTGAATATCTGCTCACAAAAGGGTCTTGTTCAGCGTTTTGACAGCACGGTAGGTGCTGCGACAGTTCTTATGCCCTTCAGCGGCAGAACACAGCAAACCCCCGTTCAAGCTATGGCTGCAAAAATACCCGTGGAAGGCGGAAATACAAGCACAGCCTCTGTAATGGCTTGGGGCTTTAATCCCTCAATCAGCGCTCAATCTCCATACCACGGAGCAGCTGCGGCGGTTGTGGAGAGTATTGCAAAGGTTGTTGCGGCAGGCGGTTCATCAAAAAAATGCTGGCTTACATTCCAAGAATATTTTGAGAGAACGCAAAACAATCCCAAGCGTTGGGGAAAGCCCTTTGCCGCACTTTTGGGCGCATATAAAGCGCAGCTTGAATTGGGCTGCGGCGCAATCGGCGGCAAAGACAGCATGAGCGGAACTTTTGAAGATATTGACGTTCCTCCCACACTTGTTTCCTTTGCTGTATCCACCGCAAGAGCAGAGGACGTTATTTCCGCCGAGTTTAAGATTCCTTACAGCAAAATAGGATATATTGCTCCCAAATACGACGAAAACGGACTGCCCGATTTTGACAGCGTTAAGACCGTTTTCGGAAAAATGGAAGAGCTTATCAAAAACGAAAACGTCATTTCCGTTTGGAGCATCGCAGGCGGCGGTATTGCCGAGGCTATCTTTAAAATGTCCTTGGGCAACCATATTGGCGCAAAGCTTGAAAAACTTACCGACGATGAGCTTTTCACTCCCGTTTACGGCGGCTTTGTGTTCGAGATCGATCGTGAGGAAGACTTAGAGGGCGTTCGCATTATCGGAGAAACTATTCCCGAATATGAAATAATCAGCGGCGATGTTAAGCTTGATATTGCCAAATTGGAAGAAAAGTGGAACGGCAAATTAGAGCCGATTTTCAAAAACACCACACCCGCTATGCCCGCTCCGGCTGAAATACGTTATACAGAAGGCTGTGATTTGGTTTGCGCTCCCGCCAACAAAACCGCAAAACCTAAGGTGCTTATTCCCGTATTCCCCGGCACTAACGGCGAATATGATATGGCGGACGCATTTAACAGAAACGGCGGCTGCTCTGAAATATTTGTAATCAGAAACTTAAACGCAAAGGCAGTGGAGGAATCTGTGGAAGCCTTTGCAAAGCTGATTGAAGCAAGCAATATTATCGCTATTCCCGGCGGCTTCAGCGGCGGCGACGAGCCTGAGGGTTCGGGCAAATTTATCAACGCATTTTTCAGAAATCCACGAATTAAGGACGCAGTAAGCAATATGCTTTACAAACGTGACGGCTTGATGTTGGGTATATGCAACGGATTTCAGGCTCTTATAAAATTGGGTCTTGTGCCTTTCGGTGAAATAAAGCCGTTAACGGCGGAAAGCCCGACTTTGACGTTTAATACCATAGGCAGACACCAATCGCAGCTTGTTTATACCAAAATCTGCACCGATAAATCTCCTTGGCTTATGAACTGCAAGGTGGGAGAAACCTATGCCGTTCCCATTTCTCATGGCGAAGGCAGATTTGTTGCGGGAGAAGATGTTATAAAGAAGTTAATCGACAACGGTCAGGTTGCAACACAGTATGTTGATTTAAAGGGCAATCCCACTATGGATTTGGCATATAACCCCAACGGTTCTTTGCACGCTATCGAGGGTATTATTTCCCCCGACGGACGTGTATTCGGAAAAATGGGTCACAGCGAGCGTATCAGTGATGAAAACTGTGCCTTAAACGTTGACGGAAATAAGCTTATGCCTATGTTTAAGGCTGGAATCGATTATTTCAAATAATTCGAGGTGAACATAGTTTATGTGGTTCGTTTTTGCCGTTCTTTCGGCGGTATTTGCGGCGCTTACCTCTATTTTGGCTAAGGTGGGAATAGAAGGTGTAAATTCCCACTTGGCTACTGCAATACGGACAATAGTGGTGCTGATTATGTCTTGGGGTATGGTGTTTATAACCAATGCACAAGCGGGACTTCCTCAAATAAGCCGTAAAAGCTGGATTTTTCTCATACTGTCGGGACTTGCCACGGGTGCGTCTTGGCTTTGCTATTATTATGCTATTCAAATCGGCTCTGTGTCAAAGGTAGTGCCTATTGATAAATTGAGCGTGGTAATCACTCTTATATTGGCTTTTGTTTTCCTGCATGAGGAGTTTACGCTGAAATCGCTTATCGGCTGTGTTTTAATAGGTGCGGGAACGCTTATTATGGTTATATGATTTGGAGATATAGCTATGGCATTAAAAAAAGACAAGCTGTATATCGGTATTTTAATAGTCTTTATAGTTGTGCTTGTTATCACTGTTTTTGCGGTTTTGTTCGTATCTCCCGCAGTATATGAAGAACAATGCAAAAATCGAGTTTTCTCTGATTTTGAAAGCACTTTAAGCGGGCAAAAAATTTCCGCCAATATATGTATTGTGCAGGATAAAGTGGTAAAGGACGGCAATACCGAAAACCACAGCTTTTCATTAGGTGCAAGCGGTGCGGTTATCGGCAGAAACGACGGAAGATATTATGCTATTACAGCCTGCCACGTAATTAACGACGCCGCCGCACATAATAATGTTGCTTTATACATAATTCCCTGCGGTTCTCCCTCCTACTCCCAGGAAAAAGAAAAATACCCGGGACTTATTGAATATTACCAAAGCTTTCCCTCTGCAAAAATTGAATATTACGATAAAAACTTTGATTTGGCGGTAGTCAGTTTTGTTTCTTCCCGAACTCTTGACATTCTTCCGATTTCCAAAGACGAATTGTCAAAGGACTTACAGATAGCGGTTATCAGCAATCCTGAGGGACGGCGTTTTATAAGAAGCTACGGCACGGTAACCTCGGAAAAAACCATAAGCTTCTCCGCTGACGATCAGCTTGGCAATACGCCTGTTATCTGTCATAACGCCTATATCGCCCCGGGCAGCAGCGGAAGTGCGGCAATAAACATTAAAGGCGAGATAGTGGGAATAAACATAGGCGGCGGAACGGACTTTTTGGGCAGATACAAATACAGTGCTATGGTTTCCTGTCGGGATATACGAGAATTTTTGAAAAGCAATTCACAGATAATATTTGACGGTATTGACTATTGATTTTTCAAGTATTAACAGATAAGGAGATATGAATATGAAAAAAGCTTCAATAGCGGAGAAAATGTCCGCAGCGGAGAATATCCGTTACGGAAAAATACAACGGCTCACTTATCTCTTATGTTCAAAGGACAAAAGTTCGGAAATGGCATTTTTAGAAAATCAAGCTCTTGCGCCCTTCAAGGTTGGAAAAAGTATAGCTATTGACGGCGAGAATATTACAATACATAAAAAAGCTTTTTCGGCACAGCAGATGAAAAGAATTACAATTAACGGAGAAGGCTCTATGGCGTTATATGACCGCAGCAACAAAAGGCTGTGCGGCTGGAAGGATTTAAACTTAGCTTGCAGCAATATCGAGTTGTTTTGCGTATGGGCAAAACAAAACGGCATACCCTGCGAAACTGTTTCGGGAAAAGGTGAAAGAGCCTTTCAGATAGGCTTTTTGGTTTTGGTTGTTATTATAATTGCCTTGATTAAAATATTTAGAATTATTTAGTGATTTTTTATTATCATTTTAATAAAATTACTTTTTAGGAGGACTGTCATATGTTATCAAAAATCGGAATCAGACCTGTTATTGACGGACGTCAATTCGGAATCAGGGAAAGCCTTGAGGAGCAGACTATGAATATGGCAAAAGCCGCCGCAGAGCTTATCACCTCTAAGGTGCGCCACGCAAGCGGCGAGCCGTTGGAGTGCGTTATTGCGGATACCACTATAGGCGGTATTGCGGAAAGCGCTGCCTGCAACGAGAAATTCAGCACGGAAAACGTTGTGGCAACTTTAACGGTAACTCCCTGCTGGTGCTATGTTACAACTGTTATTGACGAAAATCCCAACACTATTAAGGCAGTTTGGGGATTTAACGGCACAGAGCGTCCCGGTGCGGTTTTCCTTGCGGCTGCAATGAGCGCATATGCACAAATCGGTATGCCCTGCTTCTCCATTTACGGACACGACGTTAAGGACGCCGACGATAAAACAATTCCCGAGGACGTAGAGGAAAAAATACTGCGTTTTGCCCGCTGTGCCGCTGCTGTAGGCGACATCAGAAACAAGAGCTATGTTAATATCGGTTCGGTAGCTATGGGAATTGCAGGTTCTTACTGCAACGAGGACTTTTTCCGCAGCTATTTGGGTATTCATCCCGAGTGGGTTGATATGACCGAAATAATCCGCCGTGAAAAATTGGGAATTTATGACAAGGACGAATATGAAAAAGCGCTGGCGTGGATAAAGGCTAATTGCAAGGAAGGAATAGACATCAATCCCACAGACGGAATGTTCTATCAGCGCACTGTGTTGACTGCCGAGGAAAAAGAGGAGAATTGGAAGTTTATCGCAAAGATGACCTGCATAGTAATGGATATTTTAAAAGGCAATCCAAAGCTTGCAAAAATGGGCTGGTTAGAGGAAGCAAAGGGAAGAAACGCAGTTATGGGCGGATTTCAGGGACAGCGCAACTGGACCGACTTTATGCCTAACGCAGATTTCACCGAGGCTATTTTAAACACTTCTTTCGACTGGAACGGCAAGCGTGAGCCTATACCATTTGCTACCGAAAACGACGGACTTAACGGCGCTACTCTTCTTTTGCTTCATCAGGTTACATCAAGAGCCGCTGTCTTTGCTGACGTAAGAACCTATTGGTCGCCCGAATCGGTTGAAAGAGTTACAGGCTGGAAGCCCGAAGGCGTTGCGAAAAACGGTTTCATTCATCTTATAAACAGCGGTGCGGCAGCTTTGGACGGCACAGGTGCTTGTGTTAACGAAAAAGGCGAAAGCTGTATGAAGAATTGGTGGGATATGACCGATACAGACATTGACGCTTGTCTTAAATCCACCTCTTGGTGCTGCGCTAACTTGGGATATTTCAGAGGCGGCGGATTTTCCTCCTGCTATTCCACAAAAGGGGTTATGCCCTGCACCTTTGCAAGACTCAGCTTGGTAAAGGGACAAGGACCTGTTATTCAAATTGTGGAAGGATATACCGTGGAGCTGCCCGATAATGTGAATAAAACTCTTTTGGAGCGCACTGACAAAACATGGCCTTCCACTTGGTTTGCTCCCATTCTCACGGGAAACGACAGCTTTAAGGACGTATACAGTGTTATGGCTAATTGGGGCGCAAATCACGGCGCATTTGTTTACGGTCATGTGGGTGCGGATATGATTACACTTGCTTCTATGCTGCGTATTCCCGTATCGCTCCACAACATTCCCGAAGAAAAAATTTATCGTCCTCACGCTTGGACTTATTTCGGAACTAAAGAGTTGGAAGGTGCGGATTACAGAGCTTGTGCTAATTATGGCAGTCTTTATTGATAAATTTTATTATTTATGAAATAGCAGGTAATGCTAATTTCTAATCAAACAATAAAAATTATGATTTCAGACTGTAAAAAAAAATAAATTTTTAAAAAGAAAAACTATTTTATATGAGCTTTCTCACAATCTATAAAAAATTTGCGTAGTTAATGCTACGCAATTTTTTTAATAATTCTGTGTGAGTAACCGCTAAATTGAAAGCGTAGTAGACAGCCTGATTAAGAGCTGTGTTTTCTGCCAAATGCTTTATAAAAAAACATAAAAAATATGCTCCCTTTTTGCCGAGAGCATATTATAAGTTAACTTAATATCTTTGTTATTACAACCAAAATTTTTCTTTAGGAGCTTTTAAATCAATATTTGCTATAGAATCATCGTCCTTCAGCATATCATAGATATATGCGGCATAATTGGCGTCATGAATAGATAGTCCTATATTGTAAGCTAAAATTCTCTGTTTATCATTTTCTCTGCCCGCTGCTTTTCCGCAAATAATATCTGCGACCTCGGCAAAGGATTTAAATTTGTCAAAGTTTTTAAAATGATGCACATGACCGTAATCGTCTGCAAAAACCTTGTCAAAAAACAAATCGCAGTTGGAAAATCCCCTTGTGTGTACAGGCACAACAAGGACTCCCTCATCAAAGCAATCGTCAGAACAAATGTCGTCTTCAAAATAAGTTACACAGGAAATTACAACCTCTGATCCCTTAATAAGCTCCTCATATGAATCGGCATAGCTGAAATGCAAGCTATTGTAATCTTTAAATCGGTCTTTAAAGCTTTCCTCCTGATTTTTGTATCTTAACAGCTTAACGTTAAATTCTCTGTCTTGATATATATGGGCTAAAACCATTAAAGCCGCACGGGCGGTATTCCCCAAGCCTAACATAGAGATATTCCGAAAATTGCTTTTTGCAAGTAATTTAATGGAATTTGCAGCAACCGCTCCCGTTCTTAGTGCGGTTATCAGGTTTGCGTCCATTAAAGCAAGGTATTCTCCCGTATTGCCGTCAATAAGTATCAGCATACTATCTAACGCAGGAACACGGTCGGGGTATCTGTTGACAATCTTGGTTATACCGACTAATCCCATTTTGGAATTAGTAATGAAACAAGGCATAATATTGGTGAAAGTGTGTTCAATGGGCTTTAGACTGATTTTTGGGGGCAGGATAGCTTTACTTTTGTTTTCAAGAGTTTCACATACCCAATTATAACAGTCGGACGGACTTATATTAAGCCTTTTTATATCATCAAAAGTTATCAACTTCATTTTTTTATCCTCAACTACTTAATCGCCTTTATCGCCTTAATCAGCTTTTCGTTATCCTCTCTGTTTCTTACCGCAATTCTCACATACTCTCCGCCTTTTACCTTTAACGACAAATCCTTTATCAGCAGGCTGCTTTCAACAAGCAAACGCTTTGTAAGCTCTTTTGCGGTAAATTGTCCCGTTAATTCCACCATAATGTAATTTGCCTGAGAAGGTATGGGGCGCATCCACGAAATTTCAGACAGTTCATTAAACAGCTTTTTGCGTTCCTCTCTTAAATACTCCAACGACTTAACATAGTCCTTGCGATATTTTTCCGCAATCTGCATATAAAATTCCGCTATAGAGTTAATGTTCCAAATAGCTACGTCTTTTTTCATTTCCTTTATAGTATCGCTGTCGCCGGAAGCCAAAATGCCTAAACGCAGACCCGGAACGCCATAGCTTTTGGATATGCTTTTCATCACATACAAATGCTTGTTTTGAGTAAGAATATCCTGTTTTATGAAAGTATTGTCCCCTTCATCGGAAAAATCAGAGAAGGACTCGTCCAAAACAAGCTTTATGCCTTTTTCGCTTGTCCATTCTATAAGCCTTTGCACGTCTTTTTGGGGCAGATAGTTTCCGCTGGGATTGTCGGGGTTTATTATAATCAAGTTGTCAATACTGATTTGAGAGAAAAATTGTATTAAGTCGTCGGCAGTGTAGGTAAAATCCTTGTTTTGAGGCGTAAAGCACACCGAATTATCCTTGCAATACCTGTTGGGATATTCTTCAAATGTGGGGCGCACAAAGCCTGTTTTGCCGCTAAGCCTTGACATAAGCGACTTAATAAGCTCCGCTGCTCCGTTTCCCACAAGTATATTTTCCTGCTTAACATAAAAATCCTTTGCGGCTAAAAGAGAATTAACTCCCATTCCCGAAGGATATTGAGTTATCAGCTTTTCAATATTCGCCTTTATTTCGTCCAACATTCTTTTGGGAGGAAAATAAGGATTTACAAGATAGCAAAAATCAACAAGCTTAGGGTATCTCCAATATCCGCCGTATCTATTTTGAAGAAGGGAGATTTTTTCTTCGCAATCGGAATCAAACATAGAGCTTGCAATATCCAAGTCCTGAATATCGTCAATTTCATACCAAATCTGTCCTGTTAAACGCTTTGCTTTAATCACAGGATCATCTAACATAGTAATTACTCTGAGAACCTGCTCGTAATACTCGTTTTCACCCAATGCAGACTGATATGCTTTCAAAAACGGGACATAATAAGCCTCTGAAAAGTGCTTGCTGAATTTGTAGATATTTACTGTTTTATAATAGCTGTCAATATCGTTAAATTTAAAGTGCTTACCCGGGATGAAGGCTTTTATTTCATCGTTTTCGTTTATCTGAACGCAAGTGCCGTCCATCCAAGCCTCGTATTTATCCACGAGGGCAAGAGTATCTCTCGGATCGTCAAGGAGCTGGTCAACAACTGCGTCCTCAAAAATAATATCCGACTCAAAAAGCAAGGTATCGTCTTCGCAAAGCTGCTTTTGTGCAAGGCTCAATGAATAAATATTGTTGGTTTTGTCATAAATCGGGTTATCAATATATTCAATAGGCGTTTTTATATCAAGAGTGCCGATATAGTCAATAAGCTTTTTTCCTTCATAACCCACCACAATAACAATGCGGTTAAGCTTATATCCTTCAAGCTGATGAAGCATACGGTCGATAAGCTTAACGCCGTTTACCTCTACCATACATTTTGTATTATTACGGGTGAGAAATTGTAGCCGCTTTCCCATTCCCGCCGCCAATATAATTGCTTGCATAGCTGTTCTCCTTAATTATGATATTTTTTTGCCAAGACGTTTAAGTACATATCTTCCGTAAACCTTTTTGCTGTTTCCCACGTTGAAAATATGCTCATGGAGAGCCTTGTCAATTTGATCTCGGTATAAGGTTTTGTTGTTTAAAAATTCTTCTATTGTAGGTATAGCCTTGTCAAGCTCATCGGGCTTAATATTTTTTCCAAGTACATTTCTTAACGCTATTGTAACAGGAGTATGCTTAAAATTAACATAATCCGAGTTCATAACCTTCATAGGCGTGTCAATAAACAAAACAGGACGCTTTGTGGTGTATGCGAATTCAAAGGAAATATCCGACCAGTCAGTTATAAGCACATCTGCTTGAAGTATGGGATT
>CAZRRT010000062.1:0-13218 GCA_964602605.1 uncultured Ruminiclostridium sp.
TAATTTGAATATAGTAATGAAGGTGCTTACCATTATAACTATAGTAATGGCAGTTCCCACTATGGTGTTCAGCTTTTACGGTATGAACGTGCAGGGGCTGCCCTTTGCGGACAACGTTTATATGCCTGTGGCTATTTCCGCCGTTTTGGCTGTAATTGCGGGAATCGTCTTATCCAAAAGCAAATTCTATAAGTAAAATAAAAATAAAGCAGGGCAAGTTATGGATATAAAAAGGATTGACGAATACGATGACGGAAGGTTTGCAAAAGATGTGCTTTTTCAGCACGGAGCCTTTGTTGTGGACGGAAAATATCCTTGTTCCTTCAGAATAATCGGGGAAAGCTCGGCGGTAGTGGAATATTATGATTACAGCTCGGTTTTACCGATAATTGATGAATTTCGTTTTTACACCCAACATATTACAGACTTTTACGATGACAAAAACAATCTTATTGCAAAATTTCCTCCTGTCCTGCAAAAAGAGCTGCCCCTTACGGAAATTCAGCCCACTCAGTTTTACGTTGACGAAGATAAGCTTAATGCTGTTTCAACTTTTATTCACAGCGGCAATGACGTTATTATCCCCGTATTATGGGATAATCGAATAAATAAGTATATTTCCTTAGACGGACATACAAGAATGTATTACGCTTACCTCAACGGCTGGAATACGATAAGAGCTTATGAAAGCTGCTCAAATGATTCTATTTTCGGATTCGTGGATGAAGCAATAAATCGAGGGATTACAAAGATTTCCGATATAAAAAAGCTTTCTCATAAGGAATATGACCTTTGCTGGAATAAATTCTGCGATGATTTCTTTGCTAAAAAATCATAAAAAATGTGAAAGGCAAAAAGTAAATACATAAATTAAAAAAAATTTTACCGTTTTGCACGAATTAAATATATATTCCTATTTAATTTACAATCAGAAAAAATCAAAATAAAGCAATTTTAGGTACAGCAAATAAAAAGTGCCTAAAATTGCTTTTTTGTTTTTAATCAACTTTTAAAAATGCCGTTAATCTATTACAGTAATTCTTTGACTTGACATCTATGCAAATATAATATACAATTATAAGTAACAAACAAAAAAGGAATTATAAAATGGACAAATACAAGCTGTTAAAGGATGTATTCGGACATTCCGATTTCAGAAAGGGACAGGAGCAGGCAGTTGACAGGATTTTAAGCGGCGGAGATTTGTTGGCGGTTATGCCCACGGGAGCGGGCAAATCGGTTTGCTATCAGCTGCCCGCACTAATGCTGAGCGGGATTACCTTGGTTATTTCTCCCCTCATTTCTCTTATGAAGGATCAGTCTATGTCTTTGACGCAAAACGGAGTGTCGGCAGGAGTTTTAAACAGCTCTCTGTCTTTTGAGGAGTATATTTTAACATTGAGAATGGCGGAGAACGGTGAGTTTAAGCTGTTGTTTGTTGCTCCCGAAAGGCTTGAAGCGGAGGGCTTTTTAAATTTTGCCTTGCGTACGGATATTTCTATGATAACGGTGGACGAGGCGCACTGTATAAGCCAGTGGGGACAGGATTTCAGGCCGTCTTACCTGAAAATTGCGGATTTTATAGACAAACTGCCTGTAAGACCGATTGTAAGCGCATTTACCGCCACCGCCACCGATAATGTACGACAGGATATTATCCAAAAGCTGAAGCTGAATAATCCTTTGGAAATAATAACCGGCTTTGACCGTCCAAATCTGTTCTTTGAAGTGATAAAGGCGGGAAACAAGGAGAAGCCCCAAGTGCTGTTAAGCCTGCTTGAAAAGTTTTCCGACCGCTGCGGAATAATATACTGCAATACCAGAAAGCAGACGGAGCAGGTTTTTGCTTTCTGCAAGGAAAACGGTGTTGAAGCATCTATGTATCATGCGGGAATGACCGATACGGCAAGAAAGGAAAGCCAAGAGGACTTTATATACGACAGAACAAGGGTAATGGTTGCCACCAACGCCTTTGGAATGGGTATCGATAAATCCAACGTGGGCTTTGTTATACATTACAATATGCCCAAAAGTCCGGAAGCCTATTATCAGGAGGCAGGGCGTGCGGGACGTGACGGAACGGCGGCGGACTGCGTTTTGCTGTACAGCGGCGCAGATATTAACACAGCTCTGTTTTTTATAGATAATACAGAGGGAGAGGGACTTACGGCGCAACAGTTGGCGGAGGTTAAAAGGCAAGACAGAAAACGGCTTGACGCAATGGTGGAATACTGCACTACCACCGACTGTCTGAGAGAATACCTGTTAAATTATTTCGGGGAAAAATGCGAGGGGTGTTCGGGCTGCTCCAACTGCAATGGGGAATTTCGCAGCGAGGATATTACAGATCCCTCTATGCGTATCATAAGCTGCGTTTTCAGACTGCGGCAAATCGGGAAAACATTTGGTTCGGCAACGGTTGCCGATATTCTGAAAGGCAGCAAAGGGCAAAAAATCACAAGCGGCGGGCTAAATAAGCTTTCCACCTACGGCATAATGGCTAATTACGATAAAAAGCGGATCTCGGAGCTTATAGACATACTTGTAAAGCAAGGCTATCTCCGCCGCAGCGACGATCAATACCGCTTGCTGTACATAACAGAAAAGGGCGACAGGGCGGTTAGAAAAAAAGAAAAAATTACCGCAAAATTCAGAATAAGCAAAAGCGGCTATTTTAAAGGCGATTACAGCGACGCATCCCAAATTTCGCCCCATTATTCCAAAGAAGCAGCGGATAAGCCCAATCTGCCCTCTCTTGATAAAAAGCAGCTTACCGATAAGGATAAGGAGCTTTTTGATCAGCTGAAGGAGTTAAGGCTTTCTTTAGCAAGGGAAAAAGGACTTCCCGCCTATGTGATTTTCAACAACGCCTCTTTGGAGGATATGGCGCTTAAAAAGCCCAAAACCAAGTCGGATTTTTTGCAGATAAGCGGAGTGGGCGATATGAAGCTTGAAATGTACGGGGAAACATTCCTTAAAAAAATCAGTGAGTTTTTGAAATAAGTTTAAATTATTTAATATAGCAAATTTAAATGTAAGAACGCTTTGCTTTTTTATCTTTCTGCTTATTATTTTAATTCTTAAATATAAAAAACCGCTTAATCGTTTTTGATTAGGCGGTTTTTTAATATATTCAATTATAAAAGTTTGATTTTCATATAATCAAATTCTTTCAGCCAACTTTTCAAGCTCCTCTTTGGAGAAATAATACTTTTTGCCGCAGAATTGGCAGCATATTTCGGTTTCCTTGCCGGATTCGTTTTCCGATTCTTGGGCTAACTGAGTAAGCTCCTTTTTTCCCAAGCTGATAAGCATTTTTTCGGTGCGTTCTCTGCTGCATCTGCACTTATAGCCGCACTCCCAGCTGTCTAAAATTTCGCCGTTTAATCCTTTAAGTCCCATAAGTGCAATTTCCTCGGGAGTTTTTCCTTCTGTCAGCATTTGAGTTACGCTCTGCATATCTTTAATATTGTTCTCTATAAAGTCAATGGCGGCTTCGTTTACGGGCGGCACAAGCTGAATTATATATCCGCCTGCCGCCTTAACGCTGTGATCTCTGTCTACAAGCACTCCGAGGGCGCATACTGTGGGTATTTGTTCGCTTATGGCATAATAAGCGGTTATATCCTCCGCAATTTCTCCGCTTACAATAGGCGACTGGGTGGCATACGGTTCTTTAAGCCCCAAGTCCCTTATTACCGCCAAAAATCCGTCCTTTCCCACAAACCCGCCTACGTCTAACTTGCCGTTTTCCTTTAACGGAAGATCTGCGGCGGGATTGTCACAGCAGCAGCGAACGTTTCCCATATAATCGGATACGCACAGAATTGTACCCGACGGTCCTCCGCCGTTAATTCTCAAGGTCAGTGCGTCGTCCTCGCCCTTCATAAGTGCTCCCATAAGCGAGCCTGCCGCCGCAAGCCTGCCCATAGCCGCAGTTGCCACAGGAGAAGGCTTGTGTATTCTTACTATTTCGTTGCAAATATCGGCAGCGTCCACAGAGCTGCATAAAACGCTTCCGTCCTCAGACAAGGCTCTTACTATTTTACCCATATCAACGTTCCTTTTAAACAAAATGTAATACAATATCCGACAAAAAGGCTTACAAGCTGCCCTTTTCGCCTTAATTCCGCAAATTTAATATTAAGCGGTTATCATAACTTAAATCAATTCTTTATTAAGCGGTTATTTTAACATAAATCAATTCTTTCTTGCGATAACAGTGAATTTTTCGGATTTTTCCGTCAAAGCTTCAGCCGTTAAATATTCCTCAATTTCAATATGAGAAAATCCGCTTTTTTTCAGCATATCCTCCACCGCTTCCCAAGGCAGGGCAATTTCCCTTACATAGTCGGAATATCTTGTATAACTGCCGTCGTTATTCTCCGAAAAGAAATCCAAAAACATCTCCACCGGCAAAAGAGGGCTGTCCTTCTCCAACTCATTTTGCCACCCGCAGAATAGTCCCTCATAGTCAAAAGTAAAAGCGTTGTCCGCCAATACAAACTTATGCTTATAGGGAGTGTTTAAATCTGCGGCAAAAACACCGCCGCTTTTTAAGCTTTGAAATATGCCATTAAAAGAGTCTTGAATTTGATTTTGATCCTCTAAATGATTAAGGCTGTCCAAAGCGCACACTACAGCGTCAAATTGGTTTTCAAAGCTAAGCTTCGTCATATCTGCGCATATCCAATGTATTTTGTCGGATTTGTTTGCCGCCATTGTCAGCATCTCGTGCGAAACGTCAGCGCCAAACACATTATATCCGTATTCTGACAAGGGGATTGAAAGATTTCCGCTGCCGCAGGCTAAATCAAGCAGACAGCCTTTCCTTACTCCTCTTTTTTCCAATATTCCATTATAATATTCCGCAATTTCATTATAATTTATATTTTCCGTCAGAATATCATAAAATCGGGCAAAATCGGAATAGCTCAAATTATTCAGCTCCTTATTTTAAGCCTGTTTAAGCCCATTTTGGATTCTTATTTTAATGCTTATTTTAATTCTTCGGGGGACATTCTGTCAAAAACAAGAGTATAACCCTTATTGCCGTAATTCAATGTGCGGTTTACTCTGCTTATAGTGGCGGTAGATGCGCCTGTTTCGGAAACAATGCTGTTGTAAATCTGCTTTTCGGAGAGAAGCTTTGCAACTCTCAAACGCTGAGCAATGGAAATCAGCTCCTGCATTGTGCATAAATCCTTAAAAAACTTATCGCACTCATCAACATTTTTAAGCTTTAAAACAGCGTTATACAACAATTCAAAATCTTCCGCTTTTCCTTTTTCGTTAATGTTCATAGTTATTCCTCACTTTTAAATTAAAGATTTACTTTAACATATCACTTTATAAAAATATAGCACAATAAAGTGTAAAAGTCAATAGCAAAATAAGATTTATACTGTTTTCATATTTCAAATTGAAAGTATTGTGAAATAGAATTAGTTTAAAATGCGCTGATTTATCCGTTAACTCATAAGCAAATAATATAAAAGCCTTTCTTAAATATCCAATTTAAAAATCAACGCATCGT
This sequence comes from uncultured Ruminiclostridium sp., assembly GCA_964602605.1. Taxonomy (GTDB): domain Bacteria; phylum Bacillota; class Clostridia; order Oscillospirales; family Ruminococcaceae; genus Ruminiclostridium_E. The sequence goes on from CAZRRT010000062.1 coordinate 5,537, forward strand.
CATCTTTGTAATAATTTTTCCGCAAAGCAATTTGTTTAAAGCCGTATTTTTTATATAAAGCAACGGCAGGCGTGTTTTTTGACCTTACCTCTAAAAACACGCTTTTTATCTCGGGCTTGTTTTTTATCTCGGTTAAAAAATTTTCCATAAGCCTGCTGCCTATGCCTTTATTTCTGTACATCGGCAATACCGCTATTCTGTAAAGCTCACATTGTTCAAAGGCGGCGGCGGACAGATAATAGCCCGCCGCCGTATTTTCCGCATATTCGATGCCGTAAAGGGCGTCGGCTCTTTCTAAGGTGCTTTTCACAGCTTGAAAGCTCCAAAACTCATTTGGAAAGCACTTTTGCTCCAAATCGGCAATTATCTCGATTTCCGATGATCTCATTTTTACCCTCTGATGTAGCTGTCGTAAAATTCAATAAAAAGATCGCGGCAGCTTCGATAAGCCTCTATGCCGTTAAAATACGGATCTTCTGCGCCCAACACGGTAATCTTGTCCTCTATTTTCTTGTTTTTGTAGAGAGAACAAAGGGTTATCTTCTGCCTTTGGGTCATAACGTGAAAGGCGTCAAAATTATCAATATTGTATTGGGAAATATGAGTGGGCTTGTAGCTTGTTTCAATGCCTATCTCCGATAATACGGTTTTTACGTTTTCGTCAACTTCTTCTCCCATAACCGCAAAGCCTGCGCTTTTAAAGCTGTAGGGTGCGTTTCTTTTTGCCGCAATTCCGTTGGCTATCTCCATTGCCATAGGACTGCGGGTTTTGTTTGATGTACAGATGATTAACACATTTTTCATTTTTTCACCGATTATTTATTATATTATTAGTTCCAATGCCTCTCTCTGCCGCCAATAACCAAATGATAACTATTTCCGTTTTGGCAAATATCAGCTTATGCCGACTAACAAACCTTTGAATAAGGATTTTCGTCAATGCAAATTCAGTGGGTGTCAAACCAAGTCTTTCCTATTTTTACGTCGGAAGTAAGGGGGACTGAAAGCTTTACGCAGTTTTCCATTTCCTCTTTTAAAATTTCCGCCGTTTTTTCAGCAGCGCCTTCCTCGGCTTCCACAATCAGCTCGTCGTGAACCTGCAAAATAAGGCGGGCAGGCAGATTTTCCGATTTAAGCCTGTTATAAACCTTGATCATAGCCAGCTTAATAATATCCGCAGCAGTTCCCTGTATTGGCGTGTTCATTGCAATACGCTTCGCCGCCGCCTGAACAAGCTTATTTGACGAGTTTATGTCGGTAATATATCTTCTTCTGCCAAACATAGTTTCCACATACAGATTTTTCTTTGCCGCTTCAACGGTATTTTTCATAAAGGAATCAACGCCGCTGTACTTGGATAAGTATGCTTCAATATAACGCTTTGCCTCCGCCACCGAAACGTCGATGTCCTTTGATAAAGAAAATGCTCCGATGCCGTAAACTATTCCGAAATTTACCGCCTTTGCCCTTGAACGCAGCTGAGGAGTTACCCACTCTAAAGGCTGATTGAACACCTGAGAGGCGGTTATTGCGTGAATATCGTCGCCGTTAATAAAAGCCTGCTGCATAATTTTGTCGTTGGCAAGGTGAGCAAGCACTCTTAGCTCGATTTGCGAATAGTCTGCGTCCACTAATACGCAGCCTTCCTTTGCCACAAAAAACTTTCGCATATTTTTTCCCAATTCGGTACGGACGGGTATGTTTTGTATATTTGGCTCTGCGCTGCTTATTCTTCCGGTGCGGGTTTCGGTTTGCTTAAAGGTGGTGTGTATTCTGCCGTCGCCGCTTACCGCCGCCTTTAATCCGCTTACATAAGTGGACTGAAGCTTTGTAAACGCTCTGTAATCGGATATAAGGGGGATTATGGGGTGCTTGTCCCTAAGCTCCTCCAACACATCTGCGTTGGTGGAATAGCCGTTTTTGGTTTTCTTTCCAAAGGGCAGACCCAACTTTTCAAACAGCACTATTCCCAGCTGCTTTGGAGAGGCTATGTTAAACCTTTCTCCCGCAAGCCGGTATATTTTTGCTTCGGTTAAGGCGGTTTTTTCCGACAGCTCTTTTCCAAAGCCTTCAATGCCCTCCAAATCTACCTTAACTCCCTCGATTTCCATTTGGGTAAGCACTTTTGCAAGAGGAATTTCTATCTCCTTTAAAACCTTGTCCGAATTTTGCTCATAAATCTTTTTCATCAGCTTTTGGGCAAGCTGATAAAGACATTCTCCCGTATTATCGCCGCTTTCGGACAATACTATGCCGTTTTCGCCGCAAAGCTTGCCAAGCTCGTAATTGGAGGCGGTTGAATTAAGCAAATAAGCCGCTAAGGTAATGTCAAAGGTTACGTTGTTTATCTCAATTCCGGTTTGCATAGCATAGCCGTACAAGGCTTTTAAATCAAAGCTGTATTTTTCAAGATCTTGTTTCAAAAGCTCTTTAATATTGTCTGTTTTTATTTCTTCACAATCCTTATATGCTGTTATTCCGTCGTCCTTAAAAATTAAAATTGGGGCGTTTTTATTGAAAGGAATCTCCTTTGAGCCGGTTTGAGTATTGGCAGAATTGCCCTGCGCCTCCGAAACAGCCTTTTGTGCAAGGTTTTCATTGGCTTTTTTTATATTTTCGGGAGAAATATTCATTTTTTTCAGCACCGAAAACATTTCCAACTCCGACAATATTTCCGCTAACCTTACCTCGTCCCTTTGAGCAGGTACATAATGGCTTAAATCAGTGTCTATGGGAGCGTCAAGTGCGATAGTGCCAAGCTTGCGGCTTAACTCGCAGCTTTCTTTTCCCTCTGAAAGCTTCTTTTTAACACCCGCCGTTATATCCAAATCATCTAATTTTTCATAAATATTGCTTACTGTAGAGTATTTTTGTATAAGATCAAAGGCGGTTTTCTCACCAATGCCCTTTACTCCCGGGATATTATCGCTGCTGTCCCCCATAAGAGCCTTTACCTCCAACATTTGTATGGGGGTAACTCCGTACTTTTCAAAAATACCCTGCGGGGTGTACAGAACGTCCTCTTTATTTCCCGCCAAATTGACGTAAACCTTGTCGGTTATAAGCTGAAAGCTGTCCCTGTCGCCTGTGGCTATAACTGCGGTATTGCCCGAAAGCTCCGCCGCATGGGAAAGCGTTCCCAATATATCGTCCGCCTCCCAGCCCTCTTTTTCCACTACGCAGATACCCATACACCGCAAAATATCCTTAACAATAGGCATTTGCACTGCAAGCTCGTCAGGCATAGGCTTTCGTGTGCCTTTGTAGCCGTCATACATTTTATGGCGGAAGGTGGGAGCTTTTAAATCAAAGGCAACGGCTACACAATCGGGCTTATAGTTATTTTCAAGCTTTAAAAGTATATTCATAAAGCCTGTTACCGCATGAGTGGGAACGCCTTTTTTATTGGACAAGGCTCTTATTCCGTAAAAAGCACGGTTAATTATGCTGTTTCCGTCAATAACAAGTAATTTCATAATAACTGTTATTACTCCTCTTCTTTTTTATCGCCATAGCTGTAATCAATGGTTTGCAATGCGGCTCTTAATAATTCTCAATCAATTCGCAAAAAATCAGCCGTCCTCTTTTTTCTTCTTTTTATCCCTAAATTCCTCGTCTATTATCACGTTCTTTTCAGCCGCCTGACGTCTGCCGTATATCAGTGAGGGGCTGACGCCGCTGTTTTTCATAATTGCGTCCATAACGTGCTTTGTTTTATGGGATAAGGGTACTCCCTCTGCGTCTAATGGTATTGTTTCCTCGTCAAAGCCGTCGCTGCGCTCAATGCTGCTTAATATCTTTGCAAAATCGTCCGCCGTACTGCTTTTTTCTTTATCGGAAGCGCTTTTATCGCTTTCTCCCGTTTCAGCCGTTTCCGCCATTTCCGCAACAGAACGGTACGCTCCCGCCACCTTAGCCGCTCTTCCTTGACTTATTGTTTTCTCGGCTTGCTGTGCTTGGGGATTTGGGCTTTGCTTTCCTTGTATATCAGGCTCATAAGAATCCGAGTAGCTTTGGCTTTCGCTTTCTTTAAGCTCCTTTTCTTCCTTTACGTCCCTTTCGTCAATAAAATCGGATTGGGAGCTTTCGCTGTTTGGAATACGACCGCTTCCCAAATCAAAAAAGCTGTCCCTATGCTTTTTTGTTTTATCCAATTCAGGCAGCTTGATCTGAGGAGTTACGTGCCTGTTATGGGCGTTATCGGCTTCTTCTTCCTTTAAATGACGAGCTTTATCGGGCGCTTCATAAGCAGTATCTGCCTCTTCCCCATATTCTTCCTCCGCCTCTAATTCCCCTTGTTCAAAATGCTGCTTTTGGGAAACAGTTGGATTATTTTGCGGAGATTTTCTTGAAATGCGTTCCGCCGATTCTTGCAGCACTTTTTCCAATTCTTTTATTTTATCGGCGGAAGCAGGCTTTTCTTCATCTGATTCATCATAGCCGCCCTGTTCCGAATATTGCTCGGGATAATCGGAAAGCTCGGGAAAATGAGGGTCGGAGCTTTCCGCAATTTCACCCGTTTTTATCAATCTGCTATTATCGTGAGAAGGATTGCCGCTTTGAGTATAAGCGGAGCTGTCGGGATATTCTTTAAAGCCGCTGTACTCTTTAGTTTCCTTTTGATCGGCTTGGGGACTATATGACCGTTCACTTGCGGCAGAGGAATTATCCTGCTCCTTGGAAAAATCCTCTCCCACAAATACATCGGACTTTATGGGAATTTCCTTGCTCTGCTCCGAATCGGTTAACGGTATCTGATGATAGCTGGTAGGCTGCGCCCCCCTAATTATTCTTGCCACAGGAGGAGCAGAAGCTTCTTGTTTCTCACGGGGAGTTATGGGGGGCAGGGATTCTTCCTTTTCCTTTGCGGGCTTTAACAGTCCCTGCTTTTCCAATTCCTTTCTGTCTATACGTGCGAACTGATAGGGCTTAACCTGTACCTTTGTGCCGTCGGGACGTGTCATTTCCTCTTGCGTTGCGGTTAAAACGCTTTGCTTTGCCCTTGACATTTTCTGATTTGCAAGCTGGTGAGAATACTCCACAAAATCTTCAAAATCCGATTCGGTGGCGTGTCCGCTCATCACATTGTTTAAAATAACATTGTAATTTCCCGCCCATTCGCTGAAATCACGCTGACTTATCTCGATATTTACCTTGTCCGCCATTTCACGGTAAAGCAGTTCCGCTTTTTCCTTGAATTTTAAGAAATCCTCCTCGCTCATAGGTTCGGGCTGGTCCATTTCCATAAGCTCACGGCAGGTCATTCCCTCGTTTTTCTGTACGGTATCGCAATAATCGTAGTCGTAATACTTGCTGCGCATATAGTATTGTCCGCAGTTGGCGCACTTTTGCAAATATCCCTCCATACCGATTATTGCGTCTATTTCAAGGTCGATCATAGCCTTAAAGGACGTGGGAGTATAAACCGTGTCGGGGAATTTTGACATAGATTTAAGAATAATATTAGCAACGCTGTCCGAATATTCGGGAAGAAAATTTTTAATAACCGCAAATGCGTCCATAGCCTCCCAATCGGACATTGCCCCCTCTTCTTTGGCGGCGTAGGGCAGGCTGTCTGCAAACTGAACGTCCTTGAACAGATTTTTCACTATCTCCTTTGACACGCCGTTATAAACAAAGGGAGCGTTAATAAGCCGTCCCGGTCTGCAAAATTTAACAGAGCCGATTGCTTCAAGAGAATATCCCTGCTCGTTTGCCGCCACGCTGAACATCAAATCAAAGAAATTAAGCCGCACCGATGCCTCTTCAACAGAGCGCAGCTTGTGACCGAACACAAAATCTATCTTCTTTTTTGCATATTCCTGAATTTTCAGCAGATTTATCCACTGGTTTATGGCACGGTGTGTGCGGTATTCGGTAAGCCGCTGAAAAAAAGCTCTTTCAAGCGGCGTATTACAGCCCATAAAGGTATCCCACAGGGCGGCGGTACTCAGCTCGTTTACTCTGCATATATACTCTATCCAACAATCCAAAACGATTTTGTCAAATGTAGATCTGACATTGTTTTCATAATATTTGTGACAGCCCGATATGGAATTGCGGAGGGCTGCGATTTTTTCCACAGGGTATTCGCCTGTTTTAAGGCATTTTACGCACAGATCGTTGCTTTCCTTCATAAATCGGGAAAAATCATATCTGCAAAAGCCCAATAAATTAGAGGGTACGCTTATTGTATATGTTTCGTTGGAATTTTTTCCGGCTATATTAAGTGAACCGTTTATGTTGCTTGTACTCATACCATTCTCTTTTCAATTTCATTTGTTTTTAACGGTAACCGCTGACTTGGGAATAATTTTATGCTGTTTCGCAATCAAGCCTTCCAAAGCAAGCCGCAAATAAGCCAAAAGCTTGATATTTCCGCTCTCTATACAAAAGCTGCGGAAGAGCCGACAAAAATTAAGTTCAATACCGATGATTTTAAAATCCTAATTCCGATAGCCAATCAAAGTATAAAATTTGTCTTATGGGCTTTTTCTGTAGTTTAATTAGCAATTAGCATTAAGTAGTTTAATTAGCAATTAGCATTAAATATATTGGAATTTATTAAAAATATTTGGATAAAAATATAAATGTAAAGCTTATTGTTATGCGGCAGGTTGAGCCGAGGTTGTTGCCGCTGCGGATTGGGAAGCAGAAGTTTGTGCCGTTGATTCCGAAGCAGACGTTATATCGAAGGGAGATGTTTGTGTGCCGGCAGATTCCTCCGATTCCTCCTTTTTGGGCGCAAACAGCTCCTTCATATCAATCCGCTTTCCGTCGATAATAAGAGTGCCTCCCGCATACCATTTGGGAGAAACATCTCTTTCATAAGCCGTAACAAGAACACGTCTGCAGCCGTAAGTCCGGCGGCAGATCACATAAGGAAGCTTCTTGTCCTTAAAGGCTTCCTCCACATAATAGCTGGTTACGGTGTTGGAATCCTTTTTCTCTATATACTTTACCAAACGGTATTTTCCGTCCTCCGATACAAGATAATCAAGACTGCGGGTTGAAAAGTCGATCTCCTGACTTTCGTCAAACAAATCGGTAACCACAAATCTGACGGTAATGCCGAAATAGTTGGACATAACGCTGTAAGCCAAGCCTCCCGCAATAAATACTATCAGCAAAAGCGTTCCCATAACCGTTTTGCAGGATTCGCCCACACCGCACGACAGAAATATTACCCCGCTGACAACAACGGGAGGAATGATAATATACCACAGACCAAAGCCTATTATCATCAGCAGCAAGGATTCCACGGGAATGATCAAGGCGCAGATAATTGTGGGAATTTGTTTTCTTGTAAAAAACATAATCACACCGAATATAAAGTTTACAAACACATACAGCACCATCATTGCGCTTTGGTTTTCTATTTCCAAATAGCTGTTAAAGACATTTATAATTATTTTTCCCAAAATAACAACATATATAAATGACAGGAGAGAAACTCCCAAAAGAAACCATTTGTTTTTTAAAAACTTTAAAAATTTCTCCATTTAAAATTCCTTTCAAAATTAAAATATATATCTCTATTGTATAACAAAATGGGAAAAAATTCAAGTGAAAATTAGAAATAGTGTGTTTAAAACCCATTATTATTATTTGATGCTTGAATATTTGTAAACTTTTTACGAATTTTACCTTAACATTATAATGTTATTGTGCATTATGTTGTT
>CAZRRT010000063.1:0-6457 GCA_964602605.1 uncultured Ruminiclostridium sp.
CTCCCGGCAAAATTCTGATGTAATTCATACGCAGCTTTCCGCTTACGTGAGCCAATATTTCGTGGCCGTTGGAAAGCTTTACCTTAAACATTGCGTTAGGCAATGCTTCCTGAATTACTCCTTCTACTTCGATAACATCTTCTTTGGACAAACTGTTTCTTCCTTTCCATTTGAGGAAATATGCAATTCCAACCCTTTAGTTAATAACAGGGCGGATAATCACAAACCAAATCTTGAACCTATTTTACACCTTTTTGTGCAATTATTATGTCGAGAACTGTCTTTTACGGCTGTAAAATTTCAATTTTTTTTGCAGCCTAATTCAAGCTTGCCCTTTTTCCTCTATTTCACTCTTATCTTTTAAGCTTCTTATAAAAGATCTGAGCTTTTTGTCGGTCAACTGCTCCAAATCAATTTTGTAATCGGTTTTTTGCAGATGCTTGGGATTTTTGCTTTTTGGTCTTGCAAGGGGACGCTCTTTTCCGTCGGCTGTCAAAACATATATGTCGGATTTTCGATTTTCTGTGCCCACAACCGCCAAAAAACTGCCTTTATCTCGTCCCGCCTTGCTTATGACGATGTTTCCCAATTCAAATCCCATATCTAATCCTTTAATATTTTGTCAATGCCTTGGTAATGTGAGAATCAGCGGCTGACCTTCGGTAATGAGAACCGTGTGTTCAAAGTGGGCGGAATTTTTTCCGTTCGCCTCCACAACAGTCCAATTATCGCTGAGTACGTTCACATTTTCGGTGGTTTGATTTACCATAGGCTCAATGGCGATAGTCATTCCGGGAACAAGCCTTGGACCTCTTCCCTTTTTGCCGTAATTTGGCACTTCCGGATCTTCGTGCATCTCTTTTCCTATGCCGTGACCTATATACCGTTTTACTATAAAATAGCCTTTATCCTCTATATAAGTCTGAATGGCAAAGCCGATGTCGCCTATCCTGTTTCCCTTTACCGCCTGCTCTATGCCCTTGTAAAGCGCAGCTTCGGTGGCTTGCAAAAGCTTTTCCTTTTCCTCGTCAACCTTTCCCACTCTGAAGGTTTTGGTATTGTCCCCCATATAGCCGTTTAATTCTGCCACTATATCGCAGGAAATAATATCCCCCTCTTTTAGTACCTTCTTTTTTGAAGGAATACCGTGGATAAGCTCTTCATTTACCGAATAGCAGTTGTGACCGGGAAATCCGCCGTAGCCCTTGCAGGGAGAATGTCCGCCGTGAGAGATAACAAATTCGTTTACCAATCTGTCCAACTCATAGGTTGATATTCCCACTTCCACATTTTTTCCCGCATACTCCAAAGCCTGTGCCGCAAGCTCCCCTGCCTTTATCATTTTGGCAATCTCTGCCGCCGATTTAACCTGAATCATTTTAAGCCTCGTATTAACCTGTTGCTGTTTTTAATGCCGTTTAAAAGCCGATTAAAGCAAAATATGCTTAACCCTTTAATGCTTCCAAAATGGGCTTTGCGGTAGCTTCAATTCCGTTTTCGCCGGGAACTGTAACGAGAATGCCCTTCTTTGCGTAATAGTCCTTTAAGGGTGCGGTTTTCTCGTGGTAGGTTTTAAGTCTTGCCAAAACCACGTCGGGCTGGTCGTCTGCTCTTGCCTCAACCTTAGAGCCGCACAAGTCGCAGATTCCCTCAACCTTGGTAGGCTTGTTTTTAAGATGATAGGAAGCGCCGCACTTTGAGTTGGTGCAAACTCTTCTGTCAACGATACGGGCAATAATCTTTTCATCGGCAATATCGATTTCAAATACCTTGTCAATCTTTACGCCCATTTTGTCAAGAGCCTCTGCCTGCTCAACGGTTCTTGGAAATCCGTCAAGGATAAATCCGTTTTTGCAGTCGTCCTGAACAATTCTGTCCTTTAAAACGCCGATTACAACGTCGTCGGGAACAAGCTCGCCCTTATCCATATACTCTTTGGCGGCAAGACCTGCGGGAGTACCCTTTGCCTTTGCCTCTCTGAGAATATTGCCTGTGGATATTGAGGGTATGCCAAGCCTTGCGGTAACAATTTCTGCCATTGTTCCCTTGCCTGCGCCGGGAGCGCCTAAAAAAATAACATTCATAAGTGCTGCCTTTCTTATTTGTTTCGAGATATTTTTATCCCCATTACTTTCCCTATTTTCGGGGAAATAAATTGAGAAATTCTCGCCAACAGGTTTAATTGCTTATTTTTAATTATTCCAAAAATCCTTTGTGATGACGCATCATCATTTGGCTTTCGATAGAACGTACCGTTTCAAGAGCAACGCCTACTACGATAAGGATTGTGGTACCGCCCAAGGAAAGTCCCTGAATACCTGAAATGTTTTGGAATATAATGGGGAAAATTGCCACAAAGCCCAAGAACAAAGCACCGATAAGAGTGATCTTTGTAAGTGAGTTGTTGATAAAGTCAGCGGTAGGCTTGCCGGGTCTGTATCCGGGAATTGCGCCGTTGTTTTTCTTTATGTCGTTGGCAATTTCTATGGGATTAAAGGTAATTGCTACATAGAAATAGTTAAAGCCGATGATAAGCAGGAAGTAAAGCACTGCATACAGCCAGCTGGATGTGCTGAACAGTCTTACAAAGCCTTCCCAGAAGTTGTGTCCGCTTGTGCCGTCACCCTTTATTCCGAAGAAAAAGCAGATTGTTGAGGGAAGGGACATAACCGACATAGCAAAGATGATAGGCATAACGCCTGTCATAGCTACTTTAATGGGAATGTAGTTTGAGTTGCCGCCGTACATCTTTCTGCCTACAACACGCTTTGCGTACTGTACGGGGATTCTTCTTTCAGCATTGGTCATAAGCACAACCAATGTAATCATCGCAATATAAATCAAGAGGATAATGGGAACTAAAATTGCGTTTTTAACTCCTCCCGTTTTAATTGTCATAATAAGTCCGTAAATATCGCCGGGCATTCTTGAAACGATACCTGCAAAAAGTATCATTGAGATACCGTTGCCGATTCCTTTTTCGCTGATCTGATCGCCGAGCCATATAATCAGCGACGCTCCCGCCACAAAGCATGCAACTATGGTAATAGCCGCCAATACTCCGCCGAAGCCGCTGGTGTATTTTACAACGCCGCCGTTTCTCAGTGCAAAGTAAAATGCAACCGCTTGGAAGATAGCCAAGCCCAAAGCCACATACTTGTTTATTTTGTTAAGCTTTTTTCTGCCCTCTTCGCCTTCCTTTGCCAATCTTTCCAATGGCTTTATTGCCACTGTCAGCAGCTGAACGATAATGGAAGCGTTAATGTAAGGGGTAATTGACATTGCGAACAAAGTACCTCTGCTTAACGAGCCGCCTGTCATCTGATCCCAATAGGAAAACAGATTTCCGTCGCCGCTGTTCATACCTAACGTATTGGCGATCATTGTGGAATTAAGAAAAGGAACAAAAATGCTTGAACCGAAACGGAATATTACTATGATAAATATTGTGTAAAGAATCTTTTTTCTTAAATCAGCCAATTTCCATGCGTTTCGGAAAGTTTCAAACATTAAACCACCTCAGCCTTTCCGCCTGCGCTTTCAATTTTGGACTTTGCGCTTTCGGAAAACTTAGCGACTTTTACTGTAAGTGATTTTGTGATCTCGCCTCTGCCCAAAATCTTTACTCCGTCAAGAGTTTTTTTCAAAAGTCCCGCTTCTACGATAGCTGCCTCGTCAACAACTGCGCCGTTTTCAAATTTCTTGTCAAGGTCGCTTACGTTAACTACCGCATATACAGTTGCGAAATTCTTGTTGTTAAATCCCCGCTTAGGAACACGCATAGCAAGCTTTGTCTGACCGCCTTCAAATCCGGGCTTAACTCCGCCGCCTGAACGTGCCCACTGTCCCTTGTGTCCCTTGCCTGCGGTTTTACCCTGACCTGAACCGTGACCACGTCCGATGCGCTTAACATCTCTGTTGGAACCGGGAGCGGGAGATAATTCGTGTAGCTTCATTGTTAGTTACACCTCCTTGTTGTTAATGATTACTCCTCTGTAACCTCTATTAAATAGCTTATTTCTTTGATTTTACCGTTGGTTGCGGCATTGTCGGGCTGTACCGTCACATCGTTTATCTTACGAAGTCCCAAGGAGTTTGCGGTAGCGATATGACTTTTTTTACGTCCGATCAAGGATTTAACCAATCTGATTTTCTTTGCCATTGCTGTAACTCCTTTATCAGTTAAATATTTCCCTTACAGTCTTGCCTCTTACGGCTGCAACCTGTTCTGCATCTCTCAAAGATGTAAGACCTGCCATTGTAGCTCTTACAACATTGCAGGGATTGTTGGAACGCAGGGACTTGGTTCTGATGTTCTTTATGCCTGCCATTTCGATTACGGAACGAACAGGACCGCCTGCGATAACGCCGGTACCTTCGGGAGCGGGCTTCATAAGAACTGCGCCTGCGCCGAATTTGCCCACTACCTCGTGGGGAATGGTTGTTCCCTTAAGAGAGATTTTAACCAAATTCTTCTTTGCGTCCTCGATTCCCTTGCGGATAGCGTCGGGAACTTCGTTTGATTTGCCCAAGCCAAAGCCTACGATTCCGTTGCCGTCGCCAACTACAACAAGTGCGCTGAACTTCATAATGCGTCCGCCCTGAACAGTTTTGCTTACTCTGTTAATGGCAACAACTTTTTCGGAAAGCTCTAATTTTGATGCGTCTATAAGTGCCAAAATCTTATTCCTCCTTCTCTTAGAAATTCAGTCCGCCTTCACGTGCGCCGTCTGCAAGCGCCGCTACTCTGCCGTGATATACATAGCCGGAACGGTCGAATACTACGTCCGATATTCCTTTTTCCTTAGCTCTTTCAGCCAATGTCTGACCTACCTTTTTTGCTGCTTCTGCATTGCCGCCAAAGCCCTCAAAGCTCTTTTCAACCGTGGAAGCGGAGCAAAGAGTAACGCCCTTGGTGTCGTCGATAAGCTGTGCATAAATATGCTTTGCAGAGCGGAAAACATTAAGACGGGGGCAATCGGGAGTGCCGCTTATTTTTGCACGGACTCTTATATGACGCTTAATTCTGTTAGCCTTTTTGTCAATTATTTTTTTCATTTCTCATTCACCCCTTACTTTTTGCCCTTTGCGGCTTTTCCTTCTTTGCGGCGGATAACTTCGTCAACATACTTAATGCCCTTGCCCTTATAAGGCTCGGGAGGACGAATGCTGCGAACCTCTGCTGCAAACTGTCCAACCTTCTGCTTGTCGATACCCTTAATGATAATCTGGTTGGGCTGAGGAGCTTCAATGGTGATGTCCTCTGTATCGGAAATTACAACCGGGTGGGAGAAGCCTAAGGTAAGATTAAGATCCTTGCCTGTTTTCTGACATCTGTAACCTACGCCGTTGATTTCCAACGATTTTGAAAAGCCGTTGGTAACGCCTTCGATCATATTGTGAATAAGGGTTCTTGTAAGTCCGTGAAGGGCACGGTTTTCCTGCTCATCGTCGGGGCGGGCAACGTGTACCTGTCCACCGTCAACGGTGATTGTCATCTGAGGCTTAAAGGTTTTTGTAAGACTGCCCTTAGGACCTTTTACGGTAACCTCGCTGCCGTTAACTGTAACCTCAACGCCGGCAGGAACAGCGATAGGAGCTCTACCAATTCTTGACATATCTGTTCCTCCTTACCATACAAACGCAAGGACTTCGCCGCCAACGTGAGCCGCTCTTGCCGCTCTGTCGGTCATAACGCCCTTGGAGGTGGAAACGATAGCGATACCGAGTCCCTTCATTACCTTGGGCATATCCTTGCTGTTTGAATAAATTCTTAAACCGGGCTTGCTGACTCTGCGAAGTCCCTGTATAACCTGCTGCTTGTTTTCGGTGTATTTGAGAGTGATTCTGATGATACCCTGCTTGTTGTCCTCAATCACACGGAAGTTTTTGATGTAACCTTCGTCAACCAAAATCTGTGCGATCTGCTTTTTCATATTGGAGCAGGGAATATCAACAGAAGGGTGCTTTTGAGAATTTGCATTGCGTATTCTCGTAAGCATATCTGCGATTGTATCGGTGATCTGCATTTTATGCGTCCTCCTGTGTTTCTTAGAGTTTGAATCGGTAGTTAGCTTTCGGCTTTTCTTGCCTGCGTCATTTTTAAGCGGAATTATTCATAATATTATTCGGTATAATATTTTCTGCTTATAGGCTTTGCCGCAAGCTCTTTCCGTTTCGGGTTTTTAAATATTACCAGCTTGCTTTCTTGACGCCGGGAATTTGTCCCTTATATGCAAGCTCTCTAAAGCAAATTCTGCAAATTCCGTACTTACGAAGGTAAGCATGAGGTCTTCCGCAAAGCTTGCATCTGTTGTAAGCTCTGGTGGAAAACTTTGCAGGGCGCTGCTGCTTTTGGATCATTGATGTTTTTGCCATTTATAATTTTCCTTTCATTACTTTCAGATTACTTGGAGAAGGGTGCGCCCATAAGGGTCAGCAGCTCTCTCGCTTCCTC
>CAZRRT010000063.1:6467-13170 GCA_964602605.1 uncultured Ruminiclostridium sp.
GCTCTGGTGGAAAACTTTGCAGGGCGCTGCTGCTTTGCAATCATTGATTTCTTTGCCATTACTTAAGCTTCCTTTCATTACTTGGAGAAGGGTGCGCCCATCATGGACAGCAGCTCTCTCGCTTCCTCATCGGTCTTGGCGGTAGTAACGAAGTTAATATCCATACCGCGGATTTGGTCGATTTTTTCGTAATCAATTTCAGGGAAAATCAACTGCTCCTTAACGCCTACGCTGTAATTGCCTCTGCCGTCAAAGCTGTTGGGGTTAATACCTCTGAAGTCACGAACACGGGGAAGTGCAACGTTAAAGAAGCGATCCAAAAATTCGTACATTGTTTCGCCTCTTAAGGTTACCTTCACGCCGATGATGTTTCCCTCACGCAGCTTGAAGTTTGCAATAGCCTTTTTAGCCTTGCAGATAACCGGCTTTTGACCTGTTATTGCGGAAATATCCGCCATAATGGCGTCGATCTTCTTGTGATCGTCCTTTGCTTCTCCGCAGGCAACGTTTACCACGATTTTGTCAAGCTTGGGAATCTGCATTACGCTCTTGTATCCAAACTTTTTGAACAATGCGGGAGCAACTTTTTCCTTGTAATAGGTTTTCATTGTTGACATAAATTTTATCTCCTCACTGATGACAGCAGGAAGTTACTTTATCCTGCCTTTTCATCGGTCATTGGATTAACTTCTTTTAAAGAAATTAACTTTTTTGTCTGCATTATGCTGCGTCTTTTAAATCTGTAATAATTTCTCAGCATAAATGATAATCTCTTGATTGCCGATATTTAATATCCTGTTTTTTTAATTCAGATCAGCGGCTATCAAGCTTTTCACTTTTCGCCCAAAACTTAATATTACAAATTAAAATCTGAATGCTTATTAACTTTTGAGAGCTTCTCCCAAAGCCTAAGGCATTACAGAGCCGCACCGCAATGCTTGCAAACTCTTGTCTTTTTGTCGCCCTCGATTTTGTGTCCCACACGGGTAGCCTTGCCGCACTTGGGGCAAACGGGCATTACCTTGCAGGCGTAAAGAGGACCTTCTGCCTTAACTATTCCGGACGCCTGACCGGGCTTGCGGGCTTTAACGTTCTTTGTTACCATATTTCTGCCTTCTACGATAACCTTTTTTTCGGAGGGGGATACCTCAAGCACCTTGCCTTTTTTGCCTTTGTCCTTGCCGGAAATTATCATTACTTCGTCGCCTTTTTTAACATGTAAAGTATTCATTCCTGCTCCTCCTTATCTTAAAGAACTTCGGGAGCAAGTGACAGAATCTTCATATATTCCTTATCACGAAGCTCTCTTGCCACAGGTCCGAAAATACGGGTTCCTCTTGGGTTTTTATCTTCCTTAATGAGAACGGCTGCATTTTCGTCAAAGCGAATATATGTGCCGTCATCTCTTCTTACGCCTGTTGCGCTGCGGACGATAACGCACTTTACTACGTCGCCCTTTTTAACAGTGCCGCCGGGAGCAGCCTTCTTAACGGAAGCTACCACTACATCTCCGATATTGGCGTACTTTCTGCGTGTTCCGCCTAACACTCTGATACACATAAGCTCTTTTGCGCCGGTGTTATCAGCAACTTTAAGGCGTGTCTGCATTTGTATCATGACTTATGATCTCCTTCCGCTATATTATTTGCTCTTTTCGATGATTTCCACAAGACGCCATCTCTTGTCCTTTGACAAGGGTCTTGTTTCCATAATCTTTACCTTATCGCCAACGCCGCACTCATTCTTTTCATCGTGAGCTTTAAGCTTAATGGTGCGCTTGATGATTTTCTTATACAAGGGGTGGCGAACATTATCCTTCAGAGCTACTACAATGGTCTTGTCCATCTTGTCGCTGACTACCACGCCAACTCTTGTTTTTCTTAAATTTCTTTCAATATTTTCCATTGTTCGTTCCTCCCCTCTCAATTATTTGCTTCAATCTCACGCTGACGGCGGATTGTTTTTACTACTGCGATTTCCTTTTTAACAGCCTTGATTCTCATAGGATTTTCAAGACGGTTAACTGCAAGCTGAAAACGAAGGTTGAACAGTTCTTCTTTAAGATCAGCTTCTCTTTTGTCAAGCTCTTCAACGCTTAACTCTTTGATTTCCTTGGTAGCCTTCATTACTGTTCGCCTCCTTCTTCCTTCTTAACGAATTTGCACTTGATAGGAAGCTTGTGCATAGCAAGACGCATAGCCTCTCTTGCAATTTCTTCGGTAACTCCCGCAATTTCAAACATTACTCTGCCGGGCTTTACCACCGCTACCCAAAATTCGGGTGCGCCCTTACCTGAACCCATACGAGTTCCCAAAGGCTTTTTGGTAACAGGCAGATCGGGGAATATTTTAATCCAAACCTGACCGCCGCGCTTGATATAACGTGTCATAGCAATACGGGCAGCTTCGATTTGGTTGCTGGTGATCCACGCAGGCTCAAGCGCCTGCAAGCCGTACTCGCCATAGCATACTACGTTGCCGCGTGTTGCCTTGCCGGTCATACGTCCTCTTTGCACTCTGCGGTGCTTAACTCTCTTTGGAAGCAGCATTATTCGTTACCTCCCTCTTTTTTCTCTGCACGGGGACGAGCAGCTCTTCTTTCGCCCCTGTTTTCACGATTTTCACGATTGTCACGAGGTCTTCTTGCGGGCTTTTCCTTTGGCTTTTCCTTGCCGATTTCGCCCTTTAACACCTCGCCCTTGTACAGCCATACTTTTACGCCGATAACGCCGTAGGTGGTATTTGCTCTTGCATATCCGTAATCAATATCCGCACGCAGTGTCTGAAGGGGAATAGTGCCTTCGTGGTAGCTTTCCGCACGTGCAATTTCCGCACCGCCCAGTCTGCCGCTTACCATTGTCTTGATTCCCTTTGCGCCGCACTTCATAGTGCGTCCGATGCAGGACTTCATAGCTCTTCTGAAGCTTACACGGCCTTCAAGCTGAGAAGCGATGTTCTCTGCAATAAGCTGTGCGTCCATATCGGGATTTTTAACCTCGATAATGTTGATATTTACGGGTTTGCCCTTTGTAATCTTTTCAAGCTCTGTTCTCAGCTTTTCGATTTCTGCGCCCTTTTGTCCGATAACCATACCGGGCTTTGCGCAGTGAATGTGAATCTTTACTCTTGCGGCGTCACGCTCGATTTCAATATCGGGAATGCCTGCCTTGTAAAGCTTTTTCTTTAAAAATTCACGGATTTTTACGTCTTCCACCAAGGTATCGCCAAAGGTTGCCTTGCCCGCATACCAGCGAGAATCCCAATCTTTGATAACACCCCCTCTAAGACCGTGTGGATTAACCTTTTGTCCCATTGTTATCCTCCCTTATTCTGCTTCCTTGACAACCAAAACGATGTTGGATGTTCTCTTTAATATGCGGTGCGCTCTGCCCTTTGAAGCAGGTCTTATTCTTTTAAGGGTTACGCCCTCTCCGCACCAGCACTGTGAAACATAGCAGCTTCCTACGTCCATATTATGATTATTCTCTGCATTAGCCATAGCGGATTTGAGAAGCTTCATAAGCGGCTCACTGGCGGACTTAGGCGTCAGCTTTAACGTAGCCATAGCCACGTCGCAGGGCTTGTTTCTGATAAGATCAAGCACGATCTTCACCTTGCGGGGTGAGATACGAACGTGTTTGAGTTCTGCTCTTGCCTCCATACGTTACTCCTCCTTACTTCTTTGCTGCGGTGGTTTTGCTTCCTACGTGACCCTTAAAGGTTCTTGTGGGAGCAAACTCGCCCAGCTTATGACCTACCATATCTTCGGTTACATATACGGGAATGTGCTTTCTTCCGTCGTGAACTGCGAATGTGTGTCCTACGAAATCAGGGAAAATCGTGCTTGAACGGCTCCAAGTTTTGAGAACCTTTTTCTCTCCGCTTTCGTTCATAGCAAGCACTCTTTTGTAAAGTGCCTCTTGCACATACGGTCCCTTTTTAATGCTTCTGCTCATATAAATAATTTTCCTTTCTAATTGCAAGTTAATGCTCTGCGGTCTTACACAGTATCTTAAAATCGATATTTTTACAAGAATTATTTCAGCTTAATTTCCAATATTATTTTCAGCTGATTTTTATTCTGATTTAAAATTCCCCAATTTAAGCGGCTGCCGCAGTGCTTATTAACAATCGGAACAGAAATCGGAATAAATTATTGATTTTATTATTTTCCGTTTCTTCTCTTAACGATAAACTTGTCGGTTGCATTTTTCTTCTTGCGGGTTTTGTAGCCCATAGCAGGCTTGCCCCAAGGGGTAACAGGTCCGGGTCTGCCTACAGGCGACTTACCTTCACCACCGCCGTGAGGGTGGTCGTTAGGGTTCATTACAGAACCTCTTACGGTAGGTCTTACGCCCATATGACGTGTGCGTCCCGCTTTACCCAAGTTTACGTTGGCGTGATCCGCATTGGAAACAACTCCGATAGTGGCAAAGCAGTTTTCGGGAATGTTTCTGAGCTCGCCGCTGGGAAGTCTTATCATTGCATAGCCGTTTTCCTTAGCCATAAGCTGAGCCATATTTCCTGCGGAACGTACAAGCTGTGCGCCCTTTCCGGGGTGAAGCTCCACATTGTGGATAACAGTACCTACGGGGATGTTCGCCATAGGAAGCGCATTTCCCGGCTTAATATCCGCATCTGCGCCCGCTCTTATGCTGTCGCCCACTGCAAGTCCTTCGGGAGCCAAAATATATCTCTTTTCGCCGTCCTCGTACTTAACCAAAGCGATAAATGCGGTTCTGTTGGGATCGTATTCAAGAGTAAGAACTTCTGCGTTCATTTCAAGCTTGTTTCTCTTGAAGTCGATGATTCTGTATTTTTTTCTGTTTGCGCCGCCCTTATGTCTTACGGTAATTCTGCCGTAGCTGTTGCGGCCGGATTTGTTCTTTACGGTATCCAGCAGACTCTTTTCGGGAGCAACTTTGGATAAACCGCTGTAATCGATAACCGTCATACCTCTGCGACCGGGGGTCGTGGGCTTATAAGCTTTTATAGCCATTTAACTCAACTCCTTACTTAAATCATGCCGTCAAAGATTTCAATGGTCTTGGAATCGGGGGTAACGGTTACTATAGCCTTTTTCCAAGCTGTTGTATAGCCCTCGTTTCTGCCCATTCTCTTCTTTCTGCCGCGAACGTTCATAGTGTTTACCTTTGCTACTTTAACGTCCTTGAAAAGCTGCTCGACAGCCTTTTTGATTTCAATCTTGTTTGCGTCCTTTGCAACTTCAAAGGTATATTTTCTATCCGCCAAAGCGTCAACGGAAGCTTCGGTGATAATGGGGCGGATAATAATATCGTGTACTGTCTTTTCCATTACGCATATACCTCCTCGATTTTTGCAACCGCATTCTTAACCACTACAAACTTGTCATAGTTGAGAATGTCATAGACGTTCAGGGTGTTAACCTGAGTTGTCTTAACTCCGGGAATATTGGCTGCGCTCTTGATAACCTGACTGTCAACGCCGTCAAGCACGATAAGAGCCTTGCCCTCTACTCCGAGAGCCTTAAGCATATTAACGATTGTCTTTGTCTTGTAGCCGTCGGTGTTAATGCTGTCGACTACCACAATCTCCTTATCCTGAGCCTTTGAAGAAAGAGCGGAAAGGAGAGCCAATCTCTTTACCTTTTTATTTAATGTGTAGCTGTAGCTCCTGGGCTTAGGTCCTAAAGCAACGCCGCCGTGACGCCACTGAGGGCTTCTTGTAGAGCCTTGTCTTGCGTGACCCGTACCCTTTTGTCTCCAGGGCTTTTTGCCGCCGCCGCTGACTTCTGTTCTTGTCAGTGTGGATTGTGTTCCGTGACGCTGATTTGCAAGGTAGTTTACAACTGCCTGGTGCATAGCGTATTCACTGGGTTCAATTCCGAAAACTGCGTCGTTAAGCTCAAGCTCGGATACGGCGTTGCCGTTCATATCATATACAGATACCTTTGACATATTAAATCCTCCTCCCTTAAGCCTTGACCGCATCGGTGAGGCATACCAGTCCGCCCTTGGGACCGGGAACAGCACCCTTGATTGCGATAAGATTGTTTTCCGAATCAACCTTCACAACTATAAGATTCTGAACGGTTACTGTTTCAGAGCCCATATGACCTGCCATACCCTTGCCCTTGAAAATTCTTGAAGGGCTGGAGCATGCGCCCATTGAGCCTGCCTGTCTTGCAACAGGACCTGAACCGTGAGTTTCCTTAAGTCTGTGCTGGTTGTGTCTTTTAATTGCGCCTTGGAAGCCCTTGCCCTTGCTGGTGCCCTTAACGTCGATAACGTCGCCTGCGGCGAAAACATCGGCCTTAAGAATGTCTCCCACGTTTACTGCGCTTGTGTCGTCAAGTCTGAATTCCTTAAGGAATCTCTTGAACGCTACGTCGTTTTTCTTGAAGTGTCCCTGCTCGGGCTTGTTTACACCCTTGGGGGAAACATCGCCGAAGCCAAGCTGAACTGCGTCGTATCCGTCGTTATCGGCGGTCTTCTTCTGAACGACAACGCAAGGACCTGCTTCAACTACTGTTACGGGAACGACCTTGCCGTTCTCGTCGAAAATCTGTGTCATACCGATTTTCTTAGCGATTAAACCTTTTGTCATTTTGACCTTTTCCTTTCATTGGCTATTGGTTACCGAAAGCAATTCGGCAACATGACCAAGTGCAGCGTATCTGCCTTGGTTAGAGGTAAACGGTTTTCTCTCAAACCCGCCGTGAG
>CAZRRT010000064.1:0-13145 GCA_964602605.1 uncultured Ruminiclostridium sp.
CTGTATAGTATTGTTCAAATGTTTCCTTTGTTACATTAGGATTAGCCGGATATTCTTTGCCGGTTTTAGGATTTATCATTTTTCAAGCTGTGATTGTATCATTAAAGCCATTTCGTCCTTCGAAATTTTTAAATGAGCTTTAAAGGAGTCCAAAACGACAAATAACGCATTGCAATATAAGTTCTTATTTTTTGACGCAAGAACCGAAAATAGATTTTCGGGAATGATATCATATAATGACATACGCTCTTCCTTCCCAAAAGTGTGGCAGAACAAATTGGTTTCTCAGATTAAATTTTGACTATCCGTAAATTTTTTAACTTTAAATAATCACTAAGAATATTTGGGGTATCTTTTGTATTTGGTTTTAATTGTACCATATTTTTCACAAATTATCAAGTTCTTTATATTTGTTTTTCTCATTTTTCTACAAAGTAGTTTAAATTGGCGAAAAAATGATAAAAAATATTTTTTGAATTTCTTTTATGTCGTCAACTTCAATGATAGGTGGGACCTGTTCTTTGTTTACTGCGACTCAAATTTTGACTTGATTTTTCTTTTGTCCATATGAAATTGACATACGAAGTTAAGTTGTAAAAACGCAGCAGCAAGAAAAACACATTACGATTATTGAAGTAGAACCCCAAAAAACTTACTCTTGCCATTTCCCCCAAAAAGTAGTATAATAAAAAAGCAATAAACAAATAAGAAAACGGAACGGTTAATAATATGAAAAAATGGATAGTAAGAGAGCAGGATATTATTAAAACAGATCAGTTAGCGGCAAGCGCAGGGATAAGCAGATTTGCGGCAAGACTGCTGCTTAACAGGGGAATTACCGACAGGGACGCCGCCGATCTTTTCTTTAACGACGAAAAAATAAATAATCCCAATGAAATAAAGGATATGGCTATTGCCGCCACAATTATAGAAGAAACAATGGACAACGGCGATAAAATTACCGTGTACGGAGATTACGACTGCGACGGAATTACCGCCACCGTCATTCTTTACAGCTATTTGGAGGCTATGGGAGCAAATGTGGATTGGTATATCCCAAGCAGGGACGAGGGCTACGGACTTAACAAAAAAGCCATTGACTATTTGGAGCAGAACGGAACAAAGCTTGTTGTAACAGTGGATAACGGAATTTCCGCCGTGGAGGAAGCCGAGTATTTAAAGGAAAAAAATATAGATTTAATAATCACCGACCACCACCAAGTCCCGGAGGTTCTTCCCTATGCAAAAGCCGTTGTAGACCCTCACCGCCCCGACGATAACAGCAAGTATAAGGATTTGGCGGGCTGCGGCGTTGCCCTTAAATTGGTTATGTCAATAGAGGGCGATTTTGAGTCGGTGCTTGAAAATTGGGGAGATTTAGCCGCAATAGGCACTGTGGGAGATTTAGTCCCTCTTACGGGAGAAAACAGAGTAATTGTAAAAAGAGGCCTTGAAAGCCTTAAAACAACCTCCAACGGCGGACTTGCAGCTTTGCTAAGGCAATGCGGAATTCACCAGGAGGACGATATTTCTTCAGTAGCCGCCGCTTTTGCAATTTGTCCCCGCATCAATGCGGCTGGAAGATTTGCTCACCCCAAGGAAGCGGCAAATTTGTTTTTGTGCCAAAATCCCAAAATGTACAATCAAATGGCGGAAAACCTCACCGTACTCAATCTTCAGCGGCAGGACGAGGAAAAAAGCATATTGGAAGATATTAGCCGAATGATAAACGAAAATCCTCTTATAATAAAGTCAAGAGTGATAATTGTAAGCGGAAAAGGCTGGCGGCACGGCGTTATCGGTATTGTGGCGGCAAAGCTGCTTAACAAATTCGGGAAGCCGGTAATGGTTATTACGGAAGAGGGAGAAGCGTCAAGAGGAAGCGCAAGAAGCGTGGAGGGATTTTCCCTTTTCGCAATGCTTACGAAGCTTTCGAATATGCTGGTTAAATTCGGCGGTCATACAAAGGCGGCGGGCTTTACCATTGAAACGGACAAAATACCTCAGTTTATAAAAGCTGTGGAAGAATACGCAAAAAACAATTTCCCTCAAATGCCAAAAGACAGCTGCATAGCGGAGGCGGTTCTTCCAATGAGGGAATTGGTTTTGGAGAATATTGAGGAGTTAAAGTATTTTCAGCCCTTTGGCGAAGGAAATCCCTCACCTGTTTTCTGCTTGAAAAATTGCAAAATTATGTCAAGGAAATCCTTAAAAGAGGGTAAGTACGTGGGATTTACCGTTCAGCTTGAGGGCAAGGATTTTAAGATAGTTAATTTCAACTGCGGCTATAATGAATTTTGCTATCGTGAGGGAGATACGGTTGATCTGCTGGTGACCGCAGAGCCTGCCGTGTACAACAATACCCGCTATATCAGCTTAAAGTTAGAGGACATTATGTACAGCGGATTCAGTCAGGATCGTTATTTTGCCGCAGAGGACGCATATGAAAGCCTATGCAGAGGCGAAGCTGTTCCGGCTGCTCTTTCAAAGAGAATAATTCCCGACAGAACAACTCAAATGGCGGTTTACGACATTGTTAAAGCCAATTCCGACATTTTCGCCTGCTCTGCTTTAGCATACAAAAAGGGAATTAACTACTGTATGTTCAGAGTAACCCTTGATTTGTTTGAAAGCGTTGGACTGATGAAAATAAATCATTTCGACAATAAAGTCACCCTTCAAAAACCAACTCATAAAGCAGATTTGGAGCATTGCGAATTTATTGAGGAATTAAGGAAAAAATTACAGTAAGGCAAATGCCAAAAATAATCCCGATAACCGCAAAAAAGTTAAAAAAGCAAACAGAACCACTCTCACCACAAATCCGACAGCACCGCAAGCTTTCAAACGGTAATAACGGACAGCTAATGGTAAAAAGTAAAAAGTAAAAAGTAAAAAGTAAAAAACAAAGAACAAACAATTCAAACGAACAGCCTATAAACTTGAAAGTACAACATATCCATTCTCTCTAAAAAAATTAAAGCACTAAGCAACCTGTAAAACTGAAAGCACAACATATCCACTCGCACAAACGGTGTTTGGCAGCACACAAAAAATGCTAAAGCACCCCATTCTTGACCCGTAAACATCACCACTCGCAGAAACAATTTCAGGATATAGCAAGATTCAACAAAATCCAACAGCACAACAATTTTCCCGACGAAAAAACACCGACAGCTAAAGTAAAAAACATAACCGAGAAACAAACAAAAAAATCCTCACCACTTCCAAAGCGGAGAAAAAGGGGGAGAGGGTCAAGGAAACGGTTCTTAGGTGGAAACCATAGGGGGAGGGGGGAAAATCTCCGCTTTGATGGGTTTGCGCTATTCTGTAACCCCCTCCCAGCCCCTCCCCCTGTGGTGTCCACCTAAGTGCCCCACGCGAGTGGAGAGCCGCCACTGTTAGTGGGAATAAAACAGAGGTGACACACGCAGAAGTGAAAAACTAAATAAAACATATATCTGCCAGCAGCACAAAGTGTTAATGCAAAGCCGCCACTGTTAGTGGGAATAAAACAGAGGTGACACACGCAGAAGTGAAAAATCAAATAAGCATAAATCTGCCAGCAGAGCAAAATCTTCAAGCGGCGATAAGAACAAACAAACAGTTAAAGAAAACTATTATATATAAAACAAAGTGCAGTTGAAGAAGCGACAAGCCATACGCAGCAAACAAGCCTATCGCAGAGATATTACAACTGAAAAATAATCTGTAAGCAGAGCAAAATCTTCAAGCAAAAATAGGAACAAACAGTCAAACACAATTATAAAAATAAAATGAAGTTAGAGAGATAAACAGCCTAACGCAGTAACCACCCCAAATTTCAATTATCGTTATTGGAGGTCCTTATGACATATACTATTGAAATGCTTATAGACCGCATAATTAGCGGAGATAAGCAATACGACTTGGAGAAAATACAAAAAGCCTATGACTTTGCGGAACAGCAGCACAAGGGACAGCTGCGTACCAGCGGCGAACCTTACATTTCTCACCCTGTGGCTGTGGCATATATACTGCTTGAAATGTGTATGGATACGGACACCCTTTGCGCTGCGCTGCTTCACGACGTTGTGGAGGACACCGACGCCGATCTTGACACTATAAAAAGAAAATTCGGAGAAGATGTGGCTCTTATGGTGGACGGAGTTACCAAAATAGGACAAGTGCCGCTGAACACCAAAGAGGAACAGCAGGCAGAAAATATCCGAAAAATCCTTATGGCAATGAGCAAGGACATCAGAGTAATTATTATTAAATTAGCGGACAGACTTCACAATATGCGTACCCTTGCCTGCCGCCCTCCCGAAAAGCAAAGAAAAACCTCCCTTGAAACTATGAGCTTTTATGCACCTATCGCCCACCGCTTGGGTATGTATGACATAAAAGAGGAAATGGAGGATTTGGCTATATACTACCTTGATCCTTACGGCTATAAGGAGGTTAAAAACGCTCTTTCCGCAAGAAAGGATCAGGGGGAAAGCTTTATTGATACCATAAAACGCCGTATTGCCGAAAGAATAACAGATATACAGCCCCCTCCCATTATCGAAGGACGTGTAAAAAGCATATACAGCGTTTACAAAAAAGTGTATGTCAAAGGAAAAAACCTTGATGAAATATATGACATTTACGCAGTAAGAGTTATTGTTCATACTATTGTGGAGTGCTATAACGTTTTGGGAGTTATTCACGATATGTTCAGACCCATTCCTTACCGCTTCAAGGACTATATTGCAACTCCCAAGCCAAACCGCTATCAGTCACTTCATACCACAGTAATAGGCAGAGAGGGAATACCCTTTGAAGTGCAGATTCGCACCGTGGAAATGCACAATACCGCCCAATACGGCGTTGCGGCTCACTGGAAATACAAGGCGGGCTTAAACGGAAAAGTGGCGGGAGAAAAGCGATTTGATTGGATACGTCAGATTTTGGATCAGCAGCAGGAGGCTGACGATGTGGAGCAGATCGCAGAAGCGGTAAAGGTGGATCTTGCTCCCGACGACGTTTACGTTTTCACCCCAAAGGGAGATGTTATAACCCTGCCTGTTGGTTCGACGGTTATCGACTTTGCCTATGCCATTCACACTCAGGTGGGAAACCGTATGACGGGAGCAAAGGTAGGCGGCAGAATGGCGTCCTTTGACTATCAGCTTAAAACAGGGGATATAGTGGAGGTAATGACCACCAACAGTCCCAATTACGGACCTAACCGCCATTGGCTTGATATAGCAAAAACAGGCGAGGCAAAGGCAAAAATCAGAGCTTGGTTCAAAAAGGAGTGCAGAGAGGAAAATATTCAAAGAGGAAAAACCGCTTTTGAGGCAGAGCTTAAACGGAACAATATTACCGCCGACAGCGATTTTATAATGCAGGTTGCACAAAGACAGCATTTTGACAATACAGACGATTTTTATGCAGCAATAGGCTACGGCGGAGTAATGCTCAGCAAGATAATGCAAAAAACCAAAGAGGAGTATTTGAAGCTGCAAAAGCCGGAGCAGGAAAAGCAGCGGGGAATCGGCATAGAACAGACCATAAGCGACGCCATAGCCAAAAAGCAGAGCAGCGGCGTTATTGTGGACGGTATAGACAACTGCGAGGTGCGTTTTGCAAAGTGCTGCAATCCTTTGCCGGGCGATGATATTATAGGCTTTGTAACAAGAGGCTTTGGCGTGTCGGTGCATAAGGCGGACTGTGAAAATGTGGAGGAGCAGAAAAGAAATCCCGCCAACAAGGAGCGTTGGATAAACGTAAAATGGGCGACAGGCTCACAAGCCGCCTATCGTGCAACTCTTGACATTGTGGCGCAGGACAGAACCGCTCTTGCCGCAGATATAACTATGGCAATAGCTGCCAGCAGAATACTGATCAACGATTTAAACGCCCACAACCTGAAAAACGGAAACGCAAATATTACCGTTACGGTGGAAATCAGCGGCTTGGAGCAGCTTAAAAACCTTATTGTCAAGCTTAAAAAGATAGACGGCGTAGTAACCGTGGAAAGAACGGGCAAATAGCTAATACAGAAAGGTATATTATGGAAATTAAAAAGCTCACCGTAGGACCTATAAGCGAAAACTGCTATATATTAAAGTATTCAGACAAGGAATGTGCTGTTATCGATCCGGGATACGACGGGGACGGGATAATTGCCCAAATGGAAAATCAGGGAGTTGTTCCCACAAAAATACTGCTTACCCACGGGCATTTTGATCATATAGGAGCAGTTAAGCAGCTAAAGGAAAAATATCAAATTCCCGTTTGCGTAAGCGAAAAGGACAGCGTGATGTTAGAGGATAAAAGCAAGTCGGCGGCGGATATTGCCCCGTTTATGGCTTTTAACCCCGTTAAGGCGGATTCGGTTTGCTTTATAAAGGAGGGTGATATAATAAAGCTTGAAAATATTGAAATAAAGGTTTTGGAAACTCCGGGACACACCGAAGGCGGCTTGTGCTTTTTGGGAAAGGACTTTATTTTTACGGGAGATACCTTGTTTCAATGCTCGGTGGGAAGAACCGATTTGTATTCGGGTGATTACAGAAAATTGCAGGATTCCGTTAAGCGCTTGAAGGAATTGGATGGGGAGTATATAATTTACCCCGGTCACGGCGAAAATACCACTTTGAGCTATGAAAAGGAAAATAATCCTTATTTTATGTGATTTTTATTATTATAGGAAAGGGTGGATATAAAATGGCGCTTATTACTGATTTTCTTGAAGGAATTAAGGAAATTTCCGATTTGACAATGAAAAAAGCAGATAAATTATATTGGATAACAAAGCTTAAGCTTTCACGAGCTCAGCTGAAGGAATTGCTTGCGGAGCAGTATATGGAATTGGGAAGGCTTGTATATTTTATGAAAAAAGGCGGCGGCGAAAATCCCACGGAAATAAACGCTCTTGCTGCACAGATTGACGGCACACGCAGGAGAATTGCCGCCGTAGACCGCAGATTGCAGGATATAATGGAATTGGTGAGATGCCCTCGCTGCCACAGCATAATAAAAATCAAAAATACATACTGCTCACGGTGCGGTAAAAAAATAGCGGAGGAAGAGGAAAGCGTTGTTGAAAACGAAAATCAAATGAATATTCCCAATCAGGAATAGTAAATAAAAAGGGTAAAATTTTCCAAAAAAGGTTAATTTTACCCCTTTAATTTTTCACTCATAAATAAACCTTTACTTCAAATAATAATATCGGGATTTTAATCCCTGTTATAAAAACTCGTTGTAAGATTGTTTGTTAATGCTAATAACACAGATTTTCAAGATTAACGTTTTTTACAATATAAGTTTTTATGATTCAAATTTTTCGGACTATTTAGAAAGGAAGGCTTTATTATGAAAAAAATCGGATATATTTTGGCTGCTCCCATAATTGCAGGTATGTTAAGCGTCAGCGCATTTGCTGCAGGCAACGCGGTAGGCGACATAGGACAAGGCGCAGGCGACGTTATTAACGGAGTAGGCGACGGAGCAAGAGATATAATCAGAGGAATAGGCGACGGCGCAGGCGACGTATTAAACGGCGCAGGCGACGCAGTTGACGATGTAACAGGCGGAACAGGCACAGGCACAGCCACAAACGGCACGGAAGTGTCGACAGCAGCAACCGCAGTAACCGCAGTAACCACATCTGCACTTAAAACCACCGCCGCCCCTGTAACCACCAAAGCACCTGTTACCACTAAGGTTCACTCCGGCACAAACAACGGCAACGCCAACACAGGTGTTGCAATAGGCACAACTGTTTTAGGATCTGTATCGGCGGCTTTGGCGGCAGTTTTGGCTAAGAAGAGAAAGTAATTGTTTTAAATCCAATAAAAGGGACTGTAAAAAATGCAGTCCCTTTTATAATGATTAACTATTGGAAATTTGAAAATATGCAAGGATATGTGAGAATGATTTTTTACTGTAAGGCTGACGATTTGGCATTGGAAAAATCATACCTCAAAGGTCATTTGTTTAGAGTGGGTCATTAGTGTTAATTTCCCAATATTTTGTAAATCGCTTATTTTATTAAAGGTTTGTATATCCCATAAGCGCAGTATCGACCTCTTTTGCACACTCTCGTCCCTCTTTTATCGCCCATACCACCAAGGACTGTCCTCTGTGCATATCGCCGCAGACGAAAACCTTGGGTACATTGGTGGAGTATTTTCCTTTTTCGGTTTTTACGTTGGTGCGGTTGTCGGTTTCAACTCCGAAAGCCTTTGTAACATAGCTTTCGCTGCCTAAAAATCCTGCGGCAATAAGCACCAAATCTGCGTCCGCTGTATACTCGCTGTCCTTAACCTCCGCCATTATGGTTCTGCCTGTTTTCTTATCCTTTTCCGGCTGAACCTTAACAAGCACAAGCTGTTTTAAATTTCCTTTTTTATCCTTTTTAAATTCCTTTACCGTGGTGAGATAGCTTCTCGGATCGCTGCCGAAAATCTCCTTTGCCTCCTCCTGACCGTAGTCTGTTTTGCAGATTTTGGGCCATTCGGGCCAAGGGTTGTTTTCCCCTCTTTGGTCGGGCAGCTTTGGCATAATTTCAAGCTGCAATACGGATTTTGCCCCGTGTCTTACAGCAGTACCCACACAGTCGTTTCCTGTGTCGCCGCCGCCGATTACAACCACATTTTTATCCTTTGCGCTGATATAAGTACCGTCCTTTAAGCCGCTGTCCAAAAGGCTTTTTGTGGTGGAGGAAAGAAAATCCACCGCAAAATAAATACCCTTTGCGTCCCTGCCCTCCGCTTTAATATCTCTGGGATTTGATGCGCCGCAGGCTAATATTACCACGTCAAAGTCCTTTAACAGCTGTGCTGCATCAACGTTTTCTCCTATGTTCTTTTCTGTTTCAAAGGCAATACCCTCTTGCTTCATTATGTCGATTCTGCGTTCTATTATATGCTTTTCCAGCTTCATATTGGGAATGCCGTACATTAAAAGTCCCCCGATACGGTCGTGACGTTCAAAGACGGTAACGCTGTGTCCCCTTTGGTTAAGCTGATCCGCAGCCGCAAGTCCCGACGGTCCCGAGCCGATAACCGCAATTTTCTTTCCTGTTCTGACTTGGGGAATTTTCGGCTTGGCAATACCCGTTTCATAGGCGTATTCTGCAATTCCGTATTCGTTTTGCTTAACGGTTACGGGGGAATCGTGAACGCCGCAGGTACACGCCGCTTCGCATAATGCGGGGCAGACACGTCCTGTAAATTCGGGGAAGTTGTTGGTTTTGCGAAGGCGGTTGTAGGCTTGCTCCCAATTTCCCGTATAGATTAGGTCGTTCCATTCGGGAATAAGGTTGTTTAAGGGACAGCCGCTTACCATTCCGCCTATCACCATTCCCGACTGACAGAAAGGAACTCCGCACGCCATACACCTTGCACCTTGTTTTTGCTGCATTTCTCTTGAAAGGGGAATGTGGAATTCATTGTAGTTTTTAATGCGCTCCTTTGCGGGAACTGCTTCCGCCTCCTCTCTTTGAAATTCTAAAAATCCTGTTGGCTTACCCATTATCGTTTCCTTTCGGTTTTTTTATTTTAGGGTGAATACTCTTTCTGCAATTATTGAAAAAATCCGTTATGCGTTTTGCTGTTTTTATCTCAACAAAAAATACGGTTAAGAATTTACAACGCTGTAAAAGGCTTCAATCTGAGCCTGTTCCTCTGTCATACCTTTTTCCTCAAAGCTGAGTATTGCGGTGGTAATCTTTTTGTAATCGTGAGGAATTATTCTCTTGAATTTTGGCAGATATTCTTCAAAATTATCTAAAATCTGCTTTGCACGAGGTGAGCCTGTTGCTTCATAATGCTGTTCTATCAGCTCCTTAAGCTCCAAGATCTCGTACTTTTCCTTAACCTCTCCGCTGCTTACCATTTCCTTGTTCAGCTTTAAGTACAAATCTCTGTTTTCGTCCAAAACGTAAGCGATACCGCCGCTCATGCCTGCCGCAAAGTTTTTGCCTGTCTTTCCCAATACAACCACTCTGCCGCCTGTCATATATTCGCAGCCGTGATCTCCCACACCCTCTACAACTGCCACAGCACCGCTGTTTCTCACGCAGAAGCGTTCACCTGCAACGCCGTTTATAAAGGCTTTTCCCGAGGTTGCGCCGTACAGTGCCACGTTGCCGATTATAATATTTTCCTCCGCCTTAAAGGTGGATTCCTTGGGAGGATATACTATCAGCTTGCCGCCTGAAAGTCCCTTGCCGAAGTAGTCGTTGCTGTCGCCGATAAGCTCTAAGGTAAGTCCCTTTGGAATAAATGCGCCGAAGCTTTGACCGCCTGCGCCGTGACAGATAACCTTGTAGAAATCGTCCCGGGGCTTTTCCCTGCACTTTTCGGTTATAACGCTTCCCAAAATTGCGCCTAAGGTTCTGTCGGTGTTCTTTATCTTGATTTCAAGGGTTTTGGGCTTGCCGCTGTCGATATACGGCAGAAATTCTTTAAGGAGAATTTTCTCGTCCACCGTTTCAGCAAGCCTAAAGTCGTATAAATTCTTCTGGTGATATTTAACCTGCTTTGAAACAAATTGGGGAGAGGGGCTTATAATACGGGATAAATCTATTTCCTTTGCGTGAATGTTCGCATTGTCCTTTATTTTCAGCAAATCCACACGACCCACCAATTCGTCTACCGTTCTTACCCCTAATTTTGCCATATATTCTCTTAACTCTTCCGCCACAAACCGCATAAAGTTAATTACATATTCGGGCTTGCCGCAGAAACGCTTTCTAAGCTCGGGATTTTGAGTTGCAACACCGAAAGGACAGGTGTCCAAATTGCACACTCTCATCATAGCGCAGCCTATTGTTACCAAAGGTGCGGTTGCAAAGCCGAATTCCTCCGCTCCAAGCATTGCCGCCACCAAAACGTCACGCCCCGTCATCAGCTTGCCGTCCGTTTCTATTACAACCTTATCTCTAAGACCGTTCATAATAAGAGTTTGGTGCGCTTCCGTAAGTCCAAGCTCCCAAGGCAGACCTGCGTTGTAAATGGAGTTTCTCGGAGCAGCTCCCGTGCCGCCGTCAAAGCCGCTGATTAAGATAACCGCCGCTCCCGCTTTTGCAACGCCTGCCGCAACCGTTCCGACGCCGCACTCCGAAACAAGCTTTACGCTTATTCTCGCCTTTCTGTTGGCATTTTTAAGATCGTATATCAGCTGCGCCAAGTCCTCAATAGAGTAAATGTCGTGGTGAGGGGGAGGAGAGATAAGACCTACACCCGGAGTGGAGTGACGGGTTTTCGCCACCCAAGGATAAACCTTCTTTCCGGGAAGATGTCCGCCCTCGCCCGGTTTTGCTCCCTGCGCCATTTTTATCTGAATTTCGTCTGCGCTGTTAAGGTATTCTGAGGTTACTCCGAAACGTCCCGAAGCCACCTGTTTTATTGCAGAGCAACAGTCGCGGCTTGTACCCTTGCTTTTCAGTCTTTCGGGACTTTCGCCGCCCTCGCCCGAATTTGATTTGCCGTGAATGGTGTTCATAGCTATCGCCAATGTTTCATGCGCTTCCTGAGATATAGAGCCGTAGCTCATTGCGCCTGTTTTAAAACGTCTTACAATGCTTTCCACAGGCTCAACCTCGCTTATGTCAACGGGATTTTCCGCATATTTAAAGTCCATAAGCCCCCTGAGATTTACGGGCGCCATTTCCTCGTTTATCATATGGGAATACTGCTTGTAAAGACTGTAATCTCCCGTTCTTGCCGCCTGCTGCAAAAGATGTATTGTCTGAGGATTGTACAAATGCTCCTCTGCGCCGCTTCTGAATTTATGGCTGCCTCTGCTGTCAAGTGCGTCGTCTGTGCCAAGTCCCAAGGGATCAAACGCCATTGTGTGAAGCCTGTCTGCATTTTTCTCTATTTCTTTAAGGGTAATTCCCTCCACTCTGCTTACAGTGCCTGTGAAATAAGCGTCGATAACTTCACTGTTTATTCCAATAGCTTCAAATATCTGAGAGCCTTGATAGGACTGAATGGTGCTTATTCCCATTTTGCTTGCTATCTTTACAATTCCGTGGAGAATTGCGTTGTCATAATCGTCCACTGCGGCATAATAGTCCTTGTCAAGCAGATTTCTTTCAATAAGGCTTTCTATGGCTTCCTGCGCCAAATACGGGTTTACCGCACTTGCGCCGTAGCCCAAAAGAGTTGCAAAATGATGCACTTCTCTGGGTTCGCCCGTTTCAAGAATTACTGCCAAGGAGGTTCTCTTTTTGGTGACTACCAAGTGCTGATGCAAAGCCGAAACTGCCAGCAGGGAGGGAATTGCAACGTGGTTTTCGTCCACTCCTCTGTCGGAGAGAATAAGTATATTAGCCCCGTCGCTGTGGGCTCTGTCCGCCTCTAAGTTAAGGCGGTTAAGGGCTTTTTTAAGAGAGGTGTTTTTATAGTAAAGTATGGGGATAACCGCAACCTTAAAGCCCTCCACCTGCATATTCTTGATTTTAAGCATATCGGTGTTGGTAAGTATGGGATTATGTATCTTCATTACCTTGCAGTTTTCGGGACGCTCCTCCAAAATGTTTCCGTCCTCGCCGATATAAACGGTGGTGGAGGTAACAATTTCCTCTCTGATTGCGTCGATAGGCGGATTTGTAACCTGTGCGAAAAGCTGCTTAAAGTAGTTGAACAAAGGCTGGGGCTGTGAGGAAAGAGCGGCTAAGGGACTGTCCGTACCCATAGCGGAAATACTCTCTGTACCTGTCTTTGCCATAGGCAGAATGCTTGTCATCACGTCCTCATAGGTATAGCCGAAGGCTTTCATAAGCCGCTTTCTGTCGCTGTACTTATGATCCTCAACCTTTATATTGGGTATCTTTAAATCCTTAAGCTTTACAAGGTTGCTGTCAAGCCACTCACCGTAGGGCTGTCTTGCGGCATAGCTTTCCTTCAGCTCGTCATCGTCGATAACTCTGCCCTGAACAGTATCCACCAACAGCATTTTTCCGGGGCGCAGTCTTTCCTTAACAACGATTTGAGCGGGATCTATTTCAAGTGCGCCCACCTCCGACGAAAGAATAAGATTTCCGTCCTTTGTTATGTAGTAGCGGGAGGGACGCAGACCGTTTCTGTCAAGCACAGCTCCCATTATGTCGCCGTCGCTGAACAGTATGGAGGCAGGACCGTCCCAAGGCTCCATCA
>CAZRRT010000065.1:0-11880 GCA_964602605.1 uncultured Ruminiclostridium sp.
AGAAATTCGTCTGCTTCCTCTCGGTTTTTAAAAATATAAATATCTTTATAGTTATATTTTTCCAACAAATCTATTATCTTAGGTCTGCTTTGAAAATTAAAGCTTTTTATGAATTCAATGAAATTTGCATCTTCTTCATTTTCTATCCACGGCATATCAGTCCGCACTTTGCCTATTCGTTCTCTGACGCCGCTAAGACAAGTATCTGTGGGGTAATCCAAAAAAATAACCGTATCGGCAGCCTTTAATCTTAACTCTATCGTAGAAGCGTAATTTCCGTCAATTATCCATTCGCCTTTTTGAATAATAATTGACAGACGTTCACGAAAAACAGATTTTTCTACAGTTGTCTTATCGGAATTCCAATTCATCATATCCAAATGAAAAAGCGGAATATCCGTTATATTATGTAACGCTTTTGAAAATGTGCTTTTGCCGCTTCCGGGACAGCCGATCACCATTATCTTCTTCATTTTTCTTATCTCCGTAAATATCTCTTATCAAGAAGAGCTGATTGTTCAACAATCTCCCTTAGAAAATGCAAGGCAATAACTTTACAATTCCAAGCAAAGCATTTCTCAGCATAAGCTTTACGTAAATTATTTTAAGGATTTTATCATAATCCCGCTTTGCCCGCTGAAGCGCAAGCCTACATCATTTCCACACTCACATATTCTTCACAAATTCATAAATTCTGCATCAATATAATCAAGATACGGCTTTTTATTAACCTTATCCGAGTTAGCCTTGTACCACATAAACGATTCTTCCAAGCCCCGATTTATGTCTTTTTCTTTTGGCATAAGCATATGCTGCTTTGACACATCGAGATAATACTCATAATCATAGAAGCAAAAATATTTTCTTTGATCCGTTTCGCTGTAAATATTGTTAAATACCGCCGTTTTGCCTGCTGCTTTGTAACACATTTCAACCCATTGGCGAACGGATACCGCATTGGAATTTCCAACATTAAAAATATGCTGTTTCGGCTTATTATCTAAAAGCACATCAATAAATCCGCACAAATCGTCAATATGAAAAAACTGCAGCTTCATCTTTCCGTCCTTAGGAAGATAAAAGCATCTGTTTTGCAGCGCACAGTCAAATACAAAGGCTTCTCTGTACAAATTGTTCATCTGTCCGTATAAATAAGGCGGACGAAGAATATAAGCGTTTGGGTTTCGACTTAATAAAGCATTTTCCGCACTTATTTTATCTGTTCCGTATTTCCCCCAATATTTATTAACACCGACTTTTTCGGATTCCTTGAAGGGCTGAATACCGTATTCGGGATATACTGCGCTTGAACTGATTAGAATGTATTCCCCATAGCTTGTCAGCCCGTTCAATAAAAATTCAACATCTTCGGCAGTATATGCGGTATCTATTATCACATCAAAATCAAATTTATGTAAAATGCTGCCAAGCTTATGTCGGTCGGCTTGAATAAGCTTTGCGCCAATTACCTGTTCTCTTGTGTTCCTGTTAAGAACATACACCTCATATCCTCGGTTGACATAGTATTGCGCAATATATCTGCTGACAAAAACCGTTCCCCCTGTTACGAGGATTTTCATAAGCTTTCTCCTTTTTTATTGAAATGTTTATTGTATTGCCCATTTATATCAGTCCAAATCAAAGCAAGGCATTGACTGAAATTATTGATACTCACATTTGTTTATTTTCCCAATTTCTCCGCAAAGTCTTGCAAAATCCTCCATAGAAAGCTCCTCTGCCCTTGCGGAGGGCTTTATCCCCGCATTTTTCATTGTATCCGAAAGTATGCTTTTGTCTATTTTCAAATCATTGGACAGCGGATTTATCATCTGCTTTCTTCTTTGGGAAAATGCGGATTTGACAATTTTAAAAAACAGCTTTTCGTCCTTAACATTGTATTTTTTTTCTTTTGCAATATCAAGCCTTATCACAGATGAATCCACGTTTGGCGAGGGGGAGAAGCTGCCCCTGCCGACGTTAAACAGCTTTTTGGTATTGCTGTAATAATTAACCGCAACAGTCAGCGCACCGCTTTCACGGCTTCCCACCCTTGCGCATATTCGGTCGGCGGCTTCCTTTTGCACCATAACCGTCAATGCTTTGACAGGCAGTCCTTCCTCCAAAATACGCATTATAACGGGAGAGGTGATGTAGTAGGGCAGATTGGCGCAGACAACTACCTCTTGATCTTCAAATTTTTCCTTAAAGAGCTTTTGTAAATCCACCTTCATAAAATCGTCAAAAATAATTTCTATATTGGAAAATTCCGATAAGGTTTCCTCTAAAATAGGTTTAAGTCCTGTGTCTATCTCTATTGCAACGGTTTTTTTGCTCCTTATCGCCAATTCTTTTGTAAGCACGCCGATTCCCGTACCGATTTCAAGAGAGCATATATCCTTGCCGCAGCCGCCCGATTCCGCTATCTTGGGACATACTGAGGGGTTAATAATAAAGTTTTGCCCCAACGATTTTGTAAAGGAAAATCCGTGGCGGTTAAATAAATCTTTTATCACTCCTAAATCGGTAAGCTGCATTTTAATTCTCTCCGTAAATAATAATGGCGGCAATACGCAATTTTCACATTACGATATTACCGCCTATATTATAATATTTAAATTAGATTTTGTCAATCAGCAAAGGGAAAGTAAAGCGTCCCCTATACTCTCTCCTATCAGCTCTCCCGTATACAGGGCTTGTTCAAGCGTATTCCCCTGAGAGCCTATTTCAAGCAGCAATGAGCCGGTGGTCAAATGCTGATTATAATTGCAGTATTGGAATAAAACGGGGCGTGTAATTCCCGGATTTGCGCTTTCCATATGCTGCTGAAGCAGGCAGGCAAAATGAAAATTCTGCAAATAATTTGGAACATAGTAATAGCCGTCCGAGGCTGCCGAGATAATCATAACCTGCGCCGCCTCTTTTCCGTTTATCTTGTTTACCGCAGCAACGGGAGTGCCGTCGCTTTCCACTATTCCGTCACGGTGAACGTCCAAAACCACTTTTATGGAGGGGTATTTTTCAAGGATTGCCTTTATTGTTTCCTCCGCCCTTGCGTATGCGCCGTTAAAGGCGGGGTTGTCGTGCATTGTGCCGTCGTGTATTACGCAAATGCCCTTTTCCGCCAACTTCTCGGACATCCTTTGCCCCACTGCAACTACGCTTTGGGAGGAATCGGTGGTGCGGCAGGTATAGGTTTGATCCTGATAATCTCCCTCTCCCACCAAATAGCTTTCACAGGTGTGAGTGTGTATTATCAGCACTTGGGGCTGATCCGAATACGCTTTCAGCTTTATTTCCGCAGGAATCTCGGTTTCCGACCTGACATAGTCGTTGTCAAGCTGGGTGCAGTTTCGCACATAGCCGCCCATATCGAGAGGAATAAAATTCGCTCCGCCGTTTGCCTTATATGTGGTTTTTATTACCTTTAAATCCTTGCCCGAATATGCGAAAAGATTTTCATCGTCGTCACAGATATTTTGGGTTATAATGTAGGATTTTTCATTGCTTTCCTCAGTATTTTGGGATAACGGCTGGGTAATTTCGGGCAATGGTTGAGTTATTTTCGGTACAGCTTCTGTAATCTTGGGTTCTTTTGGAGAAGAATAGCTTGAAGCAGGCGGCTGAGTATTATCATTATCGGAATTTATATTATTGTCGCTGTTGTTGTTGGGTTCGGTGCTTGAATTATCTTTGGTCTGACCGACGTTATTTTCCGATTCTGTTTGCGGAGGATTTGGCTTGTAAAGAATAACATTGCCGTTTCCGAATTGGGAGATCTCTGTTGAAAAGGCTGAATTTGCGGTAAAGGTTACAGCCGCCGCCATTATTTTGCTTACGTCGGGAGGATTGCTCATTATCCTGCTTACTCCAAAGGGTATTAAAGCAACCGCCGCCGCAGCCGCCGTAAATTTTAATCCTTCTCTTTTTCTCATTTTGAATAGCTCCTTTCCTGTCAGCTTCTGATTTGTCCTTTACAAAAATATATGTAAATCAAAAAATAATATGAAAACCGCCTTTGCAAAATATGGGGTAATATGTTTAAATAAACGGCTTATTGTAAAAATCTCTATCATAAATGAAAACTAAACGCAGAAATATCCAAAATGATTTTTAAGCTTTAAAAACGGATATTTTGGATAAATTGGGAAAAAATACCCTAAAAGAATGTTTTTATCATAGGAGAATATATGGATTCATTTCAAAAAAGGCTGTGGAGTGATACTGCGGAAATACCGAAATTCAAAGAGCTGCACGGCGACGCAAAAACAGATGTGCTGATAATCGGCGGAGGGGCTGCGGGTATTCTTTGCAGTTACTTTTTAACCAAAAAGAACGTGGATAACATTGTGTTGGAGGGCAACCGTATTTTGTCGGGAGTTACAGGCGGCACTACCGCAAAAATCACCTCCCAGCACGGACTTATTTACCGCCGACTGATAAAAAATTTCGGCTATGAAAAGGCAAGACTTTACTTTGAAGCAAACAGAAACGCTTTGGAAACATACAGAGAGCTTTCCAAGCTTTATCCCTGCGATTTTGAAGAAAAAGATTCATATGTGTATTTAAAAAACAACAGACAAGCTTTGGAGCAGGAAGCGGAGGCAGTACACAGATTGGGATTTCCCGCAGTAGTTGCCGAAAACCTTCCCTTGCCCTTTGAAACGGCAGGTGCGGTAAGATTTCCCAATCAGGCTCAGTTTAACCCTATAAAATTCTTTTCGCA
This sequence comes from uncultured Ruminiclostridium sp., assembly GCA_964602605.1. GTDB lineage: Bacteria > Bacillota > Clostridia > Oscillospirales > Ruminococcaceae > Ruminiclostridium_E. The sequence continues at coordinate 4,724 of CAZRRT010000065.1, forward strand.
AATAGCGCAAAATCTTAACATATATGAAAAAACCTTTGTGCGTGAAATAGATCAAAACAAGGTTATTACCGATAACGGTACCGTGTATGCAAGAAAAATAATTGTTGCCGCTCACTTTCCCATTCTGAATAAAACAGGTCTGTATTATATGAAAATGTATCAAAGCAGAAGCTACGTAATAGCATTGGAAAACGCCCAAGATGTTGACGGAATGTATGCGGACGGCGAGGAAAACGGACTTTCCTTCAGAAATTACGGCGGCTTGCTGCTGCTTGGAGGAGGGGGACAAAGAACGGGTAAAAAATGCGGCGGCTGGGAAGAGCTGAGAAGCTTTGCCAAAAAGCATTACCCTCAATCCCAAGAAAAATATCAATGGGCGGCGCAGGACTGTATGAGCCTTGACAAAGTCCCCTATATTGGAAAATATTCCAAAACAACGGATAATCTTTATACCGCAGCGGGCTTTAACAAATGGGGAATGACAAGCTCTATGGCAGCCGCAAAAATATTAACCGACCTTGTTTTAAGAACGGGAAACAGATACGAAGAGGTTTTTAACCCTTCAAGAAATATGTTAACTCCCCAATTATGGAAAAATATAGGCGAGTCGGCGGCAAATCTGCTGTCCTTTGGAAAAAAGCGTTGTTCGCATATGGGCTGCCGATTAAAATGGAATAATATGGAGCATAGCTGGGACTGCTGCTGTCACGGTTCAAGATTTACAGAGGACGGCAAGCTTTTGAACAATCCCGCAAATAAAGATTTATAATTTTATATTATCAGCTTGTCGAAAAACCTCCCTTTGGTCGTTTTTCCGTCAAGCTGACGCCGTTTTTGGCGGCTTGCCTAAAAAAACAAAAATCGGTTATAGCCTTGCTCTGCCTCGATTTTAAGGCTATTATCGCAATTTGGAGAAAAACCCTGACGGTTTTTCTCCAAGCCTCTTTTCCCTCCGTGGTTTTTCACTTTTGACTTTTTCGACAGGATGATAATTTTATATTATCTCAAATCAACGCAAATCAATGCAAATTCCCAAAGTAATTCCCCAGAGGAAATCATTTTGGGAATTATTATTTGGAAAAAAGCGGAAAAATTATACGTCATTTTTATTGACAAAAAGTAAATCCTATTGTAAAATTATTATATAAAATTTAACAAAAATTTAGGAGGACAAACAGGTTAAAGAATCAATTATGTACATACCGAAATCACAAGCTCAGATCTTTAATAATGCAGAATACACAGAACAAATCGACGTATTTGAAAAGAAATCCTCGGATTCGGCGGGGATTTCTTTTCAGTGATTTGTTATATATTTTTAATATATTTCCAATAAATAGGGAGAATTTGCTATGAAAAAATCCGTAAAATCCATAGCTGCATTTATGTTAGTATGCTTTGCTTTATGCTCCTGCCAAAGCTCCAACGAAATAATCCCGCCCCCTGTTTCTCAATCGGAGGTCGCAAATCCTTTTGATAATACAGAACCGGATAATTCTACCCGGCAATCCGAGATTTCCGTTACTGTTCCCCAGAAAACAAAAAGTCCCGAGGAGATAGCGGCTGAAAAAAATAAAAAAGAATTGGAGGATGCAGCAGACGCTGTAAGACAGCTTTCCACAAATTTTTTTGAAGAGCAATCAGAATGGGTTGACGAACAGACCTTAAAGCTTCCTTTTCATTTAAGCGGAAAAGGGAAAGACGATACGATTTTTTGCCCCGTTGTTTTAACCGACGGAAACTTGGTTCAAACTTCTATGGACGGAGAAAGCTTTGGATATTCGGAGTGCAGAATCAAAATGATTTACGAAGACCGCCAAGAATCGCCTAATACGGAAACAACGCACGAAATATACATCAAGCCTGTTTTTGACAGCGGCTTAACTAAGCATTATATATTTTTGGGATTTATTATCAATCCCGATAAGCGTCCTTATGAAACCCGCTGGATGGCAAGCTGGTGGTTGGTTCAGGCTTCTCCTGTGGGAATCGGTGAAATTGATATAAGAGGTCACGAATCCCTTTGCAGGGAGGAAAAAGGAAGGCTGGCAGGATCGGAACCGGAGCTGCTTACCGATTCTCTGCAAAATAAATATGGCATTTCGATGTCGCCGGGAGCTAATCCTGTTACCTATATGACAATAGAAGAGCCTGAGGGAAAGAAAGTTTTTATCGAATGTGAGGAAAATCACAAGCATGACGGAAACATTATGCTGAAAAACACCGACAAAGCCCCATTAAATGTTGTTGTAGGCTCAAACCAGCCGGTAAATTATCTGTGCAGGGTTACTTTTTACGTAAATAATAAACAGGTGAAAATCAACGGAGATAAGGACTTTTTGGACGTACAGGTGGAGGGCGGAAAAATATCTCGTACAGAAGTGGAATTGTCGGGACTTAAGGATATGGATATAGTTTATCTTATTTTTACCCCGCTGCCTCAAGGAGAAAGAACTATTTACGAAAATTTTCGTATGACCTATGTCCTTTTGGCGGAGGATTGGGAATGAGGCTGAATTATGAAAATTATCTTTTACGAAATGAGGAAAGGCTGGTTAAAGGGCTTTGTATTCATTGTATTGGCGGTTGTCACCGTTCTTGATTTTATAAGAGCTTTTCCTTTTGACAGCTATATCCGCAGTATGTATTACAATTACAATAAGGTTTTTGAGGTATACGGCGGACCTCCCGACAATGCAAAGCTTCGGGATTTTGGGAAAAAAGCGGATAATGTGTCAGGGGCTATGACAATGGGAAGAACCGACATTGTTTCGGACGACTTTTTCACAGAAAACGCCGCAAGAGAGGACGGACTGTTAAATTATACGGTTAAGCCCCAAATCGAGTACGTTATCACCTATCCCAACATCTCCAATAATGTTGCCCTTAAGGCGTATGAAAACTATCAGCTTTACGACAAAATCGGAAGAAGCTACGAAAAAAGAGAAAACGCCTTGATATACAGAATTTACAGCGGCAGACAGGTTTCGGAGCTGAGAGGAAATCAATGGGCAAAACGTTTTTTCTCACATGATTTTTCATCTCTCGCTTGCTTGATAATGTTGGTATTGGGGCTTTCGGGAGGCTTTTCCACCGAAAAGGAAAGCGGTATGAAAACCATTATCGGAGCATACGGAAAGGCAAAAAGAACAGTTGCTTCAAAAATGCTGTCTGCAATGATTTTCTGCGCCTTATTAACCCTTTGGTTCACCTGTGCGGATTTATTGTTTTATAATATTTTCGACGGCTTTGACGGAATAAACCTGCCCCTTTATTCGGTGCAGAAATTTAAATACACTCCGTTAAATATCACTATATTGCAGGGGATACTGTTATGGACGCTTCAGCGTTTTTTGTCCCTGCTTGCAATGTCTGCGGCGGTGTATCTTATATCGGAGCTTTCGCCCAATACCGTTATTGCCACTGTAGGAGGCTTTTTGCTTTGTATGGTATTGGTGGTATTGGGAGGATTTCAAAAGAACATTTTCAATCCCGTCAGTGCGCTTACGCCTGATAACTTCCTTGTGGAATTTAAAGCATATAATTGTTTTGGATTTCCTGTTTTGCAGCCGATTATGCTGCTTATCGTTCTTGCCTTGGAAAGCGTTTTTTTGAGCTTAATTCTTATTATGGCTGAAAAGGCGAAAAGGAGGTGAAAAGGTGATTGGTTATGAGATGAAAAAACTGTTTATTAAGCAAAAAGGGCTTTTTTGTTAATTGCGGTATTTATTATTCAAGCAATTACAGCAGTAAGCAGTTATCATAAAAATACCTTTTCCGATTCCCAAGCCGAAGCGCAGTATTATACATATATGGAGCATTTTGCGGGAAAATTCAGCCGGGAAAAGAAGGCAGAGATCGAAGCGGAGCAGCTTGTGATTATTGACGCCAGAAACGAAAACGGAGTGATTGACGCTAAGCTGAGAAACGGAAAATATGCAGGCAGAGAAGAATACTTAGCCGATTATGAAAAAATACGCCCCGCAATGGCAAAGCAAGAGCCTTTTAGTCTGCTTTTTACAAGATATTCCCACGCTCTTGAAAACCCCGATAACAGATACATTATTAGCGGAAATTATGACGGAATGACAGTGGACTTTTCCGATTTTCCCTTCCTGTTGCTTATTGTTTTCTCGGCGTCCATACTGTTTTTGGGCGAAGAAAGCTCCAATATGATAACATTCTTGAGAATTTCCGAAAACGGAAGAGGAAAAACTCTTTTCGCAAAGCTGTTTTCAATATGCGTGTTAATTGTTTCGGGATTTTTGTTCCGTTTGGCGGCGGAGTTTGCTATGCTGAATATTACAGGCAGCTTTAATGAATTGTTTTATCCATTTCAAAGCATAGAGTATTTTGACGGATGTCCCTTTGAGATGACGATTTTGGAAGGCTTTTTTGCAATAAACCTTTTAAAGCTGTTAGGATATTTCTTTATCTCCGCACTTGCCGTTATACTTGCAATAACCCTAAAAAAAGCGCTGCTGACGGTTTTTATTCCCTTTGCGCTGTGCGTGCTGCAGCAATTCGCTTTTATTCCCGCAGTTCCCGCATATTATATTCCCACCGGGCTTGTGAGAGCGGTAGATTATTTCCGAGGAGAATATCAAACCAACACTTATCCTTATGAAATTGTAAAGCCGGTTCCCGCTGAGGTTTTATATGCGGTTGTTATTATTACCGCTGCTTTTATAGCGGCTGTTGTGTTTTCTGCATATAAATACTACTGTCCCAAGGCTTCCCGCAAAAAAGGGAAGAAGCTTCTCAGCTTAACGCTTTCTCTTTCGGTTATTGTATTGTCAATATCAGGCTGCTCGGCAAAAGCTGCGCCAAAAGGAAGCTGCATAAATTACAGCGAGCATGGCTATTTTACTCAAAATGAAAAATATGCTTTTATTTTACAGGAAGACGGCATTTATGCTATAAATAAATCAAACGGAGAAAAATTTAATCTGCCTTCCAATCCCTTTGCGGAAAAAATGTCTTTATCGGGCTTATATGCGGATAAAGACCGCCTTTACTATATTGAAGAGAAAGAGCATTGGGATCAACTTAAAAGGATTGACTGCGAAAGCTTTAAGTGCGATACAATTCACTCCACCACCGACGATAAGGGTTCGATTTTAGGCTTGGGCTTGGGATTTGGTTTTGTTGATAATAAGGGCATAATGGCGTCGGTCGCTTTTACCAACGGAATCGATTGGTTTTTTTGTGCGGGACACAGCGTTTACAAGCTTAACGGCGGCAGCTTTGACATTGTGCTTAACGAAGAGGTTTGTTACAGCAAATTTGCGTTTGACGGCAGAAGAATTTTTTATATCGGCAGCGGCTATGAGCTGTTGTGCTATGACACATTGACCGAAGAAAAACACTCGGTATGCGGCGATTTTGTTAAAACACTGTACACTGACGGTGAAAAGCTGCTGTATTCCTCGGAAAAAGGAATCTTTATTATGGACATTGAAACGGGAGAAGCGGAAAAGCTGTCGGACAAAACAGCTGTAAGTCTATCTTATTCTAAAGGAATTACAGTTTTTTCCGACGAAAATTCCGTTTATTATTTGAGTGACCAACCCATTGAAATATACAGCGGACTTCAGCACGGCTTTGGAATTATTGCCGAAACAAAGCAGGCGTGGGTAAGAAAGTCGGATATGATAACTATGGAAAACGAGGATCTGTTTATCGATATTCCAAATTGACAGGAGAGAATATGGAGCTTAAAATAGAAAATGTCACAAAGACCTATGGAAAGAAGCAGGCGCTTATAAATTTTTCATTGGATTTTTACCCCGGAGTATACGGTCTGTTAGGTCCTAACGGTGCGGGAAAATCAACGCTTATCGGAATTATTGCGGGACTTGTTAAAGCTGACTGCGGAAGCGTCGTTTACATTGATAACAGCGGCCGCCCCGTTAATCTTAACAAGCAATTGGGCTATCTTCCCCAATATCAGAGCAGCTATAAAGGCTATACCGCTGTGGAATTTTTAAAATATATCTGCGCTTTAAAGGATTACAAGCCGAAGGATATAAATAAATACTGCGGCGATATATTGGAGCTGGTAAATCTGTCGGACGCGGGAAAAAAGCATATCGGTGCATTTTCGGGCGGTATGAAGCAGCGGCTGGGAATAGGACAGGCGCTTATAGGCGAACCCGACATTCTGATTTTTGACGAACCCACGGCAGGGCTTGATCCAAAGGAGCGTGTTCGCTTCCGCAACATCATTTCTTCCTTGGGCAGCAATAAAATAGTTATTTTAGCCACCCATATTGTTTCCGATATTTCCTATATTGCAAATGAAATAATTTTGTTAAGCGGCGGAAAGATAATAGATTACGGAAGGGAAAAGGATATTATTTCCAAAATAACCGATAAGGTATGGGAGTGCAAAGTGCCTTCCGATGAAGTAATTTCCGTTATGAACAAATTCAAGGTTTCAAATGTTATTTCTCGGCAGGAGGAATGTATTGTAAGGATAGTTTCCGATGAAAAGCCTTTTGATAACGCAAAAAATACAGAGCCGAATTTAGAAGATGTTTGTCTGTACGAATTCGGCGAGCTGTGATACTAAGGCTTGCAGATTCAGCTTTATAAAAACAAAAGCTGCATTTAGTGCGATTTGTGCATAAAATGCAGCTTTTATCTTATTATAGTGTTAAAAAGTGTTCAAAAATTTTTTAAATAAAAAAGTAATACGCTCCCGTGAAATCAGGAGCATATTACACTATTATAAAAATAAAATCTACAGCTTGATTAAATTCTTGTAAATAAATATTTACTTAATAATAAACTGTAATTGCTCAAAGGATTACCGCAAATCAGCCTTCATACTCTCCGTATTTGGGAGCGTTGGCGATAACCTCCGCCTCTAAGTTGGAGGGCAGCTGCTCGTATCTGGCAAATTCCATTGTGAAACCGCCCATACCTCTTGTCATTTGGCGGATAACGGTTGCAAAATCGCCTGTTTCAGCCATTGGCAGCTCTGCGTCTATTTGGGTAATTCCCTGTGCGGCGGGATTCATTCCCAAAACCGAGCCTCTGCGCTTGTTGATAACGCCCATTACATCGCCTGTGTTGTCGTCGGGTACTAAAATCGTAAGGCTCATAATAGGCTCTAACAAACAAGGTGCAGCCTGCTGAAGTCCCGCCTTGTA
>CAZRRT010000065.1:11890-13066 GCA_964602605.1 uncultured Ruminiclostridium sp.
AAGGTGAGCCGCCATTTTGAACGCCTGCTCCGAGCTGTCTACAGGGTGATAAGAGCCGTCAAACAAGGTAGCCTTTAAGCGTACTACGGGATAGCCTGCCAATACGCCGTGGGCAATACTTTCCTGCAATCCTTTTTCTACGGCGGGGAAGTAGTTCTTGGGAACGCTTCCGCCTACAACTCTCTCTTCAAATACCAATTCCTCGGTGTCGCCCGGCTCAAATTCCATTTTAACGTGTCCGTACTGACCGTGACCGCCTGACTGCTTCTTATGCTTGCCTTCAACGCTTACCTTCTTGCGGATTGTTTCACGGTAAGCAATAATAGGCTTGGACAGCTCAACGTCAACGCCGAATTTGTTTTTCAGCTTTTGAACCGATACTTCTATATGCTGCTCGCCCATACCGCCGATCATGCGCTGGTGGGTTTCGTGATTGTGAGTGTAGGAGAGAGTCAGATCTTCTTCCATTAAACGTCTTAAAGCAGTTCCCAGCTTGCCCTCGTCCGCTTTGTTGACAGCGGCGATTCCCTTGAAGAAGCAGGGCTGCGGGAAAATAATGGGTACATATTTATCCACATTCGACGGATCGCAAAGTGTGTCGTTGGTGTTGGCGTTAAGCTTGGTAACAACCACAATGTCACCTGCGTAAGCCTCGGACAGCTCCTCCTGCTTTTTGCCTTTAAGTGCAAGAATCTTGCCCGGTTTTTCGGTTTCGCCGGTAGTTGCGTTGACAATGGCGGTATTTACGTTAAGCTTACCCTCCACAATCTTTACAAAGCTCATCTTTCCCACAAAGGGATCTGCGACTGTCTTAAATACAAATGCGGAGAAAGGCTTGTTTTCATCGTACTTGACATAGCTTTCCTTTTTAGGCTCTCCGGGACGTTCCTCTGCGGAGGGCAGCATTGTTACGATAGCGTCAAGTAGCATATCAACGGAAGCCAAGGTATCTCCCGAGCAGCATACCACGGGAGTAATCACACCCTGATCTATACCGTCGTGAATACCCTTTACGATTTCGTCAAAGGTAAAATCCTCGCCCTCGTTTTCAAAATATCTCATCATAAGGTCCTCGTCGGTTTCCGCAATAGCCTCTGCCATAGCGGCGCGAAGTCCTTTAAGACGGTTTTCCGAGGCGGGCATTTCAACTTCTTTTCTCTTGCCGCCTTCGCTGTA
>CAZRRT010000066.1:0-12932 GCA_964602605.1 uncultured Ruminiclostridium sp.
TCGTTCATCTGTCCGTATACAAGAGCCGTTTTGTTGATAACTCCCGACTCGTTCATTTCACGGTATAGGTCGTTACCCTCACGGGTACGCTCTCCAACGCCCGTAAATACGGACAAGCCGCCGTGCTGCTTTGCAACGTTGTTGATAAGCTCCATAATAAGTACGGTTTTGCCAACGCCTGCGCCGCCAAACAAGCCGATTTTTCCGCCCTTTAAGTAGGGTGCGATAAGGTCGACTACCTTGATTCCCGTTTCCAACACCTCGGTGGAGGCTGCCAATTCCTCATACTGAGGCGGCTTGCGGTGGATTTCCCAACGCTCAGCCGTTTGGGGAGTGGGCTTGTTGTCCACCGCCTCGCCCAAAAGGTTAAAGATACGTCCCAAGGTTTCCTTGCCGACGGGTACGGTTATGGATTTTCCCGTATCTACCGCCTTAGCTCCTCTTACCAAGCCGTCAGTGCTTCCCATTGCAATACAGCGCACCAAATCGTCGCCGATATGCTGTGCAACCTCTACCACTAACCTTTTGCCGTCCACCTCAATTTCAATAGCGTTCAGCAATGCGGGTAGGCTGCCTTGAGGGAACTTAATGTCCAACACTGCGCCGATAACCTGTACCACAGTGCCGATATTTTGTTTGTTTTCTGACATATCCGTAATGCCTTTCTTTTTGTTAATAAATCGTCTGATTTGCAAAAGAAATAATATCTGAAATAAAAATTACTGTAATGCGTTTGCGCCCGATACAATCTCGTTAATCTCGTTGGTAATTTTTTCCTGTCTTGCACGGTTGTATTTAAGGCTTAATTCCTCGGTCATCTTTTCCGCATTGTCGGTTGCGCTTTCCATTGCGTTTCTTCTTGCGGACTGCTCCGACGCATAAGAATCGTTAAGAGCGCAGTATATAAGGCTCATTGTGAATTTTGGCACAATTCTGTCAAAAACTGCTTCGGGAGAGGGATCGTAGGTGATAAGGGTGTTGTTTTCCTCATCGCTTTCCTCTCTGTATATTGGCAGAATATCCATAGAAATGGGATTTTGCACCAAGGGAGAAACAAAGGTGGTGTAGAATATCTTCACTCTGTCCGCCTCGCCCTTTTTGAACATTTCAATGGCAAGAGTGGCAATATCCCCGCAATCCGCTGTTTTTGCAGTTTCCGCCAGCAAGGGATACCGTCCCGCCAATTCAAAGCCTCTTTTTGAGAAAAACTCGATAGACTTTTTGCCGATTGCGATTACTTTAGGCTTGTTTTCCTCTTGTTCCGCCTCTGCAAGCGCCATTTTTAAAATATTGCTGTTAAAGCCTCCCGCAAGTCCTCTGTCGCCTGCAATAACAATGAACAGACTGTTTTTTACCTCTCTTTTTTTGGTAAACACAGAGTCAAAATCCTTTTTGGACTCGGCGATTTCAGTCATCATCTGATACAGCTTTTCAAAATAAGGTCCGCCTGCTTGGGCTTTTTCTTTTGCTTTGCGGAGCTTGCTTGACGCTACCAGCTCCATAGCCTTGGTGATCTGCATTGTTGAGCCAACGCTCTTTATGCGGCGTTTTATCGCCTTCATATTTCCTGACGCCAAATTATCACCGACCTTTAATAGTATTTTTTAGGCAAAATATTTTCCTTGCAGAAAAAGCACAGCAGGGAAAAGGCTAAATTAAGCACCGATATTGACAGTGCCACTATGCTGATTGCCAATGCAGCTTTTTTCATATACATATCTTCCTTTCTTGCCGATTTTTCATAAACTACTCTTTTGGAAATAATTAAGAAAAACCCGTCTGCAAAATAAATCTCTTGCCTTTATTGTATCTCGTAAATAACAAAACATTCGCTTATTTGCCGATAAACAGTAATATCCGCTTATTTATCTGTCGCTGAATCTGTAAACCTTGCCGGGATTTTCTTCAAAAAAGGCTACAACTCTTTCAAGCTCCGCCACGGCTTTTTCCTCCTCGGAAAAGGCTGCGCATACAACACCGCCCAAATCCGCCTGTACGGTAGTGCGGTTAAAGGCTGCCAATGCCCATTTTTTATCCTTGCCGCCGCCTAAATTTTTTGTCACCTTAAAATACTCTGCGTCTGCAAGGCTTTTTCCGTCGCTGCTTAAAACCCACATAATAAAACTCCTTTCCGATTCAAGTTACAGGCTCTTTACAAATTCCTCTGTAAACTGCGACAAAGCGGCTTTCAGCTTTTCCTCGTTTTCGGGGGAGATTACCTTTTCGTTCTTTATGCCGTCGGTGATCTCGCTGTGCTTATCGTGAATATAGGATATAAGATCCGACTGATATTCGCTTGTCTTTTCAACAGGCACTTCCTTTAAATAGTCGTGTGTAACCGCATAGATAATAAGCACCTGATCCTCAACCCTTAAGGGAGAACCCTGTGGCTGCTTCAGCACTTCAACTATTCTTTCGCCCTTTGCAAGTCTTGCCTTTGTGTCGGCGTCCAAATCCGAGCCGAATTGGGAGAATGCCTGCAATTCACGGTACTGCGAATATTCAAGCTTTAACGAGCCTGAAACCTTTTTCATTGCCTTGATCTGTGCATTGCCGCCTACACGGGATACGGAGATACCGGGGTTTACGGCAGGTCTGATACCGCTGTTGAAAAGCTCTGTTTCAAGGAATATCTGACCGTCGGTAATGGAGATAACGTTGGTGGGGATATATGCGGAAACGTCGCCCGCCTGTGTTTCGATAATGGGAAGTGCGGTAAGAGAGCCGCCGCCGTATTCCTTCGTAAGATTTGCCGCTCTTTCAAGCAGTCTGGAATGGAGATAGAATACGTCGCCGGGGTACGCTTCACGTCCGGGCGGTCTTTTAAGCAGCAATGACAGTGCGCGGTATGCAACTGCGTGCTTTGACAAATCGTCGTATATAATCAATACGTCCTTGCCCTTTTCCATAAAGTATTCGCCCATTGTGCAGCCGGAATAAGGAGCTATGTACTGCAAAGGAGCAAGCTCCGAGGCTGCTGCGGATACTACTATGGAGTAGTCCATTGCGCCTGCGTTTTTAAGCTGTTCCACAACCGTTGCAACGGTAGACGCCTTCTGACCGATTGCAACGTAAATGCAGATAACACCCGTTTCCTTTTGATTTATAATAGTGTCGATTGCTATTGTGGTTTTTCCCGTCTGTCTGTCGCCAATAATAAGCTCACGCTGACCTCTGCCTATGGGTATCATACTGTCTATAGCCTTAATACCTGTTTGGAGAGGTACGTTTACAGGCTCACGTGTGATGATGCCGGGAGCGATTTTTTCAATAGGTCTGCGTTCGTCGGTAAGTATTGCACCGCCGCCGTCAATAGGCTGACCCAAAGGATTTACAACTCTGCCCAAAAGCGAATCGCCAACAGGCACGGAAATAATCTTTCCTGTGCGCTTTACGGCAGAACCCTCCTTAATATCGTCGTCAGGACCTAACATAACTGCGCCTACCGAGCTTTGTTCAAGGTTTAAAGCCATACACTGAACGCCGTTTTCAAACTGCAAAAGCTCATTCAGCATACAGTTTTCCAAGCCGTGAATATTTACTATTCCGTCGCCTACGGTAACAACAGTGCCGGTATCGGTAAGGGAAATTTTACTGTCAAATTCCTTTATTCTTGTTTTAAGGATTCCCGTTATTTCTTCGGGGCGTAATTCCATTTCTGACCTTCCTCCCTTCAAGTGATATGGGATAGCGTTATTTTTTGAAATATCTTAAATTGCCTTATATTATCTTAAATTTTCTTAAAATATCTTAAATTCTTTTAAAATATCTTAAAAATCGGGCTTCTCAAAAATAAACCGATTATCAGCCTATCATTTTTGAGAGAGATTCCTTAAGATTTTCAAGTCTTGTTTTAACGCTGCCGTCCATTCGGGTGTCGCCGTAATCTACTACCACGCCGCCCACTAAGGATTTGTCGGTTTTTTCCGACATTTTTATTTTCTTTCCGATTATCTCGGACATTTTCTTTGCTATCTTTTCACGCTGCTGCTCTGTCAAAGGATATGGGGCAGTGACGGTTATTTCCGCAATTCCCAATTCTTCGTTGCAAAGATTTGAAAATTCCTTGAGGATTTTGTCGAACCAATTCCACCTTTTTTCTTCGGTGACAACGCAAAGGAAATTGTATACCGGGCGGGACAGCTTTCCTTCAAAGGCTTCCTTGATAACTCCCAATTTTTCCTCCAAGGAAACTACGGGTGAGTCCATAAGCTTTTCAAAGCCTTCGCAGTCCTTCACTATACCCATTACGCCGTCAAGCTGGTTTTTCGCCTGCTCCAAGTCCTCTTTTTCTTCTTTTAATGCGTCAAAAAGAGCTACCGAGTAGTTTTTTTCCACTGCTCCCGTCATATCAGCCCTCTTTTCCTATATCCGCCAAAAAGCTGTCGATAAGCTGTGAGTTGTCCTTTTCGGAAATCTCCTTTTCACAAACCTTAGACGCTGCCAACACAACAACCTGGGAAATCTGATCCTTTACCTCGTTTAAGGCACGGCGTTTTTCCTGCTCTATGCTTTCCTGCGCCTGCTGCTTCATACGGGAAACGTCGGCGTTGGCATTGGCGAGAATCTCCGCTTCCCTTTCGGACGCTTTTTTAACGGCGTCGGAAACAATGCGGTCAGCCTCGGTTTTGGACTGTTCCAACTTTTGAGTGTATTCGGCTTTTGCGTCCTCCGCCTCTTTTTTGGCGTTTTCCGCAGCGTCGATTTCCGAGTTTATGGCTTCTCTTCTCTTGTCCATAACCTCCATTACCTTATTATGTAAAAAGAAACGGTAAAGCAAGAAGATTATAAGAGTGTTAATCAGCGTAAAGACAATAGTGGAGGGACTTATATCCACAAGGGGAAGAAAGGTAGAACCCTGTGTTGCCGTTTGTTCCGCTGCTGCGGTAACATCGGCAAGCAGTTCAAAATACATATAATCATTCCTTTCACTATAACAGACTTAACAAAGTCCTATTACCCGATAAATTTCGGATAAATGTTACTGATTCCGCCGCTATTAAAGTTTGCCGATAAAGGGGTTAGCGAACATAAGCAGCAATGCGATAACCAAGGAGTAAAGACCTGTTGTTTCCGCCAATGCGTCGCCTATGATCATTGTTCTGGTAATAATGCCGGAAGCCTCGGGCTGTCTTGCAACCGCCTCAACTGCCTTGCCGCCGCAGAAGCCTTCGCCTATTCCGGGGCCTAAGCCTGCGATCATCGCCAAGCCTGCGCCTACTGCAGAAGCACCTAATACAATAGCTTGTTCCATAAAATTAGTTCCTCCTGATAATTTTTGTTTTGAAATTTGTTATGTTTAACCCAAAAGGGATATAACCAAAATTAATTATCAATTATAAATTATCAATTATCATTCGCATTCCGCCATAGCCACATAGCTCATAGTAAGAGTTACAAAGATATAAGCCTGAACCACCGATGAGAACAAATCGAAGTAAAGGGAGAGAATGGCGGGAAGTCCGATTGTAAATATACCTGCCGCAAACTGTCCCAATGCAAAGTATATAAGTCCGCCGATAACAACGCCCGACAAAATATTTGCAAAGTGACGGAGCGCCTGAGATACGGGGTTTGCGATTTCACCTATTATATTAAAGGGAAGCATAAAGGGCATAGGCTCGATAAATCCCTTGAAAAAGCCTTTTACACCGCCTGTCTTAAACTTGTTTCTTTGAACCAAAACAAAGGTTATAAGCGCCCAAGCGCCTACCACCGACAAATCCGAGGTGGGAGAGCGCAGTCCCAAAAGTCCCATTAAGCTGGAGCAAAGGGAAAAGCAGAAAAGCGCACTAATATAAGGGGTATATTTTTTGTAGCTTACACCCATTGAGTCGTTTACCATTCCGCTGAATGTGGAAACTATGTATTCGGCGATTACCTGCCGTCTTGATGTAGGACGGACCTTAAGATTTCTTCCCAATATGAAAAACAAAGTCCCCAAAATCAGTATTACAATCCACTGCACCACCACCGTTTCGGACAATATGATTTCCATTCCGAAAAGGTTGAATTTTGCGGATTGCAGTGCGCCCTTGACGGTAAATTCGCTTTCGGCAAGCAGTTTTAAATTCATAAAAGTCACGCCCCTTTTTTGAATAAAATGCAGTTAATTTATCAATGCTGTTGATTTTTTGATTGGAATATTGTAATTGATTGAAGTGCAAATTATACTATTTTAATTTAATCTGATTTAGCTTATTTAAATTAAAATAAAAACTGAACATAATTTAAGCGGAATTTAAAATTTTTATTAAAGCGCAGCTTAAGCAAGCCGGCTAAATTGCTTTGAACTTTTTAGGTTAAGGGAGTAATTTTGCCTACGCTGAACTTAAGATGAAACCTGCCGCCTAAGAGGCGGAGCATAGTGCAGCGATTATATTTTTATCGGCTTTACATAGTATATTTTTCGCCGAAAATGCTGTCAAATGTATAATGAAGCTTGGGTATAAAAAGCGGTATAAATGCAGGAACGGGATCTATAACTTTCAGCCAAAGTCCTGCCGCCAAAAAGAGAAACAGACCCACATATCTTATTCCATAGGACATATTCGCAAAAAACTTACCTTTGCTTTCGGTGGCTTTTGCTATGGTAGTGACCGCCGTTTTGCCTATTAAAATAAAGTTAAATAATGAAAGGAGATTACCGTAAACCAATCCCAAAACGGTTCGCCAGGTTATTTCGTCGAATATTCCGTAAATCCCTATTCCCAACAAAGCAGCTCCGTTTACCACAAGAGCGGCGGGGATCATAGCTTTTAATTCGTCAAAGGCGGGATTTTTCGGTTTACGTTTCATTAGCCGCTCCCTTTTGTTATTACAGTATATTCAAACTAAACAGCAATTTTAAAGCATTTCTGATAATACTATTATGCGTTATCAAAATAACGGGATTTGTCAAACATAAGCAAAAGCCGTTTTTTCGATTATTTCCAATAATCGTCATAATAATCGTGATCTTTTAAATCGTGGTGAAGCGGGGAGTCTTTTTTCTCCTTGCTGTTGTCGTACATTTTTATTATTTTTTGCAAGTATGTGCCTACTGAAGCTATCATAGTGAATATTCCCAATAAAGCGAACACAATCATCAGCCATTGGGGAAGTGAAAATCTATTCACAAGCCAAGAACCGCCCCAAAAGAATATCAGCAGCGGCACAACCACCATAAATCCCACCTGACTTACCACTGCGTATGCGGAAAGCGGATTTTTGTTCTTTTTATTTTCGCTCATAATATGAATCCTTATTTACGAAAATTTGCGAAAACTTAATATTTATTTAAACTTTATGATATTTCTATCAAAAGCTGTTACGGATATTTATTCCCAAAAGCAAATTATCAGACCAATATTGCCTATTATAAGCCGCTTTCAGCCTTTTACGACATAAACGCCTATTATAAGTGCTGTCACAATATTATAAACTGCTTATGAATTGCAGTCAGCCCGTTATTGCCTATTATAAGCCGTTTTCAGCCTTTTACCGCCTATACGCCCATTATAAGCCGCTGCCGCAATACTATAAACTGATTTTGAATTGCTGTCAGTCTGTTATTGCTGTGATGATAAGCCGTTTTCCTGCTTGTTATCGCTTAATACAAGCGGTAATTATCAGCCCACAAGAGCCTCCAAGCGCCACTGCTCGTTTTCCTTAATCATCTTAACTTCTTTTTTAACGTCCTTGCCGTCCTTGTCCTTTAAGGTGATTTCAATATTGCACACTGTTTCGGAATCCATAGAGCATACAAAGGTTACGTTCGCCCAAGAAAGCCCCTCTTCTTCGGCAGCCTTAAACTCCGCCGAAAGTCCAAGCTCGCCGTTATCGTCGCCGTAAACGGGACCGTTGCCGAAGGGATCGGTTAAAAGCTTTTCCGCCGTCTGCGACGTGTATATGCTGCGAACAAAATTGCATAAATCCTCAAAGGTCTTGTAATCGTCGTTTGCACAGGTGTAAAATCCGTCGTCAGGCTTATTGCCGTAAGGCTCTTCCTTTACGGTCATACCCTTTGTAAGATATTGATACACCTTGTAATTTTTGGGCAGCAGGTCGTAAGCCGCCTGCTCTGCGCTTCTTAACAAATCCTCCGTGGGTATATAGTGATCGGTAACGGTAACCTTGGGAGTATTGGTAGACTGCTGTTTTTGCTCATCTGCTCTTTTTTGGAACATAATCACAAGAAAAACTACCGCCGCCGCAGCCAACAAAACAGCTATAACGGTTATAATCAAAGATGGAATGTTTATGCTTTGCTTTTTTTTAGCCATAATCCGCTCCGTTTTAATAAAATGATATATATAATGCCGTGGTATTCTCAAAATTATGTGTATAAATAGCATTATACAATAAAATGTTAAAAAAAGCAAGACTTATGGAAAAATTTTTTATTTTTATAAAAACAAGCGTATTAGGCTTTGCCGCAAATCCCCCAAAAAACAAAAACGGCAGAGTCTTGCTCTGCCTTGATTTTAGGATATGTTCTGAATTAAGGGAGGATTATGGTGATTTAACCTAAGACCGCTTTTTATTTTGAAGAATAAATATGAGATTTCGTCTGTTTAAAAATCTGGCAGTGTGAAATCGGTTTAAGCCTAATATAAAGCTGTATGGTTTTGTATAATAAAGGCTTGTATACCTTAATAAATTCTCCCGCATTCTTTTTCATTGATATTTTCTTTCACATTGTTTTTCATATTCGCTGTCATAAGTATTCTCTCTAATTTTGCTTATCATATTTGCTTTTATTTTTTTATTTACCGATATATCTATGTGAACAAGCTCTAACTGTAACGTGACAAAGCTTAGCAACAGTTTTATCACCAATGGCACGCTCATATCATTAACAGCACAATTTTACAAGCTTTCCGTTTTGATTTTATTCCGATTGCGAGCAAACGACTTTTAAAATTTCGTAATAAGGAGCTAATTTTAAATGTATGCCGTCATTATAAGCGTATTCGGCTTTAAGGCAGCCGTTTTCATCCTTAAGAACCGAAGCTATATCCACAAAGGCATATTTTCCGCCGCTTTCCTCCGCAATTTCCTTTAGCATAAGGTTAAGCTTGTCCAATTTGCTGTTATAGCAGAAATTGCTTGCTTCGGTTACGGGAGTCACAGAAAAAATATGTATATCCGCATTGGGACAAGCCTGCTGCGCCTCCTTCAAAAAATTAAGGTAATTTTCCTTGTATTCCTCGGGAGAGATAAGGTTTACATCGTTTAAGCCAATTAACAAATAGATTTGGCTGACTTTTTGAGCTTTTAACGCACTTACAGCGTCAAGCTCCTGTCCGTTAACGTTAAAGGTGTAGTCGTCTATACTCCCCGAACCAAGCCCCGGTGCGGATAAAACCCGATCTGCGCTTACAAGACCGTAATTTTTCAAGCTGAGGGTTATGCTGTCGCCAAAGAATACGCAGTTATGAAGATAGTCAATCTGCTCCTTTGTAAATCTGCCCGTAAGAAATTGATCCTCGTCGTAATATGTATCGGGGTCGCTGGTGAAAACGGGATTTAGCTGCGGTTCTTCGGTTATTTCTGTTACTTCTGCCGTTACGTTCTTTTCAAAATAGTTTGTTGCTATCTCCGTGTTTTTCGCAGCAGGAATATCGCTTGCAACTGTGTTTATAAAATCGGAGGAGGATTGAGGAGGGGGAGCGGTTATTTCTGATATTTCCTTTGTGACAATATCGTCGATTCTCACTGTTTTGATTCCGCTTAAATCGATATTATCAATATTATTGGCGTGTATGCTTGCGCATGCGGAAAGGGAAAACGCAGATAACACCGCAATTCCCAAAAGAACAAGGTTTCTTTTGTTTTCGGATTTTTTGTTTTTTGCGATAAAACGCTTCATTGTATTGTCATCTCCTAATGGGTAAAAGTTTTCTGTAATTTAATTTTATCATAATCGACATTTTTTTCCCATTACATTTCGGTTACAATATCTTTACAATTTGATTACAATCGTTACATTTCAATTACAAACATTGCAATTTAATCGCAAAGCCTTTCAGACTCATAGCTGCAAGCATTATGCACTAACCGATACTAATTTATATTTTTTCAGCATAAAATGTACAAGATGATTTATAAATTTTTATATTATATATTATATATATTATAATAGTATAGCTTGGAGAAGATTTAATGAAACGTTTAAATAATATGAGATCGTTAAAAACGCATTTGGTTTTTCCTTTTATAATATCGGTTATAATAGGCATAATAGTCTGCATTATATCGGCGGCGGCAAACGCTTTTATTATGTGGATTTTTCAGTTTCCCGTTGAATGGGGCGGCTTTTTGGGATTGCTGTCCTTGGCTTGGGGCTGTTATATCTCGGGTTATATTTTAGGCAAAAATAAAAGGCATCAGGGAATAAAGCAAGGCTTGCTGTGCGGCTTTGCAATGCTGATTTTCAGCGTCGCTTTGGGAGTGGTTATATCCCAAAACATATTCGGCGGACTTGGAGCAAAAATTGTGGTGTGCCTTGTTACGGGAGTGCTTGGGGGAGTTTTTGGGGTGAATTCGGGGGGATAAGATTGGAGTTTTTAATTGTTTTAAAATGCAAAAGCGGTTACAAAAAATCCCTTGACATAATCATATTTTTGTGCTATTATTATAATAACATTAACCATATAATAAAATCGTTGAGGAAAAGAAGTAACCGCAATAAACCCACAGAGAGCCTTTGTTTGCTGGAAAAAGGCGGCGTAAGGCGGTGAAATACATTTCTGAGTTGTTCCGTGAGAAAGATTTCATTTAGCGGAATACGGTTAAGCCCGTTACAGCTTATATGCTTGAAATTTAGTTTGCTTTCGGTTATAGCTGTTTAAAATTTCAAGCGCTTAAAGGCGGCGAAATTGCCGTAAATTGAGGTGGTACAGCGGTATTATTGTCGCCCTCGGTGAGTTTTTGCTCATTGAGGGCGTTTTTGCATATATGAAATATTTGAAAGCGAGGAAAAATGGTAAGATCGGCAAGAAAAGAGGATTTAACGCAGTTATCGGAATTGTACTATCAGCTGCACCAATTTCACTGTGAAATTGCTCCCCAAAAACACGTTATGCTGCAAAAGTATTTTTTTGGCGATAAAATGGCTCTTTTTTTCAATGACGAAAACTCTTATATTTTTGTAAACGAAGCAGAAGAAAAAATGGGCAGGATTAACGGTTATGCTCTGTTCAAAATTATTGATGTCGACGCAGAGGAAAAAGCTCCGAGAAAGGTGTGCTTTATAGACTGTATCGCAGTTGATAAGCAAGAACGGAGAAAAGGAATCGGAAAGGCGCTTATTGAGGCAGTGACGGAATTCGGCTTGAAAAAAGGCTGCAATGCACTTCAATTAGGCGTTGACGCAGAAAACGAAAATGCAAGAAAATTTTATGAAAAAATGGGATTGCTACCTCGTTCGATTATTATGGCAAAGCAAATTTGACGGCTGTAAAAAATTATACTTAATTATGCACAATATCACTTATTTATTATAATCAGAAAAATTAAATTAACGTTTCGGAGGTATTTATGGAAATTTACGAAGAACTTGTAAGGCGGGGACTTATTGCACAAGTCACCGACCAGCAGCAGATAAAGGACTTGATAAACAACGGCAAAGCCACCTTTTACATCGGCTTTGATCCCACCGCCGACAGTCTGCACGTAGGACACTTTATGGCGCTGTGCCTTATGAAAAGACTGCAAATGGCGGGAAACAAGCCTATTGCCCTTTTAGGCGGCGGCACGGGTATGATAGGCGATCCCTCGGGAAAATCGGATATGAGAAAAATGCTGACAAAAGAGGATATTGACCACAATATTCAGTGCTTTAAAAAGCAGATGTCGAGATTTATCGACTTTTCCGATGATAAGGCACTTATGGTAAACAATGCGGATTGGCTTATGCAGCTTAACTATATCGACGTTTTAAGAGAAGTGGGAGCTTGCTTTTCGGTAAACAAAATGCTTACCTTTGAATGCTATAAGCAGAGAATGGAAAGAGGTCTTACCTTCCTTGAATTTAACTATATGATAATGCAAAGCTATGACTTCTATATGCTGTTCCAAAAATACGGCTGCATTATGCAGTTTGGCGGGGACGATCAGTGGGCGAATATGTTGGGCGGCACTGAGCTTATCAGAAAGAAGCTGGGAAAGGACGCCCACGCTATGACCATTACCCTGCTTTTAAACAGCGAGGGAAAGAAAATGGGAAAAACGGAAAAGGGCGCAGTGTGGCTTGATCCCGAAAAAACTCCCCCTTACGAGTTTTTCCAATATTGGAGAAACGTGGCGGACGCAGATGTTATCAAGTGCCTTAAAATGCTTACCTTCCTGCCTATTGAGGAAATCGAGGAAATGGAAAAGTGGGAGGGCAGTCAGCTTAACAAGGCTAAAGAGATACTTGCCTTTGAGCTTACCAAATTGGTACACGGGGAAGAGGAGGCAAGCAAGGCTCTTGAAGCGGCAAAAGCATTGTTCGGCGGCAGCGGCGTAAGCGACAATATGCCCGAATATGTTTTATCTGCCGATGACTTGACAGAGGGCAAAATAAATATTGCGGATCTGCTGGTAAAATCCGGACTCTGCGGGTCAAAAAGGGACGCAAGAACAGTGGTGCAGCAGGGCGGAGCGATAGTAGACGACAACAAGATTTCCGACCCTGCACAGATGATAGAAATTAAAAATTTTGTTGTTGTCAAAAAAGGCAAAAAGAGCAGAATGAAAGTTAAATTAGGCTGAGTTTTTATATTCGGCAGATCACAGAAATTAAAGTTTTTATTGCTGCGAAAAAAATCGGAATGAAAGTTTAATAAAGCGATATTGGAGATTATTATTCTATCATTAAAACAAGAACCGCCTAAGCATTTTAAAGCGCAGCTTAAACAAGCTGCCGAAATTGCGAAGCAATTTCGAGGTTCAGTGGGGGATTTTAC
>CAZRRT010000067.1:0-12895 GCA_964602605.1 uncultured Ruminiclostridium sp.
GGCAGAGCCTTGCTCAAACTCGATTTTAATTTTATGATCCAAATTTTAAGAAAAACCCTAATGCTTTTTGCCAAAGAATTTTTTACTTGCTAATAATTTATGTTTAGGCTTTTTTGACAGCTTGAAATTCTTTATTTTTGTACTGCTGTGCAAAGAATGACGGTAGGGCGGGCTGAAAAATTCAAGAGTGCGTTGGAGAGCGATATATTCTGATATAATTTTTATAGCCTGTTACAATTAGCTGTCCTTTTAAGGCATAACCCGTATTATATTTCAATGTGATTTTCAGCAGCAAAATCCTTCAGCCTTTCCGACAAGGTCAATGAAGTATGTTTGGTTTCATTGCATTTGTTATCCCTGCATTGGGAGAGCCAGAATACGTTGAATTTCCCGTTTTCTTCTCTTTGGTCGTAATTTTTAGCGTATTTTATAAGTTTGTTGATTTCTTCATTGAGCTTATCTTTATTTCCTTGTGAAAGATAAATTTTGGCACGAATCATTGACAATTCAAATAAATATTCGTTTAAAAAACAAGGATTTTCACCCGCCAACATAATAATCAGCTTTTCCCTAACATCGGCAAGCTTAATTTTTTGGCTGTCTGAATAATCGTCACAGGACTTAATTCTTCCCATAGTTGTAACTACAGCAACTATAAGCTCTATAAGAAAATTTTGATTTTCCTTTAAAGCTTCTTCTCTTTTGCAGCAAGCCTTGGGAAAAACAATTTCTCGGCTGCACCAAAAACTTGGCAGTGATCCGGCGATTTCAACCGCTTCATTGTATTCCTTTAAATGCACAAGATTGAGAATCAGCGTTTGATAGCATCGACAAATGAAAGACAGGCTGTCGCTGTATTTTACTGCCTGTCTGCAAAGAAATACCGCTTCACGAGCCATTTGATCTTTTTCCGTATCGGAAAGCTTTTCTTCGCTTTGATGATATAAGCTGAAAAGCGAGCAGGCAAGGCGATGAAGAATTTCGGAACAATTTGGATATTCCTTTGCCTTTTCTCTTAAAAACGCTATGGATTCTTTTGTTTTTCCGCTTGATCTTAAGCTTACGTCCTTATTGATTATTTCTTCGATACGAGCTTTCTTTGTGGTAACGTCAATTCCCAATAAATAGTCAGAGGTTACCTCATAAAAATTTGCAATTATCGGCAGAAAAGAAATATCAGGCAAAGCTGCGCCGTTTTCCCACCTGCTGACAGCTTGCGGGGATACTCCAAGGGCTTCCGCCAACTGCTCCTGAGTAAGCTTATGAGATACTCGCAGGTTACGCAGATTTTCACTAAGCAGTAATTTCATTTTTAACAATTCCTTTCTCTTTTCAAATTTAATTGGACTTTGCATTTTTGCACTTTCATAATAACAAAATTACCGTATAAAATGAATATACTGTTTGTTGAGAGAATATTAACCGAAACGAGAGAAATGATTGTTATCTGTCTATCCGTTAGAGGGCGCTTTTTACATATATTCGCTGATTATAAGGTCAATATATTCTAATTATGAATCAGTATAAATCAGCCCCCACATTATTTTTAAAAGCCTCATATATCAAAGGATTTACATTCTTAATTCTAATAGGCTTAAAATCGCTGTTCACAAAAAAATGGGAGCTTTCCGCCAAGGCTCTTATATCTCCCGTTTCCTTTTGGGTTATTTGGTAGGATATTTTAAACTTCAATCCGTTAAACTCCTCCAATTTCAGCTTAATGCACACCGTGTCGTTAAATCTCACAGCGTATTTGTATTGACAGGAAACAGACAAAACGGGAATCATAACGCCGTTTTTTTCCATTTCGTCATATGGAAGTCCGATTTTGTTCAAAAAATCAATTCTTGCTTCTTCAAGCCACCTGATATAATTTGAATGATGTACTACCGCCATTTTATCCGTTTCATAATAAAATGCGGTTCTGTAAAAGGGTTGTATTTTCATAGCAATCTCCATAAAATAAAAAAGTAATATATTTTATCTATTATTTTACCATAATTTACAGATTATTGCAACAATAATTGTAATATATTTCAAAAATATAAAAAGAAGTAAAAAAATATAAATTTGTATTTGCATTATAATTGATTTTGTGTTATACTAAAAACATAAAAATGCAAGTTTGGATTTTTAATTATTCAGAATTAAGGAGAGCATACGAAATTTTCGTATCGGAAATTAAAATGAGAATGCCTGAAGTGAACAGAATACCTTATTATTCGGAAATATGCAGGGAAAACTGTCAGATTAACCCCGATTATTACGAAAAATACGACGTTAAAAGGGGACTTAGAGAAAAAAACGGCAAAGGTGTGTTGGTTGGACTTACAAAAATTGCGGAGGTTAAATCCTATACCATTGACGACGGCGATATGATTCCCTGCGAGGGTAAGCTGTACTATCGAGGAATCGATGTGGAGGATCTTGTGGACGGGTTTACAAAGGACAACCGCTACGGATTTGAAGAAACGGCTTATTTGCTGATGTTTGGAAATCTGCCCACTATTCAGCAGCTTAATGATTTTAAAGATGATTTGGTATTTTATCGTGATTTGCCCACCAGCTTTACCCGAGATTTTATTTTAAGAGCACCCAGCCGCAATATAATGAACTCACTTGCAAGAAGCGTTCTCACCCTTTACACTTATGACGAAAATGCGGACGCCACCGATATTGAAACTGTGGTACGTCAATCCTTGCAAATGATTGCTCGTTTTCCAAGACTTGCAGTTTACAGCTATCAAGCATTGTCCCACTATTACGGAGATAACAGCTTGTATATTCATGCGCCCTCTCCCGATTTATGCACGGCGGAAAATATTTTATATATGCTTCGTCCCGACCAGTCCTTTACCGAGCTTGAAGCAAAGGCTTTGGATTTAGCCCTTGTGCTTCATGCGGACCACGGCGGCGGTAACAACTCAAGCTTTACCACAAGAGTAGTTACCTCTTCGGGAACGGATACATATTCCACTGTAGCTTCAGCTTTAGGTTCGCTAAAAGGACCTCGCCACGGCGGAGCAAATATTAAGGTTTCTGAAATGTTTGAGGATTTAAAGGAAAAGGTGACGGATTGGGAAAGCGATTCCCAAATATCCCAGTATCTCAGCGATATTTTGGATAAGAAAGCTTTTGATAACTCGGGTCTTATATACGGTATGGGACATGCGGTTTACTCTATTTCCGATCCTCGTGCCAAGCTGCTTAAACAATATGTGGAAAAACTGTCAAAGGAAAAGGGAACCGAAAAGGAGTTTGAACTGTATAAAAGAGTGGAAAGATTGGCTCCCGATATTATCAATTCCAAAAGGCGCACCTACAAGGCTGTTAGCGCAAACATTGATTTTTACAGCGGATTTGTATATCAAATGTTGAATTTGCCAAAGGAGCTGTACACTCCCATTTTCGCTATATCAAGAATAGCGGGCTGGTGCGCTCACAGGTTAGAGGAGATTGTCAGCAACGGAAAAATTATTCGTCCCGCTTATAAAAATGTTATTAAGCATAACAATTATGTAGATTTAGAGGATAGGCAACTGTAATAAAATTATTCTTTGTCTGCATTTTGATTTACAAATAGAAAATAATAAGGGACTGTTTTTACGCAGCCCTTATTATTATGGAGGAATACAATTTGAACAAATTTCCTTTTTCTTCCGACAACAAGCGTTACCACACGCTCTGCTATTATAATATGCGAAAATTTGGAGAACGTGTATACAAAGCTCCCATAGACGCAGGCTTTACCTGTCCCAACATAGACGGCACAAAAGGTGTTGGCGGCTGTATTTATTGCGACGGCGGCAGCGGTTATTTTACCGATAGCAAGCTTTTATCGGTAGAACAGCAGCTTTCCCACCAAATAAAGCTTATTCACCAAAAACACCCAAACGCTAAAATAAACGCTTATTTTCAGTCTTATTCCAACACCTATTCAAGTGTGGAGAACATAAGAAATAAAATCGAGCCTGTATTCACCTTTCCCGACGTGGCTGCGGTTTCCGTCGCCACAAGAGCCGACTGCTTAAACAGCGAAATATTAAAATATTTGCTTGATTTGTCCGAAAGAACAGAGCTGACAGTAGAATTGGGTTTGCAAACTGTTTACGACAGTACGGCAAATCTTATAAACCGCTGCCATACCTTTGAGGAGTTTAAAGCAGGCTATCAAAGCTTGCAGGAATTAGGCATAAGAACCGTTGTTCATATTATAAACGGTCTGCCCGGTGAAAATACCGATATGATGCTTAAAACGGCGGAGATTTTGGGAAAAATTAAGCCGCAGGGAGTAAAAATCCACCTTTTGCACGTTATAAAGGGTACTGAATTGGAGCGGATTTATAACGAGGGACTGTATCAGCCAATGGAAAAAAAGGAGTATGTGAGCGTAACGGTAAAGCAGCTTGAACTATTGCCACCCGAAACGGTAATAGAACGTATTACAGGGGACGGCGACAAAAGAAAACTGATTGCGCCGCTTTGGAGCAGGGACAAAATTTCTGTTATCGGAGCTATTGACAAGCTTCAAGCAGATTTGGACAGCTATCAGGGGAAATGCTTTTTATAAAAAGACTGATTATATTAGCTTGACGAAAAAACTCCCGTTGGTCTGTTTTTCGTCAAGCTGACGCCGGTTTTTGCGGCTTACCTCCAAAAACAAAAATCGGCCAGAGCCTTGCTCTGCCTCGATTTTAAGTCTATGATTTCAATTTAGGGGAAAGCCCCTTTCGTTCCGAAGAAAAAAAGTATGGACTTTTTCGACAGCCTGAGGACTGATATTAAAGCGCAGCTTAAACAAGCTGCCGAAATTGCAAAGCAATTTCGAGGTTAAGTGGGGGATTTTACCCCCACTTAACCTAAGATGAAGCCCGCCGCCTAAGAGGCGGGGGACATCTTTGCAGCGGTTAAAACAGTAATTTTTATTTAAACTGTTATGGTTTTGCATTGGTTGTAACAGCGGGCTTATTGGTTGTAACAGCGGGCTTATTGGTTGTAACGGCAGGTTTACCGGTTGTAACAGCAGGCTTGGTTTCAATGGGTGCGGCAGTGGAGGAAACGGCGGGGACGGTAACTGCCGCAGTTGTTGCGGGAGCTGTTGCAGGCTCGTTTGTGCCGAATGTTGCGGTTTCCGCAGCTTGTGAAGTTGCAGCGGCTTCGGTTATTCCTGCTTTTAGAATGGTTATTGCGGCGGCATAAATTTTCTTTTCGTCTTTTTGATCTTTTTTATATGTAACAGTCGCTTCTGCGTCTTTTGAAACTTGTCCGCCGAAAATCTTGGTATTATCATCAATATAAAGAGTGATTTCCTTATCCGAGGCTTTTAAATTGAATTTATTTTTTGATATTGACAAAATTTTTCCCGAAACAGAGATATAATTATCCTGGTCAGCAACAGTGCCGGAAGGGGATTGTCCGCTGCCGTATACGGTTTGCAGACTGTTTATCAGTTGATCTAACTCGCTGTCCTTTTTACCGCCGCTGCAGCCGCAAATCAACACCGAACAGCCAATAAGCAGGGAAGCGATCAATAATTTTTTATTCATAATATAACCTCAATATTGTTATTAAAAAACTATCCTTAGACGTTAAAAAAATTTCGCCTAAGGATTTTTTTAATTCTTATACGGCTTTAAGCCATTACGCATTAGCGGAAGCTGCCTTTTTTGCCATTCTTGATTTAAGACGAGCTGCCTTGTTCTTATGAATAAGTCCCTTACCGGCAGACTTATCAAGCTTAATAACTGCTGCAAGTCTTGCTGCGTCATCTGCGCCTTCTGCTCTTGCGTTCTTCATAACGGTCTTGAGCTGAGTTTTTGCAGCCTTATTGCGTTCCTGTCTTACCTTGGAAACCAATACTCTTTTCTTAGCTGATTTAATATTAGGCATCGTTACACCTCCTTTAATATCAATCTGAATAAAAAGCCTAAAAAAGGCGTTCTTTTTTCTGCACGTTATATTTTACCACAAACTCCTTTAAAATTCAAGAGTTTTTTAAATTTTTTAAAAATATTAGTATAATTTAACAAAGCGGAGAAAAAATCATTTATATATACATTATTTATTGTTAAATTTAACAAATATATTGGAGCTTGTTATATGAAAAGAACCGACTTGGCAGTTGAATTTGCCGCTGAATTAAAGGAAAAGGATGTTGATTTAAAGGAAGAAATATATTTCGGTATAAAATCAGTTTGCGTGAACATTGGAAAGCAAAGCGAAAAGCTAATCGGCAAGCCTGCGGGAAAATATGTCACTATGTATTTGGATAACGGGGAAAATGGGGAAGGGGGGGAAGTAAACAAGGAAAATGCAGCCTGCGTTCTGTCGCACTACATCAAGCAAATGTTAAAGCCCGTTATGTCATGGGAAAATATACTTGTTGCGGGAATGGGCAACGAATGGATCACTCCCGACAGCCTTGGCGCAAAAGCGGTGCATAAAATTCCCGCCACAGCTCATCTTTCAAGCACAAGTGAGTTTAAAGAGCTTTCACTTAGACCTGTGGCGGTTTTGGAAATGGGAGTAATGGGACAGACGGGAATTGAAAGCGCAGAATATCTTCACAGCATATCAAAATCCCTGTTTCCCGCAGCAATGATATTGATTGACAGCCTTGCATGCTCCGACTTTTCCCGCCTTTGCAGAACAATTCAGATTACTGACACGGGAATTGCTCCCGGAAGCGGCGTAGGCGGCAGCAGAACGGCGGTAAACAAGTACAATATGGAAACAAAGGTGATAGCGGTGGGAGTGCCTACTGTTATAGATTTAAACAGTGTTTGCAGCGGCATCAAGGAACAAATGATAGTAACCCCCAACAATATAGATGTTCATATAAACAAATTTGCTGAAATAATTTCTATGGGAATAAATACAGCCTTAAATCCTTCATTAAGCAGGGAAGAGATAAATATGCTGCTTATGAATTAAAGCGGCACTGCATATTCAATCGGCGAATTATAAGCCGCTAATTACAGTGCCGCCTTAAATTAGGGAATAACCTTATATTACAGAATAATCTTTATCACTTCATAATCAAACGGAGCAATATGAACCTTTCCCATATCTCTTGAATGATTTCTTAATATCTCATACTGCTTGCAGTCGCCCACAGTTTCGTGCAGCATAAAGGTTTTTGCTTTGTGGGATTTGTTAAGATAAATAACCGCAGCTTCTCCTTTATTTTTATCCTCGCGTCTGAATATACAGTAATCGCCTGATGCGTCAATAAAGCGAATTGTTCCTTCTGCCAATGCGTTTATGCAGTATTTGCGGATTTTACCCAATTCCGTTGTAAAGAGCAGAAGATTTCTGTCCTCGTTACCCCAAGGATATGTTCCTCGGTTAAAGGGATCTTTATATCCTTCAAGACCCGCCTCATCTCCGTAATAGATGCAGGGAATACCGGGCAGGAAAAATTGCAGTACCATAGCACATTTCAGCAAGACAATACCATAAGCATACTCTTGTGGAGAAAGATGATTATCAGCCTGCCACTGACGGTCGTTAAATCCTATGTCCTTTCCTGCAAGCCGTGTTATCGCCCTTTCTGTGTCGTGGGTGGATAAAAAGTTCATCAGTATATCGGTGCAGGGCTTGGGATAATGCTCTACAATAGTCATAACGCCGTCTACAAGCGGTCTTGGGTCGGAATATTTTATATAGTTTAATATACATTCCTTAAAAGGATAGTTCATAACGCTGTCAAGCTGTTTTCCATTAAGATACCGCCGTCTTACGCCGTAGCTCTCCTTGTTGGAAGCGTCCTCCCACACCTCGCCGTATATTACCTTGTCATCGCCCTTTTGCTTAACGGCTATACGCAGATTATCCAAAAATTCATCGGGCAATTCATCTGCAACATCTAAACGCCAGCCTGCCGCTCCTGCGTCTATCCATTTTTGCAAAATACCGTTTTCGCCGCAGATATACTGTGTATAGGAGGGGTTGTTTTCGTTTACGTTGGGTAGGTTTGTAAATCCCCACCAGCTTTCGTATATGGAGGGATATTTTATAAAGCTGTACCAATCCTTGTACGGACTTTGAGGATCTCGGAATGCGCCGCTGTGTTCACCGTATCTGCCGTTTTTGTTGAAATAAACCGAGTCTGCTCCCGTGTGGCTGAAAACTCCGTCAAGTATGATTCTTATGCCGTAATCCTCTTTGGCGGTTTTGCACAGAGCGGAAAAGTCCTCCTCCGTTCCCATAAGCATATCTATTCTTTCATAGCACGCGGTGCTGTACCTGTGATTTTCGTGGGATTCAAAAATAGGATTAAGATAAAGGCAGGTAACTCCCAAGCTCTTTAAATAAGGTAACTTTGACTGTATTCCCTTTAAATTGCCGCAAAAATAGTCGCTGTTGGTGACAATTCCTTGATTGTTGGGCTTCCACTCGGGAACGTCGCTCCAATTTGTATGATACTGACGATCGGAGGGCATTTCAGGCTCGTCGTTGGGATCTTCGTTATAGCGTGCAAAGCGGTCGGGAAAAATTTGATACATTATACCGCCCTTAAGCCAATCGGGAGTGGTCATTCCCTCCTCGTAAACAGTAAGCTGAAACAGCTCTCCGTCATCAAAACCGCCTACCGAAGCGCCCTGTCGCTTTATATAGCGTCTTCCGTATTCGTTGGCAAGGAAAAAGTAATAATGATGAAGTCCCGTATGCTGCGGAACATATGTGCCTTCATAAACACGGTATTTTTTGCCGCCTATTTCCTGTATAATATCGCAGGTAAGGAATGAAAATCTTTCCTTAAATCCCGGGCGGAACATAACAAGAACACATTCCGTATAGTTTATTTCTTCAGGAACAATGATTTTGAAGCTTATTTCGGTGTTTCTTTCCACTGCTCCGAAGGGAGATTTATAATAAGTATCAAAGCTGTCATATATGGGTGCTGCCATTCCATTACTCCTTATTTGAATTTTTGCTTTTTGTTTTTTTAGTATAAATTACCGCATAAACAGCGGTAAAAAGCATAAACAACCAAGGATTCAGCCAATTTTCGTTGAAATTTTTCCAAGCTTCCAATCCAAAGTATATTTCAGGCTGGTGGATTTGCCCGAATCCGATAGAGCGATGTTTATAGCCTGCAAAATAAAAATAGATATAACTTACGGCGATTAAACCGCTGACGCCGATAAAAATGTATAGTAAAAGTGTGGCAAAAGAAAAACCGAGGGATACGTTTTCTTTCTTTCTCAGAAAAATGATGTAGATAAGCTGATAGACCAAAGCGGCTGCGGATAAAAATATAAAAATGTGACAAAGACGATAGGACAATCGTAAGTATTCATTAAAATCATAACT
Organism: uncultured Ruminiclostridium sp.; assembly: GCA_964602605.1. Taxonomy (GTDB): domain Bacteria; phylum Bacillota; class Clostridia; order Oscillospirales; family Ruminococcaceae; genus Ruminiclostridium_E. Next base: position 9,319 of record CAZRRT010000067.1, read on the forward strand.
TGTATTTATAAAATATGAAATCAAGAAGCCCAAATACGGAATAACCGAAAGCCTATATATCAAGCCGAAATTTTTCATTGTTTTTTCCTTAAAACATCACCGCACAAAGCCTTGACCTTATGCGGTGTGAATTATTATAAATTAAACAAGATTCCAAATATCTCTTGCATAGTCCATAACTGCACGGTCGGCGGAGAAAACGCCTGCTCCCGCAATGTTCATTAAGGACATTCTGTTCCATTTTAAAACGTCTTTATATGCTTCCGACGAATCCTTTTGCGCTTTTCTGTAGCTCTCAAAGTCTGCAAGAGCCATATACCGATCGGTAAATCTGAGGGAATTTGCAACCTCCTCAAATTTTGCGCCGTTTATAGTACCGTACATTCTGTTGATAGCTTTTGCTATAATCTCGTCGCCGTTATAATAGCCCTCGGGAGAATATCCGTTAGCCTTCATAACGTTTGCCTCGTCGGAGTTCATACCGAAAATGAAAATATTATCTCTGCCAACCTGCTGACATATTTCAACGTTTGCTCCGTCATAGGTTCCCAAGGTAATAGCACCGTTAAGCATAAGCTTCATATTGCCTGTGCCTGACGCTTCCGTTCCCGCAAGGGAAATCTGCTCCGAGATCTCGCTGGCAGGCATAAGTATTTCCGAAAGAGTTACTCGGTAGTCCTCAAGGAAAACAACGCTTAACTTTTCATTGATTTTGGGATTTTGCTTTATTTCCTCGCCTAAGCACCAAATAAGCTTAATTATCTGCTTTGCCATATAATAGCCGGGTGCTGCCTTTGATGCAAAAATGTACGTTTTGGGAACAAATTCTGCGTCGGGATTGTCAAGCAAATAGTTGTAATCCGCTAAAATGTTCAAAACATTAAGCTGCTGACGCTTGTATTCATGCAAACGCTTTACCTGAACATCGAAAATACTGTCGGTATTAAGCTTTCTGCCTGTGGTTTTTTCAACAAACTTTGCAAAAGCAATCTTGTTGTTGCGCTTGATTTCAGCCAAACGCTTTAAAACGCTTTCGTCATCCTTAAACATTGTAAAGTGACTAAGCTCAGCTCCGTTTTTCTTAAATCCGTCGCCGATACATTCGGACAGCAAATCGGTAAGCTCGGGATTGGATTGAAGCAGCCATCTTCTGTAAGCGATACCGTTGGTGACGTTTTTAAACTTTACCGGCTTATCGTCGTATTCGTCTTTAAATACGCTCTCCTTAATAATTTCGCTGTGCAGCTTGGATACGCCGTTTATGGAGTGGCAGGCGTCTACGCACAAATTAGCCATTTTAACCTGACCGTTGCTGACAATAGACATTCTTGCAACACGTCCCTCGTCGCCCAAACGATTTTTAAGTCCTTCACAGTAGCGGCGGTTTATTTCACATATAATAGTGTAAATACGGGGAAGAATATTTCTCATCATATTCTCGTCCCACTTTTCAAGAGCCTCCGCCATAACGGTATGATTGGTGTATGCAAAGGTGTTGGTAACGATGTGCCAAGCCTTAGACCAGCTGTATCCGCATTCGTCAAGCATAATTCTCATAAGCTCGGGAATTGCAAGTGTGGGGTGAGTATCGTTAACGTGAATTGCAACCTTTTCATGCAGATTGTCAAGAGTGCCGTAAATATTCATATGGCGCATAACTATATCGCCGATTGAAGCAGCGCACATAAAATACTGCTGACGCAGACGGAGCGCTTTTCCTTCCAAATGGTTGTCATTGGGATAAAGCACCTTTGTCAAGGAGTGAGCGATATTGCTTGCGCCTAAAGCGGCGTCGTAATTGCCCTTGTTAAATGCGCCCATATCAAAGCTCATACCCTCAGCCTTCCAAAGACGAAGCTTTGAAACGCCCTCGCTGTCATATCCGCTGACATACATATCATAGGGAACTGCATTAACGGTGGTGTAGTTTATATGGTTTACCGAATGGTAGTCGTTTGACCAATTTTCCTGTACCTCTCCGTCAAAATGGACCTGAATAGCCTGATCGGGTACGGGGGCAAGCCAAACCTCGCCGCCGGGCAGCCAGTCGTCGGGAAGCTCTGTCTGCCAGCCGTCCATAATTTTCTGCTTAAAGATTCCGTATTCATACAGAATAGAGTAGCCTGTTGCAGGCAATGCACAAGTAGCAAGACCGTCCATATAGCAAGCTGCAAGACGTCCCAATCCGCCGTTGCCAAGACCTGCGTCCGGTTCTTCCTCGTAAATGTTGTCCATTTTGACGTCAAACAGCTCTTGAACCGCCTTTTCAACCTCTTTATTCATACCCAAGTTAAAAAGATTGGTTTTCAGGGAGCGTCCCATCAAAAATTCCATTGAAATGTAATATACCTGCTTTTTGCCCTGTGAATTGTTTTTTGTCATAAATTTATGACGTTTTTCTTTCAGATAGCCTACCACGATTTTGGATATTGCCTTGTAAATCTGCTTGTTGGTGGCTTCCTTCGGGGAAGTACGAAAATCAAATTCCAAAATTCCCTTCATTTGTTTGATGATTTCTTCTGAAGTATACGGAGATGTCATAGCTTTCCTTTCCTGCATATCGCATTTACCTTAAATTCGATTTAAAAATTCGATTTAATCGGATTTGGTTTATTAGTTTGGATTAAAGGCAGTATTGCATATTATTCATATGTTTGCGATTTTGCTATGGATATTAGAGCGGTAATTTAATTTAGCAAAAAACGGTTAGCTAATAAAAACTTACGCCCAACTTAAATTATAACTCAAAATCTTACAAATATCAAGTAAAGGAGATTGCAAATAACAAAATTAGTATATATGTTAAAATAAAATGTCGATTTTTGCGAATTTTTCGTTATATTGTACAATTTGCTTTTGGCACAAGGCTTCTGCTGTCAAAGGTGAAGCGGTTAATTGTGAAGTGTTTCTTGATTTTTATTCGCTGTACAGCCCTTTGTTTAAACTCTCTAAATTGTATGGAGTGACGTAACGTGGGAATTTGCCGGTTTTCTCAGCTGTCAAACCGTTAAGCATACCTGTGTGAAAGGAAATATGCCTAAACTGCATAAGTATAAGATCAAAACGGGTGTAGGGACAGATTGGCGGCTTTTCGTACAGCCTTTCGTCTGTCATTTCGTCCATATATCTGAATGTCTTATCTCGCACTTCATAAAGGTAATCAAGCAGCTGCTGATCCGACAATTCGATTTTGCACTCTGCATCGGGGTTATCCATATTATCTAAATGAAATTCAGGCTCGTTGTAGTAAAACGGATTGATAAACCACCTGTCTGCCGAGTGAATTGTGTGATAAGCGTATCTCCAAGCGGGTGCGCCGCAGACAAGTGCGTTTCGGTTATAGGTTTTAAGAGCTGTTTCCAAGTTGATAAAGTTAGCGTTAGCCTGTGTTTTAATAAGCGAACATAATTCTTTCATATATTTACCGACTTTCATTATAATTATTTTTGATTTTTCGGCAACGCACCAAGCTATAAATTATGCTGATAGATTAAAATGAAAAGAAGGATTATCAGATTGTCAAAAAAGTCCAAACTTTTTTTGTTTCGGAACGAAAGGGGTCTTAGGGGAAAACCAT
>CAZRRT010000068.1:0-12845 GCA_964602605.1 uncultured Ruminiclostridium sp.
CACTGAACCTCGAAATTGCTTCGCAATTTCGGCAGCTTGTTTAAGCTGCGCTTTAGTTATTTATGAATAATAATCGGCAGAACTACAGCTTTAAAAAAGTATTATGGATAATAATTGCATTGTTGACAACAGAAAAGCGGCTATAATCGGCTGCGGCTTTGTGGGAGCGTCTATTGCTTTTACGCTTATGCAAAGAAGCGTTTTTTCCGAATTGGTGCTTATTGACACAAACAGGCAACGAGCGGAGGGAGAAGCCCTCGATATAAGCCACGGTCTGCCCTACAGCGCACCTATGGAAATATACGCAGGAGGCTATGACGATATTGTTGACGCCGCTCTTATAATAATAACCGCAGGGGCAAATCAAAAGGAGGGAGAAACAAGGCTTGACCTTATCGACAGAAATCTGAAAATATTCTCAAATATTATACCTCAAATCAAAAAAAGAAACTGTAAGGGTATTTTGCTTATCGTTTCAAATCCCGTGGATATATTAACCTATGCGGCGATAAAGATGTCGGGATTCCCTCCCGAAAGAGTTATCGGATCGGGAACTGTGCTTGATACCGCAAGACTTAAATATCTGCTCAGCAGACAGCTTGACGTAGACGCAAGAAGCGTACACGGAGTTATTATAGGAGAACACGGGGACAGCGAATTGGCGGTATGGAGCGGCGCAAATATCAGCGGAATAGATTTAAGCCATTTTTGTGAGCTGAGAAATGTGGAAAATTCCCGAGCCATAGAGCAAAAAATTTACACCGAGGTAAGGGACAGCGCATATGAAATAATCAGCAGAAAGGGTGCAACCTATTACGGAATAGCTATGGCGGTGGCAAAAATTGCGGAAAGCATAACAAGGGACGAGCATTCGATTATGCCCGTTTCCACATTGTTAACAGGGCAATACGGAATAAAGGACATTTGCTTAAGCGTTCCCTCCATTGTAGGATCAAAAGGCGTTGAAAAGGTGCTTGAAATATCCTTAAGCGGCACTGAGCAGCGAGAGCTTACCGCTTCCGCCTTGGCTTTGTCAGAGGCGGCGGAACACGCCGATAGGGCGGCTAAGGAAATTGAAGGCTTATAACCGCTGCAAAGATGTCCCCCACCTCTTAGGCGGGGGACATCGGATTTTGATTATAACAATAAAAATTTCAATTATAAAAAATGGCTATGGCAAAACCGCCATAGCCGTAGGAAAAGGGTGCAGGTATCTTAAAGCATTTCTGCTCTAAGGCAAATAAAAATTTAATAAAATTCAGTATTATTGAATATCCGATATTGAAATATATGGAGGATAATTTGGCATATGGGAATTCAAAATACTATTGAAAAATGAGTAAAATGAAGAAAACCGATTTATATATTTTTACATTCTAATTATTTATTATATTTATTTCTGTTTATCTCTATTATTGAACGCTGAACAAAAGGTCGGAATAAGTGGGTATAGGCCAATAATCTTCTCCAACTATTGTTTCCAGCTCGTCTGCAACGCTGCGCAAAGACTGCATTGAAGCGAATACCACGTCGTGATAGTATTTGGCGTTTTCCTTTACGTCCTCAATGGAATGACCCTTGGCAATATCCGCTTCAAGCTCCTTAATCCTTGCGTTTAATGTATCTGTGAGGGAAATCAATTTGTCTGCCAATTCTTTTTCCGCACCTGCTTCATACCCTGCGTCCTTCTTTGCCTTAACCGTCTTGCAAATCTCCTTTTCAAAGCTTAATACGGCGGGGAGAATTTCTCTCTTAGCCATATCGACGGTGGTCTGCGCTTCAATGTTAAGCACCTTTTCATAGTTTTCAAGCAGGGTTTCGGTTCTTGAATGAATTTCAATTTCGCTGAACACCTTGTGCTTTACAAACAGCTTGATATTATCCTTATCCTCAAAATGAGGCACGGCGTCAACTGTGGAAACAAGGTTGGGAAGTCCTCTCTTTTCGGCTTCTTTAATCCAGCTTGCGTCATAGCCGTTGCCGTTAAAGATAATTCTCTTGTGTTCGGTAAAGGTCTTTATAAGCAAGCGGTTAAGAGCGGATTTAAAGTCGGGAGATTTTTCCAGCTCGTCTGCAAAGTCGCAGAGCGCATCGGCTACTATGGTGTTAAGCACAATGTTCGGACCTGCAATGTTAAGCGTCGAACCAACGCTTCTGAACTCAAACTTATTGCCTGTGAAAGCAAAAGGCGATGTTCTGTTTCTGTCGGTGGTGTCCTTGGGGAATGTGGGGAGAGTGGAAACGCCGATGTCAAACTGCTTGTGAAGCTCTTTGGTTTGATTGCCGCTTACAAGCGCTTCGATAACGTCTGTCAATTCCTCTCCCAAGAAAACAGAGATAATGGCGGGAGGCGCTTCGTTTGCTCCCAATCTGTGATCGTTGCCTGCGCTTGCAACGGAAAGCCTTAATAAATCTGCGTGTTCGTCAACCGCCTTAATTATGGCTGCAAGGAAGGTAAGGAACTGTGCGTTTTCAATGGGAGAATCACCGGGATTTAACAAATTCTGTCCGTCGTTGGTGGACAACGCCCAGTTGTCGTGTTTGCCTGAGCCGTTTACTCCCGCAAAAGGCTTTTCGTGCAAAAGACAAGCCAAGCCGTGCTTCTTTGCAACCTTCTGCATAAGCTCCATAGTCAGCTGATTATGATCCGCCGCTAAATTTGCGTTTTCAAATACGGGCGCGCACTCGTGCTGTGCGGGAGCAACCTCGTTATGCTTAGTCTTAGAGGGAACGCCTAATTTCCAAAGGGTTTTATCCAAATCCTTCATATAGTCGCTTACTCTTTGTTTGATAGTGCCAAAGTAGTGATCCTCAAGCTCCTGTCCCTTGGGAGCGGCAGCACCGAAAAGCGTTCTGCCTGTAAATATCAGGTCTTTTCTCTTGCTGTACAAGGCTTGATCCACAAGGAAATATTCCTGCTCTGCGCCTACTGTTGCAACAACTCTTTTTGTGGTAGTATTGCCGAATAATCTCAATATACGTATAGCCTGCGCCGAAACTGCGTCCATAGAGCGGAGCAAAGGAGTTTTCTTGTCCAAAGCCTCTCCCGAATAGGAGCAGAAGGCAGTGGGAATATAAAGTGTGCCGTCCTTTACGAAAGCGTAAGATGTAGGATCCCATGCGGTGTAGCCTCTTGCCTCAAAGGTTGCTCTAAGTCCGCCTGAGGGGAAGGAGGAAGCGTCAGGCTCGCCCTTTACCAGCTCCTTGCCGGAAAATTCCATTATGACAGTGCCGTCCTTTTGAGGATTGATAAAGCTGTCGTGCTTTTCTGCGGTAATTCCCGTCATAGGCTGAAACCAGTGGGTGTAGTGGGTTGCGCCTTTTTCAATAGCCCAATCCTTCATAGCGTGGGCAACAACCGCCGCCACAGAAATATCAAGCTCCGTACCGTTTTCAATAGTTTCCATAAGCGCCTTGAACGTGCCCTTTGGAAGCCTTTCTCTCATTGTTTCGGCGTTAAATGCGTCACAGCCGAAATAGTCCTTTACAGTTTCTGCGTTATTTTCGCTCATAGCCCTTTTCCTTTCTGAAATAGAAATAAAAATAAAATATAAAAACAAAAAAGCGTTTTGCAGAGTTAGCCTCTCAAAACGCCTTTGTTTTGTCTTACAATATGATTTTACATTATATTATTAAATTTGTCAATAGGTGATTGTTACTAAAGTTTTTGTTTTTGCAGGATGAATTTGTATATATTGCAAAAAATGATGTATGGAACTTATTTTTTGCGTTTGATAAAAGCCGTATTTATCGTTATTTATTTGTATTTTATGATATTCACAAAAAATAAATAATGCAAAAAATGAATATATCAAACAAATACTATTCAAATCTTGCAGCTAATAATAAATCAAGAAGCTAAATAAATAAAAAATAAATAAATTTTTTTGCAAAAACACTAAAAGTTATGAATCATTTGCCGATATAATAATAAAGTGTCTTTTCTTCCTAATCATCATCAAAAAATATCTTAAAAGATATGAGGTTATCGCTATGAGCTTGGGAGTACAAAACAATTTATCGGCTGTTAAGGCTAATAACAAAGCCAAGATAAGTTTGTCGGGAATTAAGAAATCTGCTGAAAAGCTTTCATCCGGACTTCAAATAAACCGTTCCGCAGACAATGCGTCGGGTCTTGCGGTTTCAGAAAAAATGCGCTCTCAGATAAGAGGGCTTTCTCAGGCTGCCCACAATGTAAACGACGGAATATCGCTTATACAAACCGCAGAGGGCGGCTTAAACGAAACTCACGCCGCACTTCAAAGAATGAGAGAGCTGTCTGTTCAAGCCTCCAACGGCACATATCAGGAATCCGACAGAGAGGCGATTCAGCTTGAAATTAACGCTCTTCAATCGGAAATCGACCGCATAGCGAAATCCACCGAATATAACGGAATACCTCTTTTGGACGGTGAAACGGTGCTGGGAATTAAATCCGACAAAATGCAAAACGAGTACGGTGCGCTGTACGGCTCTGTCAATTATGATTTAGCTATTGGCGGCGGGAAAATTGTGGTTACCAGCCAAATCAGAGATATGTATCTTAAATTTACCACCGACGCTTCGGGAAAAGGCGGAGAAAACGCTGTTTACGGATATGACTTTGTAAAAACTCAGGGGGATCTTACTCAGCATATCACCATAAATTTGGCAAAAGGACAGACCTATACCGATAAGCAAATTCAGGATCTTATCAACAACGCCTCAGTGCCGAAAAACTTTGAAGCTCCCACGGGCAAAATAACCTTTAAAAGCGAATACGGCTTTATAAATGCGGGAAACGCTCAAACCTACGGTCTTGTTACGGGAACCACGCACCAAACCTACAGTATTCCCACCACAGATTTCAGGCAGGAAACAAAAGCGGAAAAATTCCGTATTTCCACAAGATACCCCACCAAAAGATGCAGCATAACTTGGGAGGATACTCCCGCCGCCAATCCCAAGCCGATTGCCGCAAGTCCAAACGGATCGGTTCGTCTTAGCAAGAATTGCCAATATACAGCCGAGGAAATAAAGCAGGCTTTATTAAACAGCGGAAGCACTATTTTTAACAGCAATGAAAAGGATCACCAAGGAAATGTTCTTAATCCCGACGGAATGACTGTAAGGTACGGATCTCCCTCGCCGCTTGCAAGCCCCACCGCAAGCCTTTATTTCTATTGCTCCGAGAAATACGAAAAAGCCTATACCGAGCATTATCCCTCCATAAATTTTACATTAAGGGCAAGTCAATACGGCTCTTACGAAGAATATAAGGAGGATGAGATAAAGTACAGACAGCCGGACTGCATAGGCGATTTTAACCGCAAGGCGATAAAAAGCGTTTCGGTAGAGGTTTCCGACTCCATTGACAGAGATGTGGAATGTTCTGTCAACGATGATGTGCTGCAAGTAAAATTGAAGGCGGGCAGCACTGTCACCTCAAGCACAGGAGACTCCGTGCAAAGCTTTTTAAGAGGAAAAGGCTATAACTATTACGTTGACGTTGACTATGTATTTGACGAGGGCGCAAAGGACGACGCCGATAATGATAAGGTATACAGCTTCACCGCAAAGGCAGGTGCGTCCGTAAACGGCAAGCTTACGGTTAAGGGAAGCAGATTTGTTAAAAAGGTCGGTACTGTTGCAGGCGAAAGAGCTGTTTTTGAAGCGGAATTAGACGATTTCGCAGGGCAGGACGGAAATCCTATACTTCATTCCTCAGACCATATTGCATTTACCGCCAATTCCTACAGCTCAGGCACTCACTGTCAGTCCTTAGTCAATGATTTTTCCGTTGTTATAGACGCAGAGGAAGGAAAGGAAAGCGCATCGGTGGAATATATCGATAAAAATCCGGACGATTCCTATACTCAGCCTGTAAAAACCGCTGTTATTCATCTTGCCACAGGAACAAGATATTCGGAAGCGGCAATAGAAAATCTTCTTAAGGACGCAGGACTTAACTATTCCGTTTCGCTTACCGACAAAGCGGCGCCCGATGCCGTAGACGACCACTATGTGTATTTTGTAAACGGCGGTGAGGCTTCCGTAAGACAAACCGGAAGCGGCAAGGGCGTAGGAATAGAGGACGTCGCCGATTTAACCGACCGACTTGTATTTCAAGCGGGAGCAAACGGCACTGAGGATCAGCAGATTTCAATGAAGCTGGAAAACTCAAACTGCGGGAAATTGGGCGTTGACGATATTGATATATCAAATGTGGATAAAGCCAATAAATCCGTTGAAAAAATCGATAATGCAATTAAAACCGTATCAATGCAAAGAGCGGGCTTAGGCACTCTCCAAAACCGTATGGAATACACTATGAACAATATCACCAACGCAGGAGAGCGGCTTACCGATGCGGAATCGGTTATAAGAGATACCGATATGGCGGAGGAAATGGTTAAATATACCAAAGACAATATGATGCAGCAGGTTGCCCAAACAGTATTTGCTCAGACAAACCAAATGACATCGGGAATTTTGCAGCTGCTTCAATAATGATTTTGGTGTTTAATATGGTGTTTAAAAAATATAACCGCTGCAAAGATGCCCCAGCCGAACTCGGAAATTGCTTTGCAATTTCGGCAGCTTGTTTAAGCTGCGCTTTAAATATTTAACCGAATATTCTTAAAATAATAAGCCAAAATTTTTCAAAGAAGTTTAAATCTATCTTTAATGGCGATACCTTGTTTTTAGTTATTAAATCGGCGGTGAAAAGTTTTTTGTCTTTAAGATAAACCGAAACTTCTCCCGCCTTTTTCCCTTTTTCAAATCCCGCATATAAAAAAGGCTCTGCGGTAATATGAAAATACAGCTCCTCTGTTTCCTTTTGAGTGAGAGCTGCCGTTATTTCTTCATTTAGTATCAGCTCAACTTGATTATCTTCACCGTTTACCACGGGAAGGGCTATGGGTGAGGGAAGTACGATCCGAGTGGGCTTAACCTGCGTAAAGCCGTAATCCAACAGCTTTTTGTGGTCGTTCCAATCATCCGGCGCATTTAAAGTAACGCTGATTAAACGCACTCCCCCTCTTTCCGCCGAGGACACAAGACACCGCCTTGCATTGTCGGTAAAGCCTGTTTTTACTCCCGTGCAGCCCTCATATTGCCACAGCATTTTGTTGGAATTGGCAAGACTGCGCATATAGGGCGGATTTCCAAATTCAACTCTTGCGCTTGAGCATTTGCAGATTTCTGCAAAAACGGGATTTTCCAAGGCGGCTTTTGCCAATAACGCCAATTCGTATGCGGTGGTATAATGTCCCTCTGCGTCCAAGCCCGAGGGATTGGCAAAATGAGTGTTTTTCAGTCCCAATTTTTCCGCCTTTTTATTCATCAGCTTTACAAATTCGCCCATAGAGCCGCTGACGCTTACCGCCGCCGCATTTGCCGCATCATTTCCCGATGGCAGCAGCATACCGTAAAGCAAGGCTCGTCGGGTTACTATATCTCCCTCCCTAAGCCCCATAGAAGTACCCTCCACCTTTATTGCATAGCTGTCGGCGGTGAATTTTTCATCTAAGCTTCCGCTTTCCACTGTGAGCAGTGCGGTCATTATCTTTGTGGTGCTTGCCATTGCCCTTTGCTCGTCGGCGTTTTTTTCGTATATGATATTGCCCGTATCAGCATTGATTACAACTGCGCTTTTTGCGGACAGGTCAAGGCTTATGTCGTTTTCGGCAAATATGCAAGCCGATAGCAGAGTATTTGTTGCTGTTCCCAATATTACCGCAAAACCAGCTGCTTTAAAAAACATTTTTCTCATAGTTGTTTGTCCTTATAGCTTTTATGGTTTGTACAATATACTATGCGGAAAACCTTTTTTTAATGATATACTATATAAAATTCTGTAAATTCCCGCAAAATTCCGATAATATCAATAATAAAATAAAAAAGGCAGCCTGCCGAATTTTGCAATAAATACGGTACGCTTGCCTATTATATAATATTTTTTAAGGACAATTAAAATGCTTACAAGAATTCAAAAAATCATAGCAGACAGCGGCTACTGCTCAAGAAGAAAAGCCGAGGAGCTGATACAAAGCAAAGCTGTAAAGGTAAACGGACATACCGCCTCCTTAGGCGATAAAGCCGATCCCCAAAAGGACTTGATTACGGTTTTGGGCGAAAAGCTGAAAACCGACAATGTAAATTTAAGGTACATTAAGCTTTACAAACCCAGAGGCTATCTTGTTTCAATGGAGGACGCCCATTCGGACAAGCTGATTACCGATTTGATAAAGAACATTCCCGAAAGAGTGTATCCCGTGGGCAGGCTTGACAAAAACAGCGAGGGGCTTATTTTCCTTACCAACGACGGAAATTTTGCCAACAATATAACTCACCCAAAAAAGCATATTGCAAAAACCTACCGTGTAACCGTTCCCCAAAAGGTTACCGAAGAGCAGCTTGCACTGATGTCGGCGGGAGTGAAGATTGAAGAAAACGTAACCACAATTCCCTGCGTTATTAACGTTCTTACGGAAGAACCCGAGCGGACGGTTTTGGAATTTATTATCACCGAGGGCAAAAACAGACAGATAAGAAAAATGTGCCGGGCGGTGGGATTAAAGGTTTCAAGGCTGAAAAGAACAAGCATAGGCGGAGTTAAATTGGGTATGCTTAAGCCCGGGGAGTATAGGGATTTGACTAAGGAGGAAATAAGCTTGCTTAAATACAGCCGCTGATTAAAAGGATTTGAGGAGATTTCTACAAAATTTATTACTTGGGAGGAAACCTCTCCTGCTTCGGCAAAGATTATTTCAAAGCTAAGATAGCCGTCTTTTACTTCCACTTTAAATTGGTGTGATGTATTACTGCCTAAGATACCATTTGACAAATGCTTTTCACCGTCAAAAACGCTATAGTATGTTAAATTGTCTTTTTTGATTTCGCTTTCCTGTAAATTCAGGCGAATATAGGCTGAATTTAAGCCGCCTTTGACAGGAATTTTAAAATTGAAGCAAATATCCAACATTTCCAAATTTTCACTTTTGGGAACTGTGTGAGATACAGAATAAAATTTCCCTAAATCTTCATTCTCTATCTTCATATAACTGCCGCCGTAGATTATGCTTTTGTTATATTGAATTATTACGGTGGACGGGTCAGTATTTTTATACAGTTTATAAAAATTAAGGTTTAAAGGAACTTCTTCAACACCTTTTAAGCCGGTGGTGGCAAAATCGGCTTCACTGTCCACCAAAATATAATTATAGCTGTGGGAAGTGTCGGGTATTATTCCGCCATATTTACTGTATCCGTTTATGAGAGAGGGTATTTTTATATCTTCAGACAAATAATTGTTTTCAACCGTATTGTTTAAATCAATGTCTTGCTTTGTGATGGGGTATATATGTTGGTTTTTATTTAAAGTCAGGTAGGAATCCAAGTGTTGTTTTGCTCGACCGTTTACCTTGCCGGTTATGTACAGTATGTTGTATTCCGAGTCCTCCTTCAAATAATCGCCTATTTTCAGTGCGTCGGACAAAATATAAGCGTCTGCCGAATTGCTGCTTGCAGCTTTGAAATACTGTATCGAACAGTTAAAGAGCAGCACAAAGGAAAGAAATCCGATTATAGTTTTTTTTGCGATTTTTTCTTTTTTGTGAGTAAAAAAATAATGGAACAAAGCCACAATCAAAACCAATACCAAACCGAAAAATACTTGAAACAAGTCAATATCCAAAGGATTGTCAATTCCCATCCAAAGTTTGTTGTGAGCTTCCATATATTCGTACCAATGTTTTCTGTCAAGGGTCAATGTGCCGAAAAGGATTTTATAATTGTTATAGAAGCCGCCCAAGGGATAATCCCATATAAAACTTCCGCTGCCCTTAAACAAAACGCAGGGCAATATTGACACACATAATAATCCCCACCAATATTGGGGACGAGTTTTTCCGAGTTCACTGTAATTATACTCTAAGGATTTGATAAAAATCATTAAGGACAATAATATGAATCCTGCAAAATATCTGGTTATTATGCGGGGCATAGCGTGACCGTAATCCTCTGTGGTGGATATGGAATATGCAATTCCCAAAATAACCGATGTTAAATTGACAAGGACAAAGAAATACAGCTTTTTGGAAATATCATCAAGCTTTTTGTATTGAAGCAGCGGATAAATAAAAGGAAGAACAAAAACGCATATCAAAACCGACGCAATATAATATAAAAAGCTGTATATAAAGTATGAAAATTTATATGCGTCAAAGCCGTTTATGGGGGGAATGGAATTTAAGGTTTTATATATATTGTCGCCGCTTGGAAAAACAAGCATTTTTGCGGCAATATAAAGCAGAAAAAAAGTTCCCGCAAATACCAAAAGATTTACAAAGCTTTTCTTGCTGTAAAAGGTTTTAAGTTTTTGAAGCCGATTGCTGAAAAAATATGAAATTACGGGAAAAATAATTTCTATAACAGCGCAGGAAATCAAAACCGCAATAAAGCATTCTTTTGCAAGATAGCACAAAAATCCCACAGCTCCTAAAATAATGCCGTTTTTAACAGAAGGACTTTTGTAATTTACTATCCAAAGATGAACAAATAAAAGCGTTAAAGGATAATAAACGCATTCCGCCATATAAAACATATAAATTAAGCTGTCGGGAAATACCGCAGCAAAAAACAAAGCCGATAAAGTTCCTTTTTTGCTTAGCTTTATATCCTTGGCAATAAGCCATACGGGAAATACCGCACTTGCCATAGTAAGGCTGTTTATTAGCGCCGTCGCTTTAATTCTCATAACAGGATCTTGTATCAGAAACGAGGGAGATAGGAAAAGTGAGTACAGTATTTTTTGAAAGCCGCCACCCAATCCGTCTATTACAAAGCCGTTGCCTGCCGCAATGTTTTTCGCCATATTAAAATAATATATTTCATCGTTATATATTATCATTATTTTGTCGTAATTTGCCAAAAGAAAATACAAGCCCGCAAGCAGTATGTAAACAGCAAAAACAAGCTTAAAGCCTATCTGCTCCCCTGATTTGTCACAAATAAGCTTGTTAAACCTCTCTTTAAGGCAAATGCGGTTGTCGGCGATTGCTTTCATATTTTCCGTATCCCTTTCAGACATCAAAACATAATGCAATTATTGTTGAATTAAACTTATTATAATATAAAATCAAATTATTGTCAACTTGCTTAATAAGCCTGCAAATCAAATCTAAATAAAGGACACAAAAAATGATTGAAATCAAACGAAACCCCCAAAAGCCCGGCATAGTTTTTGAAGCAAAGGAAAACGGCGTAATCACCGCCGAAATAGAGGGCAATATTCAAGATCAATGCTTTCATATTACAAATTACAATGGAGATAAGTATCTCTTTGACGGAATGTGCAGAGCGGCTTTGAACAACGCAGAGCATAACGGAGCAATCTCCGCCCTTATTGAGGATTCGGTGGAAAATCTGTATTTAATGCTGTTCGGCTATGAAAGGCAAATCCCCTCCATTTCCGATTTTTTTGAAAAGGGACACAGCTGTAACGGCTGCTGCGGAAAAAATAACGGCTGAGTTTTATTTTTATCGCAGCTTGCTGTTTGTCGATTTGCAGCTTTTTCACATATCGGACGAATACGCAAAGCATTTAATTATTTTTACAGAAAAAACTGTTTATATGACGTTTGCTTTAAAACAACATAAAAAGCAAACGTCTTTTTCATTTACCGAATACTGTATTTTGCAATATTCAATATTTAAAAATTCAAAACAGTATAATCTTTTTATTAAGCCGTTTAATTTTTGCAGCATTTGCTTTAGAATAATTTGTAATTCCGCAAAATCGGAAAATCATATCGAATTATAAGGACTTAACTAAGGCGGTTTTATATGTGAGGCAATCGTGATTTATATAATTTTCACAAATCTTTCCAGATTGTCAGCTAAAATATTTACAGCTTAAAATAATATTTTTTTGCAAGTTTTGAAAATTAAACTTGCTTTTTTTATTTTATTGTGATATACTGTAATACAGAAAAATCTTAAATATACCGCATATATTTTAATGAAGATATAATACTAATTGTTTATCTTACTATAGACAAACAGTATAAAGCAGGAACACAAGAAAGGGAGAAAATATGAAAACAAAGCCCTGTAATCTCAATCAAGAAAACGAAAGCCGGCAAAAAATGCAGCAAAAGAAAAATCTGCATAAAAGTAAAAAGGCGGAAATCGGAAAAAGCCTTTATTCGCCCGAGTTTGAACACGACAACTGCGGAATCGGAGCAGTTGTAAATATCAAGGGAAAGAAATCCCACGATACCGTTTCAAAGGCTTTGACCATTGTGGAAACCTTGGAACACCGTGCGGGAAAGGACGCAGAGGGCAAAACGGGCGACGGCGTGGGTATTTTGCTGCAAATTTCCCACAAGTTCTTTTCAAAGGTAGGAAAAGAGCTTAACATAGACTTTGGGGGAGAGCGTGACTACGGCGTGGGTATGTTTTTCTTCCCGCAAAACGAATTGGCAAGAAATCAAGCTAAAAAGATGTTTGAGATTATTGCGGAAAAAGAGGGGCTGTCCGTTCTTGCGTGGAGAGCTGTTCCCGCCTGCCCCGATGTTTTGGGACAAAGGGCGGTGGAATGTATGCCTTGTATTATGCAGTGCTTTATTAAGCGTCCCAACGAGGTTGAAAAGGGTCTTGATTTCGACAGAAAGCTGTACGTTGCAAGACGTGTGTTTGAACAGAGCAACGAGGACACATACGTTGTTTCCCTTTCAAGCCGCACCGTCGTTTACAAAGGTATGTTTTTGGTTCAGGATCTGCGGAAGTTCTTCCCCGATTTGCAGGATAAGGACTATGAAAGCGCAATAGCTATGGTTCACTCCCGCTTCTCCACCAAC
>CAZRRT010000069.1:0-12477 GCA_964602605.1 uncultured Ruminiclostridium sp.
TGGCTCTTGTAATAGTGCTTAGCTTCTTTATCGTCAATGTTTGCCAAAATCTTATGACCGGCTTTATTCACCAAACTCACTTTGAAAAGGTGTTTAATGTTGTTCCTATCTTCTCAAGCTCGGTTTTGCTGTTCTTTATTTGGGTAGTGGGAAATTGGTCCTTGTGTACGTTGTTTGACGGCGAAGGCAAAATGCAGGAGATAATGTGCGTTTCCGCCTATTCACTTGTTCCCTATATCATATCTCAGGTGCTTTACATTTTGGCAAGCCGCATTCTCACAAGGCAGGACGGCACAATCTTAGTGCTTATAAATTACATTGGACTTGTATGGTCTGTAGTTTTGATAATATCGGCTATGAAGGCGGTACATCAATACACAATGCCCAAAACATTGCTTGCCATACTGTTTACAATAGTTGCTATGGTAATCATAATTTTGGTTATGATCCTTTTGGTAGCTTTGTTCCAGCAGGTGGTAATGTTCGGTTACTCGGTATTCACCGAGCTTATGTACAGATTCAGTCTATAGCAGGACTGAAAAACAACAGAAATAATCTGTAACCGACGGGTTTTAATTGACAGAGATTAAATATGGCAAAAAGCCGAAATTTTAAAATCTGCCGCCCTCGGAGGAAGGAATGATTTAAGAAAATGCTTAAATTTAAAAGAAAGCTGCTTGCGGCAATTCTTGCTGTTTCCATTGTGCTAAGCTCCGGCGTTGTATTGGCTGAGAACGAAACCACAACCACTACCGGTGCGGAAAATGCCCCCACGGAAAGCGGCGACGGCGACAACTCGGGCGAACCCGATGAAGAGCCTGCCGTTCCCGTTACAGAAGATGAGGCGCTGTCACAAATGAGTGAAATAGCGAAAAGCGACAGCTACACACTTTATTTTAACAAAACCACCTGTATTTTTGCGGTTAAGAACAACAAAAGCGGATATATTTGGTGGTCTACTCCTTACGATTATTTAACAGATGAAATCGCAGGCAAAATTCAAAAGGATATGATGGCGTCTATGATTTCATACAAGCCCTTGGACGTGGAGAACAACACCTTGGTAAACACCACCACCCTTTCCTATGAGGCGAGTGTAAGGAAGGAAAAGTTCGAGCTGCAGGATATTGAAAACGGCGTAAAAATCATCTATGAATTTACAAAGCACCATTTCAAGATTCCCGTATCTATCTCCCTTGAAAATGACAGACTGAAGGTTCAGGTTCATACAAGCGAGATAAACGAAAAAACCTCGAAATCCAAATCCGCCAAGGAATACAAGCTTGCGAACATCAACCTTTGTCAGTCCTTTGGCGCAGGAAGAGCGGACGAGGAGGGCTACATCTTTGTTCCCGACGGCTCGGGCGCAGTTATCAACTTTAACAACGGCAAAACCTCCACTACCGTTTATCAATCCAAGGTTTACGGCGAAGATTCGGCAGTCAGCAAGCTTACCGCTCCCAGCAAAACAGAGCAGACCTACTTCCCTGTTTTGGGTATTGTGAAAAACATTGACGGTCACAACGAGGGAATGTTGGCGGTAGTTGACAAAGGCGATCCTTACGCAATAGTAAGCGCATCGGTAAGCGGTCAGGCTGCCACCAATATAAACAGCGGCTGGTTCAACTTTGAAATGCGCGCCTCCGACACCTTCACAATGGGTACGAAAACACCTTTGACGGTGTTCCAGGCAGACAGCATAAGAGTTGACGATATAGTGGTTTACTACTACTTCTTAACAGGCGATGAAGTAAATATCGGCGATTTGGCAGAAACCTACCGCAATTACCTTATTAACGAAAAAGGTCTTACACAGCAGTCCACCGATAAGGCAAGCGCACTTGCGGTAACCACTATGGGCGGCACAATTACCAAGAAGTCGGTTTTGGGTATGCCGGTAGATATGCAGACTGTTGCAACCTCCTATTCCGACGCTCAGGAGATTATGAAGAAGCTGAAGGATTTGGGCGTTGACAATATGCAGCTGATATACAACGAATTTACCAACAGCGATATGAAGGGTGAGGTTACGGTAGGAGCGGATTATTCCAATAAGTTAGGCGGAAAGAACGAATTTGCGGCACTTTACGACTACACAAAGAACAACAACATAAGCTTTTACCCCGGCGTAAACTTTATGGAATACACCAAAAGCGGCAACGGCTACTCCTTTACACTTAACAGCTCAAAGAGAGTAACTAAGGCTTACGCTACGCAAAACGACTTTGATTTGGCGTTTGGCAATCCCGATACGGAGGTTAAGCCGACTTGGACTATTCTTTCACCTTATTATTGGCCCGACGTATTTAACAAGATTACCAATTCCTTTAAGGCGGAGGGAATTAGCTCCATAACTCTTAATCAAGCTACAAGCCTTTTGTACAGCGATTTCAGCAGAGTAAATTCCGCAGGCAAGCCCCAATTTGTAAGACAGGACTCCATAAAGATACTTACAGACGGATACAAGCAGCTTAACGATGCCGGAATATCCATAATAGCACAAGGCTGCAACGCTTACGCTTTACCTTATGTAAAGGCAATTACAAACGTTCCTCTTTACAGCTCCAACTATGATTTGTTCGATTATGACGTGCCTTTCTATCAAATGGTAATTCACGGATATATTCCTTATTCCTCAAAGCCTGTAAATGCAAGCTCCGACTCTGATGAGCTGCGTTTGCTGTCCCTGCTTACAGGCTCGGCTATCCATTACGAATTGATGCACAATTCGCCTAACGATTTCTTAGACAGCAAATATGACAAGTATTTCTACAGCAATTATGCAGGCTGGCTTGAATTTGCTGCCAACGATTACAAGATGTTTAAGGACACGGTTTCCTCTTTGGCGGATAAAACCATAGTTAAGTACACAGTAAACGGCAAGAAGAATTTCACTGCGGAGTATTCCGACGGCACAAAGCTTACAGTGGACACCGATAAGAAAACATTTGCTGTTAATGGGCAAGAGAAAAGTCTTGCTGAGTATGGATTGAAAGGAGTGAGCGAGCAATGAAAAAACCCGATTCAAAAGATACAAAGCAAGAACAGTCGGCAGTTGAACAGGTAACAGAAAATGTGACGGAAGCTGCCGCTGAAAATGTACAGCAAGCGGAAGCGGCACAAAGCGTTCAACAGGTATCGGCGGAAGCCGCAGCCGAAGCGGTGGCAGCAGACGGACAGCAATACGCAAAAAGAGGCGGCGGAAAAGGTCCCAATCCCAATAAAAAGACAAGAATTTCCTATGAGAGAAAGAAAAGGCTTTACGGCTACATTTTCATAGCTCTTTGGTTAGTGGGTACAATTTATATGTTCCTTGTGCCGGTTGGAGTATCGCTAAAATATTCATTTTCAACAACGGCAATGGTAACCCAGGATAACCTTGCCTCATATCCCACAATGAGCGGACCGGGAATTTACACCGAATGGAACAACTTTAAAAACTACGTGGATATATTCACCAACGATGAAAAATATGTTCCAAACCTAATATCCTCACTTAGCTCAATGCCCGGCGATGCATTTATGATCATTGTATTCAGCTTGTTTATCGCTCTTTTGCTTAATCAGAAGTTTAAGGGCAGAGGACTTGCAAGAGCAATATTCTTTATCCCCGTATTAGTCGCCACAGGACCTGTTTTGGCGGTTATCAACGGTGATATGGCGTCGCAGGGTACTCAAAGCGCAGATCAGTTCAGCTCCTTGTTCCAAGTGGATATGGTGGACTCCTTCCTTGAATTCATGGGATTTTCCAACATAAGCCAATCACTTGCCGATACATTGGGCGAAATTGCAAGCAACCTGTTTAACTTGATTTGGCGCTGCGGTATTCAGACCATTATATTCCTTTCCGCATTGCAGCAAATTCCCACGGCAGCAAAGGAAGCGGCGCAAATGGAAGGCGCAACCGGCTGGGAGTTTTTCTGGAAGATAACCTTCCCCACCATAAGCCCAATGATTCTTGCCAACCTGATATATACGGTAATTGACGTATTCATTGACGCAAACAACCCTGTAATGCAGGAAGTTTTAGCTAAGAATACCAACTGGCAGTACGGATTAAGTACGGCGATGGCGTGGACCTACTTCTTAATAGTGGGCGTTGCATTGGGAATTATAAGTGCGATAATCTCCAAATTCGTATTCTATCAAGTAGATTAAGGAGGGACGAAAGTGGCTGAAAAGAAATTAAACAATCAAAATCCCGCTGACGAAACTCCCGAAGTAAGCGCAGCGGACGCAATCAAGGCGCTTGAAGAGATAACAGGCGCAGCTCCCCCGGAAGAAACGGAAAAAGCAAAGGCAGAGGTTAAAGAGGCGGTTCAGCAAGCGGCGGAAGCACAAGCAGCCGAAACCCACGCAGCTGACGCTCTTAAAAATACTGTAGTTAGAGTAAGCGACGACGACGCAAAGACGGAGAAAAAGCTTACCAGAAAAGAGCTGAAGGAGCTTGAAAAGCAGCGGAAGGCTCTCCACAAGCAGTATCACATCAGCAACTGGGAAATCCTCAGAAATTACAAGAACTACAACGATTCGGAGAAAAAGCACTACCGTTACATATTCGGCAGAAGAATTGCAGATAAGGTATGGCCTATATTCAGATTCTTGATACTGTTCGGATTAAGCTTTGTAATTCTGTACCCTATGCTGTTTATGGTTTCCTGCGCATTCAGACCTCAGGAGGAAATGAACGACCCCTCGGTAATGTGGATTCCCAAAACCTTTACTGTAAGCAATATTAAGGATATTTGGGACGCTATGCATTATCCCAATATCTTATGGAATACCCTGTCGGTAAATATAGTATGCTCTTTGCTTCAGGTTGTAACCTGTGCGATTACCGGCTACGGCTTTGCAAGATTTAAGTTTAAGGGAAAAAGCTTGCTGTTCGGAATAGTTATTTTGCAGATAATAGTACCTATTCAGATTATCCTTATTCCCCAATACGTTCAGTTCAGATATTTTGACATTTTCGGACTGATTGCGGCAATATTCCCCAAGTCCTTCCCATACGGACTTAACCTTACCGACAGCGCATGGGCGTTGTACCTGCAAGCGTTCTTTGTAAACGGTATACGTTCGGGACTATTTGTACTGCTGTTCAGACAGTTCTTCAGAGGACTGCCCAAGGAGCTGGAGGACGCCGCTCACCTTGATGGCTGCGGACCTTTCTCCACATTCGTAAGAATAATGGTTCCTAACGCAAAAACCTCTTTCTTAACAGTATTTATTTTTTCAATCGTTTGGTATTGGAACGACTCCTATGTATCGGGAATGTTCTACACCAACGCAAACACAATAGCCCTGCAAACCCAAAACCTGTGGATCACCATTTCATCATACTTCAACAACGGAACTCCCACAGGACTTCCTCAGCAATGGATGGTATGGGTTCAGGCAGGCTGTATGCTGTCCATAATTCCGATTCTGATAATATACTGCTTCCTGCAAAAACAGTTTGTGGAAGGTATTGAGAGATCGGGTATTACGGGTATGTAATAGTTGTATTTAATGTAATAAGGGGACTGTGATTGCAGTTCCCTTTTTTTGCTGTTTTTTGTAACCGCTCCGTAACCCCTTGTTACCAAGCTGTAACCGAATCGACACCAAACTGTAAACGGATTGTAACCGCACTGTAATTGACTTTAAGGCTGTTTGAAAATATAATATAATCAAGGTAAGGGAAACAAAGACTTTAACCAAATAAAATTAAAATTTAAAATAAAAAGAGGTACCCGTTATGAAAAAGACAGCATTAACATTATTAACATTGACAGCAGTTATGGCAACAGCATTAACCTTTGGCGGCTGCACACAAAATCCTTCCAAAGAACCAAACAAGACAAACCCACTCCAAACCGCCCAAAAACAAACAACCGCTCCTATTACAACTGCACCAATCACAACTGCACACATAACAACCGCACCTGTTACAACCGCTCCCGCAACATCAGCCACAACCGCAAAGCCCACAGAAACAACCGCACCCACCACAACTCCCAAGCAAACCACAGCAGAGGACAAAACAAACAAGCCCACCAATAAAGTAACCTTTGAATCCAATCCAAAGCCTTTGGTTGAAAATCAAGGCAAAGCAAAGGAAATTAGGGATCTGGCGGCTGCACAAGAGGGCGCAAAGTTTAAATTATGCAGTGCTTCAAGGGAAGAGGGCTTTGACAATCCGGGACTTATTTATTATGTGCTGAATAATTGCGGAATACCTTGTCCAAGACTTATCAAGGGCATAGCTGAAATGGGCAGCAAAATATCTTACGATAAGCTTCAGCCGGGCGATGTGGTTTTATTCCAATATGAAAATGACAACAAGCCTCATTACGGCGGAATATATTTGGGCGAAGGCAAAATGGCAGCCGCTTATGACGAGAACAAGCCCGTTTTAATCGTAGATATAACCACCAACTATTACAAAACCAATTTTATGTGGGGAATTTGTGTGGCACGCTGAAAAACAAAATATGACTTAATACTAAAAATAATTAAAATAAATTAACTGCTTTTAATTACCCTAACCTTACTGAAAACCGACCAAATATAGGTTTTTCAACAAGCTGAAACAGCGAATGCTTAAATGCTTATCATAATAAATAACCGTTTTGATTTTAGATTTCTAATTATCAAAACGGTTATTGTATTTATTTGATTTTTTAATTGTGAAATTTAGTCGGTTAAAAAATATTGCTGATAATCACTTTCCCGGATAAACCAAAGCCGAATATACATTATAATCCTTTAATCTTTCTCTGCCCTTTAAGCCTGCCAATTCAATAAGCACCAATATTCCCGCAACCTTTCCGCCTACGCTTTCAACCAAACGTGCGGAAGCCTCCAATGTGCCGCCTGTGGCAATTAAATCGTCTACTATAACAGCCTTTTGTCCCGGCTTTATTGAATCCTTGTGCATTTCAACAGTTGCCTTTCCGTATTCCAAATCATAGTCGGCGGAAACTGTTTCTGCGGGAAGCTTGCCTTTTTTTCTCACCAAAATCAAGGGCTTATGTAAATTGTAGGCAATGGAAGTGCCGAAAATAAAGCCTCTTGATTCAGTTCCAATCACTACGTCAAAATCCAAATCCTTAATTAAATCCTGCATTGAATCAACCGCCAATTTTAAGCCGTCTGCGTCCTGTAATACTGTGGTTATATCCCTGAACATAATGCCTTTTTCGGGGAAATCGGGTATGGTTCTTACATAGTCTTCCAATTTTTTCATATTAAAAAATTCCTTTCAAATAGTAAAGAGATATTTCTAATTTAATTGTATCACCTATTTTTATATTTTCAATAGCTTTTCCTTAAATTTCTACTTTTTTCCTTTTAGAAAATATTGTGAATAATTTTGTAAAAATAACAAATAAATAATATCAAATAAAAGGAAATTTACGTCTGAAAGGGCTTTTTGAAATGATAAAGATGATAAAAAACAAAAATATGAAGGTCAATTCTTTCTTTAAGATTACAATAGCTGCATTTGCCGTTTTTGCTGTTTTAATGGGAGTTTCAAACAATGGCGAGGTTCGTCCCGTATATTCAAAGCAAGGCTCACAGGGTACGGAGGTTGAAGAAATTCAGAGAGTGCTTAAGGAATGGGGCTTGTTCAGAGGAGAAATAACAGGCTACTTTGGAACGGCAACCGAAAACGCTCTCAAACAATTTCAGAAGAAAAACGGCTTAGAGGTTACGGGAACGGCGGACGAGGCTACTCTTAAAAAAATGGGTATAACAATAGGCACTCCTCCCACTGCAACCGAAGCAAATATAAATCTGTTAGCAAGAATAATTTCAGCGGAGGGCAGAGGTGAAAGCTATGTGGGACAGGTGGCAATAGGCGCAGTTATCTGCAACAGAATCGAACACCCCTCCTTCCCCGATACGCTTCAGGGAGTTATATACGAAAACGGCGCATTTACCGCCATTGTTGACGGACAGTTTGAACAGCCTGTGTCCGAGTCCGCATACTATGCAGCAAGGGACGCTCTTTCGGGCTGGGACCCTACAGGCGGCTGCATTTACTACTTCAATCCCAAGAAAACCGACGACGAATATATGCACAGCAGAGAGGTTATTAAGGTAATAGGCGATCATAAATTTTGTATGTAAGGATATTTAAATTTCAGATTGTCGAAAGAAACCGGCTTTAATTATTCGGCAGTCTGTTATATTTTACTAAAAATCGAGTTGGGCAAGTATCAACTCGATTATTTTTTTAGAAATCTTAATACCTTTAAGCACCCTAAAACCCTATAATTTGCCCCATAACTTAAATTGTACAAATTACACAATGTTTTGATTACATATTTGTAAAAATAATAGTTTGTGTGCCACTTGCATTTGTAACCGTTTTGCATTATAATTGTATATGTGAAGTATATTATATAGCACAGCTTAAACAAGCTTATTAAGCCGCTTCTCATTTTGAATTTCGCTGAGGGATTTTTTCTTCAAATTATGATAAAATTAAGACTTTTGTCTAATTGTTATCTTAGCGGCGGCTTTAACAACGACTGAAAACAAACAGGGAAATATTTCCGTATAAAAATTTTTATCATCGGCTTAATTTCTAAATCCACACTATACTTTTTTATTAAAAGCTTATAACCGCTGCAAAGATGTCCCCCGCCTCTTAGGCGGCACGGGTTTATGAGACTTTGCAGGCAAAGTCTCTCATCTTAGGTTCAGTGGGGGTAAAATCCCCCACTGAACCTCGATTGCTTCGCAATTTCGACAGCTTGTTTAAGCTGCGCTTTAAAGCAAATATCTGACAGGGGGATTTTCAAATGAATACTTTAAAGATTACTATGCTTGGAGAATTTTCCGTTTCCTATGGCGAAAACACCATAAGCGAGCATTCAAAAAGATCTAAAAAGCTTTGGATGCTGCTGCAATATCTTATTGTTCACCACAACCGCTCTGTAACCCAATCGGAGCTTATTGACATATTAAGTGGGGAAGACGACGGCGCAAATCCCACTAGCGCACTTAAAACGCAAATTCACCGCCTTAGAGATATTCTGTCTGAGCTGAAATGCCCCATTCCCATTATAATCTGCGTCAACAGCGCATACTGCATAAACCCCGAGCTTACCCTTGAAATAGACGCAGAACAGTTTGAAAAGACCTTTAAAGCGTCAAGCAGCGCAAAGGACGATTCGGAAAAGCTTTCCCTTATCCTTTCCGCAATAAATCTGTATACAGGCGATTTTCTTGCAAAATCCGCTTATGAATCTTGGGTAGTGCCGTTAAGCACATATTACCGCTCGGTATACGGTAAGGCGGCAAGAACGGCTATAGAGCTGCTTTCCTCAATGGGCAAGCTTCACGATATTATTGCAATATGCAGCAAAGCGTCTGCTCTTAACCCCTATGACGAGTACATACATTACAGTCATATAAAGGCTCTTGCGGAATTGGGAGATCAGGAGGGTGCAAAAAAGCAGTATGAAATCGTAACGGATTTGATGATGAACAAATTCGGAATTAACCCATCAAAAGAGCTTATGGAGCTTTACGACACCGCCATTAAATCCAGCAAAAGCGTTCAGTCGGACATTGACATTGTTATAGGAGATCTAATGGAGCAGCGTCCCGTGGCAGGCGCATTCTTCTGCGAATATCAGATATTTAAGCATTTGTATCAGCTTGAAATAAGGGATTCGCAAAGAACGGGCGTCAGCATAAACATTTGCCTTTTGACAATAGCGGACGCAAACGACGACGAGTCCTTATCCCAAAACGCTATGAACAAGGCTATGCAAAGGCTTCAAGACTGCATTTCCCGCTCTTTAAGAGGAAGCGATATATTCGCCCGCTACAGCGTAAGCCAATTTGTAATAATGCTGTGCAACACCAACGAACAAACAGGCGAGCTTATTATGAAAAGAATTGAAAAAGCCTTTCGCCGTGAAAATACAAATAAAGATGTAGAGCTTAAATATGTTTTTAAAACTACAAGAAGAAATGATTTTTAAATCGAATAAAAATCGGAATAATCATTCATATTTCCATATTTTTTTACATATTATTGCAAAAAAAGAGGATTTTTGTCTTAAATCGGGTAAAAAAGTCGATAAAAAGCGGATAAATGCGGATAATTCTGCTATTCATACATATAAACTCGTAAAAAGTATAAACCATCGAAACAGATTAAGTCTTTCTTTAAAAAAATGTTCGGGAAGAATCGTCAAATTACGAAAATGGCTTGCTCTTGCTGCTGCGGCTGTACTTCTTTGCGGCTGCTCCGATATTTCCGGCAGAGAGATCAATTTTACGGATAATTCTCAATGGGGAGAAGCGGCAAACAGCGGCGCAATAGGCGGGAATCTGCTTATAGTAACCACGGAAAAGCCCTCCGAAACAACACCTGCGGCGAAAACTGACGATAATCCCCAACGCCTGCCTGACAGCTTTACACAAGCTCAAAAGGATTTTCTTGACAGCTGCTATTTTATGGGGGACAGCATTTGTGCAGGCTTGGGCTTTAACGGATTTGTAAAAAATTGCAGCGCAAAGGCGGGGGTTGCCGCAAGAAATATTGAGGATTTTACCTTTGATTCAAAGGGAACGGAGGTTGCGCCATTAACCGTTTTGGTAAACAGCGGACTTAACAGGTTTGTTTTTTTAATGGGCTCAAACGATGTAAATATCGAATCCAAGGAAGAGTATTTAAAATACTACAACAGCTTTCTTTCAAAGGTTGAGGCACTTTGCCCCTATGCGGATATATATATTTTGAATATTCCCCCCGTAACGCCCGACAGCGCCTTTTGCTATAATTATCAAATTGATGAGTTTAACGAAAAATTAAAAGAAATAGAAGCACCCGACACAAGACGTCATTATGTAAATACAGCCTATTATCTTAAAGACCAAGAGGGCAGCTTAAAACAGAATTACTCCTCGGATAATACGGTACATATTACCAAAGACGCTTATTACGCTTTACTTTTGGGATTTTGCCAAGAAGTGGGAATAGAGTAATGGGAATAGGGCAATGGCAATAGAGCTATTAGAAGCAATGTAAATTTGTAATAAAAGCAAGCGGAAATTCATTGTAATACATAGTTAACAGCATTAAACATCACACTTCACAAGGGTAAAGTATGAACAACATTTTAATTTCAGGTAAAAACGAACAGGTATGCGAAAATATTGCTCAATTACTTGCCGACACAGGATACAAGTATTTTTTCCTCACTGACGGAGTGAGAATGAGAAGCATTGACGTTAAAGATTTTGATATAATTATCATCTCCACTCCCTTATCCGACGAGTTTGGTCTTGATTTGGCGGCGGAGCTGCGGGGAAAAACCGACGCTGCGCTGATTATTCTTACCAAAAGCGAATTGGAGGAGGAGATACAAAACAAGATGAAATTTGCCAACGCTTTTGTTATAGGCAGACCTTGCTCCAAATCCGCCTTGCTGCAAGGCATACGTTTTGCGGGAATAGCAGGGGAAAATATTAAAAAATTAAATCGGGAAAAGCAGAAGTTAGAAAAGCAGATAGACGATATGAAAATAATAAACCGTGCCAAAGCCTGCCTTATGGAATATTTAAGCTTAACAGAGGAGCAGGCTCACCGACAGCTGCAAAAACAGGCTATGGATATGAGAATAACCCAAAGAGAAGCGGCGGAGGGAATATTGGCAACCTATGAAAAAAATTGACGCTTCCTTAAAAAATATTAGTCCGATATAATACTCACCGCAGCGTTATATCGGACTTTTTATATTTTGAAACAGCCATATAGTCAATTACACAGCGGTTACAATACGTTTACAGTTTGGTAACAAGGTATTACATAAAGGTTACAAAAAACAGCTTACTATTTTTCGTTTTGTTTTCATATGAAATCAGAACCTATTTTTATAATATCTTGATTTTATTTTAATTTTATGTTAATATTATTATAGAAAAAAGAGCAAGCATTTTAATCAGCTGCTTGCCGTTTTGCAAATTTTCTTATAAAAAAGCAATAAACAGTAATTCTTGCAAAATAAAAATAAGAAGGAGAAATCACAATGGATCAGATTTACCAAAGATTAAACCAAGTTTTCCGTGATGTTTTTGACGACGACAGCATAACGGTAAACCCAAATACCACAGCAAACCATATTGAGGATTGGGACAGCCTTAACCATATAACTCTTATTGACGCTGTTGAAAGCGAGTTTAATATTCACTTTACTATGGGCGAGGTAAGCGGTATGAAAAACGTGGGAGAAATGGCGCAGATTATTAAGGACAGAAGCTGAAAAGCTGCGGAAAAGCGGAGTATATAACGAAAAAAATAACCCGCTAAATTTTTGAATAATAAAAAAAGACGAGCCGAAACCCGTCTTTTTTATTTTGTTAAGAATCAGTCTTTTAAAAGTTTAAATTACTTTCTCTTCTTAGCAACTACGATTGCGCCTGTAGCGAGAACTGCAAGACCTGCAACTACTGCAACGCCTTCAATACCGG
>CAZRRT010000070.1:0-12468 GCA_964602605.1 uncultured Ruminiclostridium sp.
AAATTTCCAAAACAGAAAAATAACAAAATCTGCAAAAAACAATAGAAAAAGATTTAATTCAAAACTGTCATAATCGCAAATATGGAAGCAGAAAAGTTTTAACTAATAATTGACAATTATTTCCCTTTATGCTATAATTCATAATAAATTTTTTTGATTGTCTTTAAACCGATACAATCAATACATACTATCAAAAATAATAAAAATAATCAAAGAAAGGAAGGATTAAATTGAGCAGCAATTCCGGCGAAAATACAGAAAAAAAGCAAACTCTTATGGAAAGGGTAGCCGCTTTCATCGTTGATAAACGAAAAGCTTTTTACCTTTTTTATATTGGGGTTGCTATTTTTTGCTTGTTTTCAAGCAGCTGGGTAAAGGTTAACGACGACTTAACCAGCTATCTGCCCGATACCACCGAAACAAGACAGGGACTTACCCTTATGGACGACGAATTTGTCACCTTCGGCACTAATCGAATAATGGTAGACAACATTTCCTATAGTACGGCAGATTCCTTAAAAGAACAGATGTCACAGATTGAGGGAGTGAAATCTGTAGAGTTTGACAATTCAGATGAACATTACTTAAAAGGCTCGGCACTGTTCTCCATAACCTATGACGGCACTGCCTCCGATCAAATCAGCATAGACGCATTAAATAAAGTAAAAGAGCTTTTAAACGGCTATGACACATACGTTACAGGCGACACGGGCAACTCCTCCTCCGAAAGCTTGGCGGCGGAAATGCAGGTGGTAATGCTTATAGCGGTAGTGATTATCCTGTTGGTGCTGTTCTTCACCTCCCATACATATATGGAGATTCCCGTACTGCTTATTACCTTCGGTATGGGTGCGCTTATGAACAAAGGTACAAACTTCCTTTTGGGAGAAATCTCCTTTGTTTCCGATTCGGTGGCGGTAGTTTTGCAGCTTGCTTTGGCTATCGACTACGCAATTATCCTCTGTCACCGCTATACCGAGGAGAGAGAAACAAAGAACGCTCACGATGCGGTTGTAATAGCTTTAAGCAAGGCTATTCCCGAAATTGCGGGCAGCTCTATGACTACTCTTTCGGGGCTTGGGGCAATGTGCTTTATGCAGTTCGGTATAGGCAAGGATTTAGGAATTGTGCTGATGAAAGCCATTATTTTAAGTCTTTTGGGCGTATTTACCCTTATGCCGGGACTTTTGATGAGCTTCAGCAGCCTTATCGACCGCACTCACCATAAAAACTTTGTACCCCAAATTACCGGTTGGGGCAAATTGGCGGTAAAAACAAGATTCATTATGCCTCCTATTTTTGTTTTGCTTATAGTGGGAGGATTTATCTTCTCCAATAAATGTCCCTACGCTTACGGACAGACTGAGCTTTCCACCATTAAGAAAAACGATTCCCAAATTGCACAGGAAAAAGTTAACAGCACCTTTGGAAAGGTTAACACCTTGGCGGTGCTTGTACCAAAGGGAGATTATGAAAAAGAGGGACAAATTCTCCGTGAAATGTCAAATATGCCTGAGGTAGACAGTGTTTTGGGACTTGCCAACGTTGACGCTATGGACGGTTATGTGCTTACCGACAAATTGACGCCAAGGCAGTTTGCGGAAATGACCGATTTGGATATTGAAGTATCGAGGCTTTTGTATTCCGCATTTGCAGTAAATAAGGAATCCTACGGACAGGTTGTGTCGGGAATAGACAGCTACGGCGTTCCGCTTATAGATATGTTTATGTTTGTGTACGATCAAATGCAGGAGGGCTATGTCACCTTAGACGATGATATGACAAAGACTATCACCGATCTTCACGCTCAGCTTTCGGACGCACAGCTTCAATTAAGCGGTGAAAAATACAGCCGCCTTGTATCCCAGCTCAATCTTCCCGAGGAAGGGGAAGAAACCTTCGCATTTTTGGATAAGCTCCATAACACTCTTGACAAATACTATGATGAAGAGTGCTTTCTTGTGGGCAATTCCACCAGCGATTTGGACTTGTCCTCCTCATTTGGAAACGATAACCTTATGATTGGTATTCTTACCATTGTATTTGTAATATTGGTATTGGTATTTACATTTAAGTCCTCCGGCTTGCCCGTGCTTTTGATTTTGGTTATTCAAGGCAGCGTATGGATAAACTTCTCCTTCCCTTATTTGCAGAACGATCCTTTGTTTTTCTTAAGCTATCTTGTGGTAAGCTCTATTCAAATGGGCGCAAATATCGACTATGCCATTGTTATTGCCAACAGATATGTGGAGCTTAAAAAGGAAATGCCGTTAAAAGAAGCGGTTATCGAATCTCTTAACCAAGCCTTTCCCACCATTATCACATCAGGTACTATTTTGGCTTCCGCAGGTATAGCAATAGGCTTTTTATCATCTAACCCTGCTATTTCATCAATAGGCGTCTGCCTTGGACGAGGAACTTTGATTTCAATCTTTCTTGTAATGGGTATTCTGCCTCAAATATTGCTTTTAGGCGACATTATCATCGAAAAGACCGCCTTTACTTTAAAACGGCGCCTTACTCTGCAAAGCCGCACAGGAAATATGCGAATTGAAGGTCATATTAAGGGCTATGTTTCGGGTATCATAGATGCGGATTTCAGCGGCACTCTCAACGGCACGGTAAACGCTTCCTTGGAGGCGGGAGCTTTGAAATCCGACGATGAAAACAACACCGAAAATATTGCGGGAGAGGAGGTAAATACAAATGAGTAAAAATATTGTAAAAAAGACGCTTTCTCTTTTGTTAACAGGTATTTTTGCGGTTTTATCTTCAACAGAGGCTTTTGCGTTATCCGAACAAGCTGAAAAATCCTCGTCTGAAATAATAACTGTTTCAAGTGTGGAGGATTTTCAAAATCTATGTAAAAGGTTCAGCATAGACAGTGGTTCAAAAGGAAAAACTGTTCGTTTAACGGCAAATTTAAATTTTCAAGGTATGGAATTTACCCCTATTCCCATTTTCTGCGGAACGTTTGAAGGTGGAAATCATACTATTTCGGGAGTTAAAATAACCTCCTCCGGCTCTGATGTAGGTATTTTCAGGTATCTTGACAAGGGCGCAAGTATTAACAATCTTAAAGTAAGCGCCGTAATTATGCCCGAGGGAACAAAATCCTCCATAGGCGGAATTGTAGGCGTAAATTCGGGAACAATAACAGGCTGCACTTTCCGAGGAACTGTAAAGGGCGAAAGCAATGTAGGCGGAATAGCGGGCTTTAACAAGGAAAACGGTCAAATAGTCAGCTGCTCCTCTGAAGGATATGTTTACGGAAAAAACTCTACCGGCGGAATTGCAGGGCGCAGCACGGGAGTTATCATCAAATGCAAAAACGATGCCGGCATTAACCTTACCGATGCAGATTTTACCGTAAATATAATGGACTTGGACGCAGAATCCTTTGAACAGCGTGTAAACGGCAGCAGCGACGATGCTTATAATCTTACCAACAGCTACGCCGACACAGGAGGAATTGTAGGATATTCGGGCGGTATTGTGCAAAGCTGCGAAAATTCAGGGGAGGTTGGATATCCTCACGTGGGCTATAACGCAGGAGGAATCGCAGGAAGACAAAGCGGCTATCTTGCAGGCTGCTCCAACAGCGGCACTATTCACGGACGAAAAGAAGTAGGCGGAATTGTGGGACAGTCTGAGCCTTATCTATACTCCGATCCCTCGAAGGAAACTCTTGAAAAAATACGCAAGGAGCTTTTAACCTTAAACGATCTTATAGATAAAGCTCTTGACGACGCTCAAGCAGGCGGCGACAACGTCTCTGCAAGTCTTTCTTCCATAAAGAAGCACACAGACTCGGCACAAGCAAGCTGCAATTCAATGATAAACCAAATAACCGACTTTGCGGACGAAAATATGTCAGTCATAAATTCTCTTACAGCAGATATTACCAATGCTTTGGATAAAATGATCTCCGCCGCAGACGATTTAGCGGAAGCGGGAACAAGTATGAGCCTTATGTCGGATAACTTGGCAGCCGCTATGGATAATATATCCAATGCGGTACAGTTGGGAGATAACGCCTTAAACGACATAAACAAGTCCGTATCCGAATTAAGCAGCGCATCGGCAAAGCTAAAGGACGCTGCCTCCTCATTTAAAGAAGCGTTAAATATTATCAGCGAGGATATAACTCCGCAAGATCCCAATACGGGCGATAATTCGGGTACAAATTCCGACACAGATACTTATAAAGCCTTAGATCAGCTGGAAACAGCTGCAAATTCTTTAATTAACGCATCTTTGGAAACTAAAAACGCATCGGAAGATCTTATAGAATCTTTAAGAAGCGCAAAACTGATTTCCGATAATAACAGCAGCAGTAAAAATAACGAGAGCGGCGAACAAGCTCCCAATCAAGGGAATAAAGAAGAAAACGGCGAAGGCGGCACTCCTATAAAACCTACAGAGAATAATATCGTCAGCAGATTAAAGGAAATATGGGACAAAGCCGAAAAGCCTTTAAAAGATGCGGCGGATTCTATGGAGGAAGCGGCGGATTGCCTTAACCGAGCCTTTATCTCCTTAGAAGATTCTTTAGTGGACTTAGATCCGCTGCCTGAGGAAACAAAGTCGGCTTTAGCTGAGTTTAAGGAAGCGGCAAACAATGCCTCCGAGATCGGAAAACTCATAAGCAGCGCATTAAAAACTATAAGCAGCGCTATAAAAAGCATTACCGAAAACGGACCTGCGGAATTTAAGCTGTTAGGCGACGGCTTTATCGAACAAAGCGAAAAGCTGAACAACAGTGTAAAAAATATATCAAGCGAGTTGGAAAGCCTTAATATTCAGATTAAAAGCAGCAGCGATTTGATAATATCGGACTTTAAAGCTATTAACAATCAATGTAAGGTTATAACAGAGCTTATTATAAACAGCGTCACCGATTTAGAAGGAAATGTTTCCGATCCCGATATAAGCGACTATATTACAGACGCTTCCGACCAGGATATTGCCAATACCCGCAAGGGCAAGGTCACCGACTGCAATAACACGGGAAAAATTGAAGGCGACCGCAATGTAGGCGGTATTGCGGGAGCTATGGCAATAGAATTTGATTTAGATCCCGAGGATGATTTAAACAACGGAACTCGTCTTAATAAGTCTTACGAAATAAAGTCAGTGCTGCAAAACAACATCAACTTAGGCTCAATAGCCGCCAAAAAGGACTGCGTCGGCGGAATTGTGGGTAAAATGGAGTTAGGAACAGTTATAACCTGTGAAAACTACGGCGATATTTTCAGCAACGGAGGAAATTACGTCGGCGGTATTGCAGGTCTTTCAAATTCCGTTGTGCGGAACTGCTATGCAAAAAGCACTTTGTCCGGAGGAAATTACATAGGCGGAATAACAGGTATGGCAAAAACTCTGCGTGACTGCTATTCCATTATCTCTGTAACCCACGGAACTGAATACATAGGTGCTGTTTCGGGCAGTGTAAGCGATAATGGTACTGTTTCGGGCAACCGTTATTTGGATACGGGCTACGCCGCAATAGACGGTATAAGCTACGAGGGTGCTGCCCAGCCTGTTTCCTACAGCGATTTAATGATCGATTCCAACGTCCCCGCCAAGCTTACAAGCTTTGCGGTAACCTTTAAAGCGGAGGACAAGGAGATAGACAAAATCTCATTTCGTTACGGCGACGATTTATCAAAAATTAATTTGCCTCAAATACCCGAAAAAGAAGATCACTACGGATATTGGGAGGAGTTTGACACAAGCGGAATTATTTCAGATATTACCGTCAATGCAGAGTATGCACAATGGGTAACAATTTGTGAAAGCAGCGGAACAGACGGAAAGCTTCCGCTTGCTCTTGTGGAAGGCAAATTTACCGACGATGTAAAGTTAGAGGTAACCGACTATCAGCATCAGCTGCCAAGTGGCAGTGATAGCTCCGCAAAAGTATGGAAGGTTGCCGTTACAGGTGCGGATATTGCTGCCGATCAGCAAGTGCCTTTGAGGCTGATTAACAAAGACAAGGAAAAGGCGGACGTATGGCGGCTTTCGGGAGATAAATGGGAAAAGCTCGAAAGCGTGCAAAACGGCAGCTATTTGTTTGTCACAGTGGGCGGCGCTGAAAACGTGCTTTGTATTCAAGCCCACAGCTTTGATATAATACCTTTGCTTATTGGGATTGCAGCTGTTTTGCTGATTATTCTTGCAATAGTCATTATTGCTAAGAACAGGAAAAAAAGGGCTAAAATAAAAACCGAAAATTCAGAGGAAAAGAAAAAGCCTAAAAACGAAAGCGGCAATTCGATAAAAAACGAAAAGCACGTAAAACAAAAGGCTAAATCTAAAAAGTAATTAAAAGGACGGAAAAAATATGGCTGAAAAGCAGATCGGGTTAACTACCTTTAAAAAAGCTGTGGGAGCGGGATTTATGATTGGAATAGGTGCGGTTATTTATCTTTCCTGCGAGAATAAAATAGCGGGGGCATTGCTTTTTACCGTGGGACTTTTTTCAATCTGCGCTTTCGGAATGAACCTTTTTACGGGGAAAATAGGATATATTATAAGCAATAAAAACAACCCAAACTGCGGTTTAATATGGCTTGGGAATTTTGTGGGAGCTGCTTTAAGTATGACGCTTATACGAATCGCAAAGCCCAATATTCAGCAAAAGGCTCTTGCCCTTATGTCCGCTAAAACAAAGCTTAATCTTTTTTCGGTAATGATATTATCCTTTTTCTGCGGAATACTGATGTACTTAGCAGTGGAAAATTACCGCACAAATCCTCACGGAACGGGAAAGGCAGCGGGCTTGTTCCTCTGCGTTTCGGTTTTCATTCTGTGCGGGTTTGAACACAGCGTTGCAGATATGTGCTATGCGGTATTGGCGGTTGACAGTCTTAAAAACAGTCTTATATATTTTGGATTTTTAATTATAGTATCTGTATTTAACGGATTAGGCGCATTAGCCGTAAGATTTGTTACAACGGATAAGCAAGCAGATAACAAATAAAAGCTGCTTTTGCCCATAACAATTATTATACATAAAAAAATCCCAATCAACAGCAAAGGATTCCTATTACTGCTGATAGGGATTTTTTATTTTCTTGATGCGGTTTTAAAAATTCGGTATTATATATAATACTCTCTGCCTGTTTCCAAGCAAATTGCGCCTAATCTTTTCTCCTCCGAGTCAAGCTCGCAGCCGCAGTCTATGGCTATATGATTATTTGCTTTAAAAATATGATAGGGATTGGGGTTTTCCTTTATAAAAACAGTAGGCATATGACCTGTCACCAAGATTTTATCCTCATAATAAACCTTGGAATAATCAGGGCATTTAAACAGCATTTCCTCCAAATTATAATCTTCAAGACTTCTTGTGGGAGAAAAATTTTCAAGTCCCGCATGAACAAGAATATAGCTGCGCCCCTTAACTTCTACTTCTTCATACAATACAAACTCTTCCAAATAGTCAATAATATCCTCTTTCTCCTCGCTGCTTAGGCGGTGAAACTCATCAATGGTGGTTTGTCCTCCTGCGTCCTGCCACTCTGTAAGTCCTTGGATTATTCCCTTGTCTATATTGGCAATTTCTTCATCGGTGATAGTCTTTGAAAGAAATTTAAGACAGTTTACAGCCATATATTCGTGATTTCCTATTATAGGAAACACATTTGCCCTCATCATCATATCTTGAAGGATTTTCAAGGAATTTTTTCCATAATCGATCACATCGCCTAACACATATAATGTGTCGCTGTCTTTAAGGTTAATTTTTCTCAGCATTTTAATATACCGATTATAATCTCCGTGTATGTCGCTGATACAGTAGGTAGCCATAATTCTTCCCCTTTCAAAAAAATCATAATAAAGCTGTGAAAAAGCTGTGAATTAAAAATAACGTTTTATGATAAGCATAATTACTTGCTATATTAAGTGTATCACAAATATTATTATTTTTCAAGAAGAATTATGGGGAAAAAACTACAGCTTGTCGAAAAACCTCCCGCTGGTCGGTTTTCCGTCAATCTGACGCCGTTTTTGGCGGCAAGCCGCCAAAAACAAAAATCGGGCAGAGCCTTGCTCGAACTCGATTTTAAGGCTATGATCACAATTTAGGGAAAAACCCTGATGGTTTTTCCTTAAGACCTTTTTCCTTCCGAAGAATTTATGTTTAGGCTTTTTCGACAGCCTGAAAACTATTCATTTTTGCACTTTTTGTCGTGAATCAGTCTTGCCAAATATACAACAGGCGTGTCTAACAATGAGGTGAAAATATAAATAACATAGCTTGAAAAGAAAATAGAAATTAATGTATTGCTGTCGTATGTACCGTAAAAGGCAAAGAGAGTAAACAAGGCGGTGTTCAGCAGCTGACTTATAAGGGTGGAGCCGTTGTTTCTCAGCCATAAAAATTTTCTTTTGTCGCCGCACTTTTTTTCGGTAAACTCCCACCATTTGTGATAAAGCCACACGTCAAAAATCTGACTTAAAGCATATACGGCAAAAGAGGACAGCATCATTCGGGGAGTGCCTGAAAATACCGACTTTATGGAGGGGGATACCCAATCGCTCAAGCTTGGAACATATAATAGCCAGCTTTGACTTAGCAAAAGGAAAAACGCAGAGGCAAACATTCCCAAAAATACCGCCTTGTTTGCCGCTTTTTTTCCTTCGCACTCGGACAGAATATCGGTTATCAAAAAGGTTACCGCAAACAAAACGTTACCTAAAGTTTGCTCCATACCGAATGCGTCAATCATAATCAACACTTCGATATTGGCAAGAATGGTGGCTATAACCGAAAGACAATATAATCCCGCTTTGCCGAATAATTTATAGCCTAAAAGCGCAGCCGAAAAAATAAAAATCAATGAGCCGATTAAAAGCAGTTCGTTTATCATTTAACATATCCTTTCTTTTGGTGTTGTTTTTAATCTATTTTTAATCTCCCACTCCGAAATCGGTGTTGTTTATCAATATATCTATTCGTTTTTCATCTTTTATTGTTGGGTAGATTTCATTCATAAAAGAGGTTATTACATTTTT
The DNA here is from genome assembly GCA_964602605.1 of uncultured Ruminiclostridium sp. Taxonomy (GTDB): domain Bacteria; phylum Bacillota; class Clostridia; order Oscillospirales; family Ruminococcaceae; genus Ruminiclostridium_E. Next base: position 9,025 of record CAZRRT010000070.1, read on the forward strand.
ATCGGGAGAAATTGAGGTAGAGTTTTCACACATTATATTTACACATATTCTTTCAAAGCAGTCAAGTCCTGTTTTTATGTCGTTTTCCATTGACAAAACCGTTTGCCCCTTTATTCCGAAAAGAAAATTCGCCTCATCAAAATACTGTGAAATTATTTTCGGATCGGATTGAGGTATTCCCTTTTTAAGCAGATTTTCTCTTAATTCAAAATCAAAGGTTTCAAGCCCCAATTTCATCTTAAGCTTAAAATCCGAGAAAAAATCTCTGAGCTTTGGGATTCTTTCACGATAGAGATAGTGAGATTCAAAGTGAATTACAGATATGTGTTTTTCTTTGCAAACCGACTTTATCAGCTGTAAAGTATTTTGATCCAATTCAAATACAGAGCCGCTGTTTATTACCTCTAAATCCCCGTATTCGCCTGTAACCCTATTCAGCACTTCCCTGTTTAAAGCAAAGTTTTCACTCTCATCTTTGCAGCTGTCGGTGTAATAATCGCAAAAGCTGCATTTTTTGTATATACAGCCTCTGCCCCTTAACAGCACTATTTCTCTTTTTTGTTTTTCCTTTATTATACTGTATCTTTCCATATTCTCGTAAATAAAAAGCGCCCAAGCCCGACTTTGCAACGTTTCATAATAAATGAAATATATGAAGCATTTTAAGTCAGCCGCTAAGGGCGCAAATCAGTACAGCCGTATTTAAAGATTGTCAAAAATCCGTAAATTCAGCATTGTTTATTCTTCCCTTAGTTTTGATTCAGAGCATAGCTCAAGGCAGGATGGTTACGAACTGCCATTTTGTTTTACCAGCGATTACAACAAGCTTTTGGGATCGTAATTGGGCTTTACATAAACCTTATCGGGCTTATCGGTAATCTCGGCTTTAAATACGTCCTGCCACTCTTGAGCAGTGTAATCCTCAATGGTCACCGTAATGTAATGATCGCCCATATTAAGAGCGTCTGCAAGTGCGTTTTTTACAGCCTCCGCTGCTTTTTTCTTTTGCTCCTCGGTTCTTCCCTCAAGCATTTTAATTCCAATATGAGGCATAGTTATTCTCCTTTCTGTTACTTTATCGGTTGATTTTTTCGATAATGTCTATTATTTTATCCAAGGATTCCGCCTTGTATTCGGCAAGAGCTTGTATTTCCTCCGAAACAGGAACTATATCCTTGACATAAACACATTTAATTCCCGCATTATGTGCGGATTTTAAGCCGTTTGCACTGTCCTCCGCCGCCAAGCATTCACAATTAGCAGCCGACAAAGCACTTGCCGCCTTTTGATAGGGTTCAGGGGCGGGCTTTCCTTTGGTTACGCAGTCGCCGCCGATTATGACGTCAAAGGGTGTTGTAATTCCTGACCTTTCAAAATTATGAAGTGCGGCAGACACAGTCGAAGAAGTTACCACCGCCCTCTTAATTTTCTTCTCCAAAAGATAATCATTGAGTTGAAAAAAGCCTTTTTTCACAGGCAATCCGTTTTTTATGCCATACTCTCTTGAAAGAGCGTATGCCGACGTACTCATTTTTTCATATTGATCCGAATCCAATCCAAAAACTCTTACAAAATAATCCCTTGTACTGTCGTCATTTAATCCGATTAAATCATAAAAGGTTGTGGGAAGATAGCTTATGCCCATATTTTTCATAGCCTGTTCCCAGCATATTTTATGTAATCTTTCGGTATCAAGAATCGTGCCGTCCATATCTAAAAGTACAGCTTTTATCATATCATATTATCCTTTGATGATTATAATAACCAACTAACTCAAATTATTCAATGAGGGGCAACGCCCCGAATTTATGAAAAATCCAGGGGGCGCAAGCCCCTCAGGGTTTCAGTGGGGGATTGTGTCCCCCACTGAAAGACTGAATGAAACCCGCCGCCTAAGAGGCGGGGGACATCGGATTCTGATTATACTTCTTCAAAAACAGCGGAGCTGTAAGGCTTCATAGCAAGAGGTTTGGTTAAATCAACAGTTTCGTCGGTGAATATATTTCTGAACTTTCCGCCTATGCCTAAATTAAAGGTAAAATCCGCTCCCTCCGCATTTAGAGCGGTAACAACCTTTTTTCCGTTAAATTCACGCATAAAAGCATACTGCTTGTTCATAAGCTGTAATTGCTTGTAGTCACCCTTTGCCAAAGCGTCGCTTTCGGTTCTTAATTTTGCAAGTGCGGCAATATGCTTGGTTAAATCGGTATCCTCTTGCAACTTAAATTCGGGACGTAAATTCTTGTCGCCGCCTCTTTTGTCGCCCTCAATTCCGTATTCGCTGCCGTAATACACCCCGGGGATTCCCGGCATAGTGAACAGCAAGGAATAAATTGGATTCAAATGCTCCTTAACTTTAAGCATTGTGGCAATTCTCGATACATCGTGATTATCTGCAAAGCTGTACAAATTTTTTCCCGTGTACAAGCACCACTGCTCTTTTCCAAACTGTCTGTTTAAGGAGTGGGCGATTTCAAACATATTCATATCGTTAAAGCTTGAATATAAGCCCTTGTAACATTCATAGTTGGTTACGCTGTCCAATTTGTCAGCTCCCATCCAACGATTGTAATCGCCGTGAAGGGTTTCGCCCATAAGCCAAAAGTCCTCCGCCAGCCATTTACAATGTCCGTGAAGCTCTCTTATAAAGTTTTCTTCAAGACAGTAAGCCACATCAAGCCTAAGACCGTCAATGCCGAATTCTTCACGCCATTTTGTGATACAGTCCTTTAAATAATTTTTAACATCGGGATTGTACAAATTAAGCTTTACCAGCTCGTAATGTCCCTCCCAGCCCTCGTAATAAAAAGAATCTCCGTAAGGACTGCCGCCGTCACGAATGTGAAACCAATCCTTGTACCGACTGCCGAAGCCATTTTCACGAACGTCTTTAAACGCCCAAAATTCCCTGCCCACGTGGTTAAATACACCGTCAATTACAACCTTAATGCCATTTTCGTGAAGCTCGGCGCAAACCCTTTTAAAATCCTCGTTTGTACCTAATCTTCTGTCGATTGTAAGATAATCGGCGGTGTCATAGCCGTGCCTTGAGGATTCAAACACAGGTCCGAAATACACAGCGTTAAAGCCGCATTCCTTAATATGCGGAATAACGTCGAGAATCTTCAAAATACGACTTTCGGGTTCGCTTGTAAAATCATTTTCCTCGGGACAGCCGCAAAAGCCTAAAGGATAAATGTGATAAAATGCGGATTTGTCATACCAATACATTTTTTGCCTCCGGATTGTTAAAATTATTCGCTATAAGCATAATATAGGAAATATCCGTAAACTTGACGTAAGATTAGCTATATCTATGTTTATATACATTTTTTTAATTTTAACATTTTTTCATTAAATTGTCAATCAAAAATTGTATTGTTAATCTTTGCATTAAATATATACGTTTTTAGTGTATATTTTTACAAGTTGCACAAAAATTCT
>CAZRRT010000071.1:0-12183 GCA_964602605.1 uncultured Ruminiclostridium sp.
TATCTAAAGAACATTTTAAAAGTATTTCTGAAATAAACGAAAATTTAATTCAAAGTCAAGAGAAATACTACACAATGCTGCTTCAGAAGGAGGAAGAAACAAGAAAATTTCGTCACGATATAAACAATCATCTTAATTGTATGAGAATTTTATTCAATGAAAAAAGGTATAATGAATTAGAAAAATATTTTGACAATATAGGTGTTTCTGTGCAAAATCTGCGTTCGGAATTGCAGATCGGAAATGATCTTATAAGTGCTATTTTAAAAGATGAATCAGATAAACATACAGATGTATCGGTGGATATTGTCGGCAAAATGCCGCCGGTGCTTCGTTTAGATAATATGGATATTTGCACGATATTTTATAACTTATTTGAAAATGCTTTTACCGCTGCGGAATGCTCTGAAAAAAAGTCTGTGGAAATTTCAGTTAAGCTCTTGGGCGAAAATCTGTTTTTTACAATAAAAAACACTGTTTCTCATAAAATTGAAATTGTTGATAATATCTTGACAACAGAAAAGCATGATGTGAGGCGTCACGGTTTTGGTTCGGGAAATGCGGTAAAGTGTGCTGAAAAAAACGGCGGTGAACTTATATACAAATGTTCCGATACTCATTTTGAAGCTGAGTTGATATTACCGAATATAGACTCGCTTTAATACAATTTTTTGAGCTAAAAATGCCGAAAATGACAAAAAGCTACCGTTCACCCCGAAATAGCTACCGCTCGCCGAAAACCTATTGAAAAATTAAGTTGCTTATGCTATAACAGTAGCATAAGCAATTTCTATTTAGGCGGGAGGTGATAAAATGATGATGCCCTATGATTTTGATGCTTGGTGGTTTCTCAGATGGCTCTTTCCTTGAGCAAATGCATATGCGTTACGGTTATTAATGAATAATCTTCGCATAAAAGTAAGAAGATCTTACGCACAATAATGCAGTTAAAGAGGGGGGTAAAAGAATATACGTATATGATATTAAAATATTGAAATTTATTATTAATGTGTCTTTAACTTTAATTTTCAAATTGATTTTTATCAGGAGGTTTTAACGCTATATAATCACGATTTGCAATAGCAATATTTAGCATTTTCGGTACAACAGTATTATGTCAAACTAAAGTAACAGCGAGTAATGGCGTTAGTAGCATAACAGTAATGCAGACGCTACAAAAACGTTGGGCATTTGGAATTTACATTGATGTTTCCGATGCAAGTTGGAAAAAGACCGTAAATGATCGAACAATCACTATTTCCGGAACAAAAAGCAGGCTTGACAAAGGCACCTATCAAGTCAAATCTGTTATTACTGTTACGGCAAAAGATGGCACTTCTGAAACTTTCACCGTGTACAGTGAAAGAAAGGCAATTTAAATATTTTTACCTCGATATTTATTCATGGAGTATATGAATAACAAAATGCTTTGACTTTATTAATTATGTATACAATAACTATGCTATCTAACAATACAGTCATCTATTGGATTCTATAATAAACTTAAATCATTGAATGCCTTGAATAATACATATTAAATGATGACCAATTTGTTCGGATTCATAAGTTTTGCTTCATATAATCGAAAAATGACGAAGTGGAGAAAGAAGCACCATATAATGCCAAGAAATCAGTTGGTTGAGCATATTTATGAATTTTTAATGGGGTGATTCCATTGGGTTACTAATGTTAATTCAGATGTCGATATCACAGTAAACTGCGGTTAGTAAAAAAGGGTGTTTTACCCATGAACTTTTCAGGAGGAATTTATTATGAAAAAGATTTTTAAAAAGATGACAGCGATTGCAATTGCGACTGCGATAACCACTGGTCTTTGTATCGGTATTAGTGCAAACAGTGTTACCGATTCTAAAGGTTATGGCAATTTTGAATGGACTTCGTCATACGCTAAAACTACAAACATTACAAACAATAGCAGAAGAGTTTCAGCAGTAATTAACATCTTTGAGGATAATACAGGAAGACCAGTAGGAGGAAGCTTAACAGACTCAGATTATGGGACATACGGAACCTATGCGATAGCAAAAAATACACAATACTCATCGAGCAAATACAATTTTCAGATGTATGGTGAGGTATACTCCTCTCCCGCATATCAATCACCTATTGTTTGGTATACGGGTATTAAGTATGTGGATTAATCAATTTAGAACCATATAATACATAGTTGGTTTACCACTTGGCGATTGGCTGAGTGGTAAATCAATATTAGGAGAAAAAATATGCGCCATACGTTTCTGAACATTGCATCGCTCTTTAAAAACGAAAAGCTGCTGCTTGCTATTATTTTTATATGTATTATTTCATCGGCTTTTATATTAAATTTTTCTTATGGTCTTTTTTATAACTACGGTATGCAAAAAAATGAGGCAGAAACCGAACTAAATGATATTTGGCCCGAAGTCGCAGAAGGAGCTATTCTGACAAAGGGAGAGCTGAAACAGTATATTGAGGCGTTGGATAGTAACATTCACAACGGCATTCAAGTTATTTATGCTTCGGGGGACATCAGTGAATACGGCTTTAATACCGACGAATCATCACACACTTTATCTATGCGTTTTCGCTTCATTGATGGTGAATATCACATCAGTGATGTGACAAGAGAAGCATGGGAGGAGTATAACCGTATACCTTTCGGAAGATATATAACCGATAATGAGGAGGCAGCCGGAAAACAGGTGGCGTTAGTTTGGGGAACAAGCGCAGACAGTTGGAACACCCCATGCACAAATATAAAAAACAGCGACGGAACCATTACTTTGTTCGGAAAAAAATATGAAGTAGTGGGGGTATATAATGCAGGAGGAGGAACGCCTATCGTTCCTTTCCTTACAGTTCCCGATGAGTTGAGTATACTTGAATTTTCCGTTGTCTTTGAAAGAAATATTACCCGTTCTGTTTATGAAAAACTTAAGCAGACTGCTGCGGAAGTAATACCAAATAAACTTATTTTTCCCGAATTGGAGATCCCGGATCGGGATTCTATCGCTATTTACAATAATATGCTTGCGATTGCGGTCATTATATCGCTATTGTCTATTATCAATTTTGCAATGCTGTATCGATTCATCTTAAAGAAAAGGCAGCGTAATCTTGCGGTATTGAGAATCTGCGGCTGCACCAAAGCAAAAGCGGTTCTTATCTATTTGGCGGAATGTCTGATTTTAACTGTGCCTGCTTATATCGTTGGAACGGCTCTGAATATTTTCTGTGTAAAACATATTTTCGGAGATATTTTTGATTTCATTACGGAAGCCTACTCACCGGAAATATATGGACTGATTTCGGCAACCTATTTTACAATGTTTTTTATAATTTTATCAATTATGATTTTTATGTCTGTCAACAGAACGATTGTCGAGGAGTGGAGGGAATAAAAGTGACGCTGTTTAAAATGGCTCTTCTGAATTTTAAAAAGAGAGCGGCGATGAATATTCTCATAATTCTCGAGATGACGGCTGCAATCATCGTATTTTCCGTAATGATTTCGTCAATCCTGATAAGATATACTTATTACGAACCGTTAAAGGATATTTTTGAGTCAAACGGATATTTTGCTCTATTAAATCTTGAAAATGAAAACAAAGAAAAAAATAATTGGATTCACGGGGCGGAGCTTGGAGAATACATAGGCAATCCCCAAAAAATCATTTCAATAAGCGAAGTATCAATTTACAAGGAATCGTCAAATGGCAGAGAGTCGTTCTTGCACTCGGTAGGCAGAGCATACAGCGACGAAGCGATAAAGCGCTTTCCGCCGAAGCTGAAAGACGGACGCTGGCTGAATACAAGCGACAGAGCGGATGTAATTGAAACCGTAATCTCCGAAAACCCGTTTGGGTGGAAAGTGGGAGATAAGCTTCAGCTTTGTTTTTTTGGAGATCACGAGGGAATATTTCATACAGTTGAAATCGTGGGTGAAATAGAAAATGGAACGAAAATTTTTGGGTTAAACGCATTGCTTGATAAAGAACATGATTTTAACCTTTGCTATTCTGTATATGATTATGAATATGAAGAAGTACCGCTTATGCTGTTTTCATCAGAATATCTTGATAACGTGGAGATACCCGTTGATGTTGATCCGCCCGCTGAGATCACGCAGCGTCCTCTCGGCGTACACTTAATCGTATATGACAATGATACAAGCGAAGATGTTCTGAATAAAGGACAAAAAATGCTTGGAGAAATGGCGGAGATTGGTTCGGCACATACCATATCCTTTGGTATTCTTGAACCAAACAGCAGGAAGTATCTTTATATGCAGGTTTACAATCTTCTTCCTATCATTATTGCCATATTGATTTTAACCTTTGTGAGCAGTGTAAGCAGCACAGCCATTTCCACAAGAGAACGGCTGAGGGACTATTCTGTATTCTACATTACCGGCTTACGGTGGAATCAATGTATTTTGATCAACCTGATTCAATCCGCCGTAATTTCGCTGCTCTCTTTGATATTGGCTTTTGCGGGAATGGCGGTGATCCCTTCTACTCCGTTAAGCAGCACGGTAACAATAATTTGGAACGGTTGGATTTTTCTTGCTGCGACGGGAATCATCTTAATATATATGTTAGTGTCTATGCTCATGCCTGCTATAATTATCAGAGGAAGCACGCCGAAAGAAATTCTTACAAGATAGGAGATAAATCCGTGATTAAAATTATTGATCTTTGCAAAACCTATAACTATAAAAAAGCAAATGCGTTTCAAGCCCTATACAATGTGAATTTACATATCGAGTCGGGAACGATGACGGCGATTATCGGTGCCTCGGGAGCGGGAAAGTCCACTTTGCTGCATATTTTGGCGTGTATCGACAATTATGAGAGCGGAGAATATTACCTTGACGGCGAGTTGGTGAAAAGCGAGAGCGAAAAAAATCTCGCAAGAATACGAAACGAGAAAATCGGTATGGTTATGCAGGATTTTGCGCTAATAGAGGATTTTTCTTCAATCAATAATGTAATGCTGCCTCTTGACTTTGCAAAAAAGAAAAAGCTAAGCCGCAGGCAGCTGGCTGTAAATGCTCTCGAATCCGTCGGAATGGAAAAAATGGCTGAAAAAACCGTAAAACAACTATCGGGCGGTCAAAAACAGCGCATTGCCATAGCAAGAGCCATTGTGAACGACCCTCAAATAATACTTGCGGACGAACCTACAGGAGCTTTGGACAGCAAAAACTCAGCGGAGATTATGAAGCTGTTTAAAGCCTTGAATAATCAGGGAAGGACGATTGTCATCGTAACACATGACAGCAATGTGGCACAAACATGCGATCGAGTAATTGAAATTTCGGACGGAAGAGTTGTTGAATAGAGGCGGGGTTAATGCCTGCCTTATGCGCTTTTGATACACTTAACAAAATCCGGCAAATAATTTAAAAATGCAAAAAATGTACAGATAAAAATGTGATGTTCCCCGCTTCTTAGTCGGCGGAGGGCATACCGTCTTTTCAGTGGAAAATACGATCCTCCACTGAAAACTTGGGGCTGTCGCTATGAATTTTTCATAAATTCGGGGTATTCCCCATTATTAAAGGAGAAAAATGGAACTAAAAATCAACGCCCTGTCCAAGTCCTACGGCAAGAAAAAAGCGCTTGACAATTTTACTCTTACTCTTAACGAAGGCGTTTACGGAATACTCGGTCCAAACGGTGCGGGAAAATCCACGCTTATCAACATAATAACGGGAATAATCAAAGCCGACTGCGGAACGATAGGCTTTTCCGACGGCGAATGTACCGATTATCTCCCCCACCTCGGCTTTATGGCGCAAAATCAGGACTTCTATCCCAATTTTACCGCCCGTGAGCTGATACTGTACATAATGGCGCTTAAAAACGTCAAGCCGCCTAAGCCCAAGGAATACGCCGACGAGATTCTGAAAAGAGTTAATCTGTATGAACAGAGAAACAAAAAGATAGGCGCTCATTCGGGAGGAATGAAGCAGCGCTTGGGGATAGCGCAAGCCATTGTGGGCGACCCCAAGTTGCTTATATTCGACGAGCCTACCGCAGGACTCGACCCCAAGGAGCGCATACGATTCAGAAATGTTATATCCTCCCTCGCAAACGATAAAATAGTGATACTTGCTACCCACATTGTAACGGATATTGCCTTTGTGGCTAAGACGGTAGTTTTAATTAACGACGGAAAAATCGTCCGCACAGGCTCGCAGGGTGAACTATGCTCCGAGATAGAGGGAAGGGTCTGGGAAGCCGAAGCCTCCTACGAAAAAGTTATGGAGCTTATGAAGGACAGTATGGTGAGCAATGTACTTTCGGTGGGGGATAAATACCGTGTCCGCCTTATCGGGGAAAATTGTCCCATATCGGGCGGCGAAAATGCTGCTCCCAATCTTGAAGATGTGTGCATTTATCATTTCGGGGAGATATGATATGAAAATGATTTCCTTTGAATTGAAAAAATATGTTTTAAAGCCGTCCGTCCTTGCGTTTCTTATGCTTTTTGCGGTTTTGAACCTTGTGAAATTTTTTGAAATATACTATTATTTCGGCGGTGGAAGATCAGTGGTGGCTGGCTATAACAGCACGGAAAAAGGATACAAGACCTTGTATCAAATTTACGGCGGGAAAATAACCGCAGAAAAAATTGACGGCATAAAAGCCGAATACGCCGAGGCTCAGAAAAAGTTAGAGGAGAGAGGTGCGGGCAATACCGTTTATGACGACTGCTACACGGGCTATCCCTACGGAGATGTGGAGATAATCAAAAATAATCTTATTTCGGGATATGAGTACGCAATAGCTTATGCGGATTATGCAGGTAAAATCCGTGAAGAAGCCGAGGAAAACGCTGATTTTTTCAGCGGAATAAACAGCTATGAGGAGCGGAAAAACCGTCTTATCGCCGATAACTTTAACGGCAGATATGTAAGCTATTATGTAAGCTCGGAGGGCTGGACTACACTGTTTGATTACAAGTTTTCCGCCATTCTCACAATGCTGATGATAGTGCTGGCGTTTTCTCCCGTATTTTCGGGCGAAGGGGCGGGCGGTTTCGACAAGCTGATAATCTCGTCGGGAAAAAGAAAAACGGCGGTGCGGTCAAAGTTAGTATCGGCGGGAATTTTTACCTTTGTCTCGGTGCTTCTGTTTTTTCTTTTGGATATTCTGTTTGTGGCTGTTTTTCACGGTATAGACTGTTTTGAAGCACCCGTTTATGCTATTGAGGATTATATAAATTGCCCGTTTACGGTAACCCTTGGAGGAGCTATGCTATTGTCATTTTTGGGCAGGCTTATTTCCATGCTGTTTTTCGCAGCGGGGGTATGCTTTATTTCGTCCTTCGGAAGGAATACGGCGCTGTCGCTGTTTTTATCCGCAGTCTTTGGAGCGGCACTGATATTGCTTTCGGATATTTTGCCCGATTCGATAAACCCGTTAGGGCTTGCACATATCGGTCACTTTCTTGAAAAATTTTCCGTGGTGAACTTGTTTGGTGCTCCCGTTTTCTCTGCTTTCTCCGCATTGCTTATTACGCTGCTGCTGACAGCGGGACTGACCGTCGTTACTGCAAGGAGGGCGCTGAAATGATAAAATTTGAGTTTAAGAAGCTGCTCCTTAAACAGTACGGACTGATTCTTATTGCAATTCTTGTAATATTAAAGACTTTCTCCTCCGCAGAGCTTTTTAAGCCCGATTACGGTGCTTTAACACCGCAGCAGCGTGAAATCTACATCGGCTATATAAACGAGCTTGGAGGAACGCTGACCGATGAAAAGGAAGCGGAAATATTGAATAAATACGCCCTTCTCACCGAAGCAAAGTCAGACCGCACCGAGATAGAGCGAAAACGTGAAAACGGCGAATACGCCACCATGGAGGAATATTTCGAGGAGCTTTCAAAGCTCCCCGCCATTCTTTCCGACAGCGCAGCAATAGAAAAGCTGTATGAGCGATATGAAAGCGTGGCTAAGGATAGGGAGCATCGGGTTCTGCTTGCCTATGACGCTCCCGCCATGACAGTGGGGCAGGAGTATTGGCTTTTGTTTTTTATCTGCTTCATTTCGGCGGCTTCAATATATTACGAACGGAAAATAAACAATCTTCAAAAAACGTCGCCAAATGGGAAGAAGGGCTATGCTGCTAAGCTGCTTGCGATTTTTTCGGTAATATGCTTTTTGTGGCTTGCTTTTGCGGCAATAGAATTTTTTGCCCTTCTATCCACGGTATCGACCGAAAATTTGTCGGCGTCCTTGGCGAGCCTTGAAGATTTTAAGGAAACGCCCTACTTTGATATGACAATTTTGGGAGGATTTTGGGCAATTCAGCTGATAAAGCTTATCGGCTATCTTTTTACCTCGGCGGTTACTCTGATAATTATCCTAATTAGCAAAAACCTTGTTCTTTCCATATTTGCTCCCGCCGCACTGAACGTAGCGTGGCTGTACCTTTTCTCCAATCACACCGCAGGTTATTATCAGCCCTTTTCACTTATGCGGGGAGCGCCCTATCTTACCGGTGCGCATCATGCGGGAACGGGGGTAGAATATGATGAGATACCGCAGGAGATATTGGCGGGTTTGATAACCGTTGCCGCTGTATTTATTGCTATCGCCTACATCGCCGTGATTTGCGAGGGTAAAAACCATTTAAAAAGCAAGTCCGCAGGCAAAAGGAAAAAAGCGGCTCTGCTCTCCGTAATAACGCTTTCGGCAATGATTTTTGGGGGCTGCTCGGCATTGATAGACGAGTCTTTGGAAAGCATAGGGCACGACGGCTTTTTGGCGGAAAGAGAAGAGAATTATTACATTTTGCAGTATGAAACCGATTCAAGTCATCAGGTTATCGCAAGCAAGATAACAGCGGTTGACAAAGACTTAAATGTAATAAGTGATAACATCATAAGAGATGTGTTTGACGGCGACCCTCTTATACACGGAATTTACGAAGACGGCGGCTATATTTACTATTCCGGCGACTTTAATGACGGAAGCCGAATTAACCGCATAAGCCTTGACGACTTTTCGGAGGAAACGGTTTATTTTGGAGACTATGCACCTTTTAAGGGACAAAGAAAATATTTTGATATGATAACCGTATGGAGCAAGAGCTACTACGGAGACAGCATCACCGTAAATGATTTTTTTGTAAATGAGGGGAAAGCCGTTATTTCAATGCAGAACGGTGCCGTATACCTTCTCGACGTCGATCCGGGAGTTATGACCTATCTTTTTGAGGACTCGGAGGTAGAGGGGCTTTGCGCCAACAATGGGAAAATATATTACCTTAATATGACGGGTGAGCTGATATGTTTTTACGGCAGCGAGAAGCACAGAGTTTCCGACCGCATTTTCGGAGGCATTTGCTCCGACGGAGAGTATTTGTACGGCTGCGGCGTTAGCGGCGTTTACAGGTATGACAATGAATTTAACGAAACAATGCTCAGCGGCGCTAAGGGAAGCAGAATAAGCGCTTATGACGGATGCGCGATTTTTGATTCGGAAAACGGCTGGGTATACATAGACGGAGAAAGCGAAACAAATATAGGTGAAGCCGAAGAAGCGTATGCCTGCAAGGACGGTTTTATCTTATTTAGAAACCATGAATGGAGCTTTTATGAAATGGAGGTATCGAAATGAATAAAACGGTTAAAGCCATTTGCCTTATGCTGTCGGTTTTTATGTTAGGCGGCTGTGCGGACACAAGCTCCGATGACAGTGTTATTTCCGGCAATCCCTTTGAGGAAACCGAAGCAAATGCAGCTGACGATTATGAGGAAGCATTCGGCAAATATCAGTTGGGGAGCATAAGATACAGCAATTACAGTGTTTCGGAAGACAAAATGATAGAATACAACGGCGGAAATATTGAGCTGTCCTTTGACGCAGACTCAACCGGAAATCAGTATGATGTGGAAGCGGGCTATATGGCGTTTATTAACGGCATACCTCAAAAGCTGTCATTAAACGGAGGAGAGAACGGTGAGCTTGTATGTGTTTCCCAAGCTCCGAATCAAAAACAAAAAGTAACTCTTTCCATTTCACCCGCAGTAACCGAAAAGCTTAGCGGTGAGGATACATTGCAGTTAAAGCTTATTTGTATTTTTAACCCCTCATATAAGCCGTCGGGAAATTATAAGAGCTTTGGCAACGCACATTCGGGACAGGCTTTTTTGGAGAAAGACATTAAGGTAAACGCTCCGCTTGAAGTGTCTGAATGTATGACTGCTGTGACCGAATACGAAAGCTTTGTGATAACGGACGAAACATCAAGCATATACAAATTGGGCAATCTGAGGAAGGACGCTCCCACCGCCGTAGCCATAAAGGACTTTGACACCAATGAACAGCCGGTTTTAAGAAACGGAAAACTTAAAATAAACCTTCTGCTGTACGGCAGCGAACAGTATAATTACAATGTGTATCTTTATGTAAACCACGACCGAATCAAGTTTAACGGCTGCGATTATCTTTCCACAAAGGTAAAAAGCGGATATTTGAACGTTTTTGAAACAGAGTTTGAGGGCATAAACGAAAGGGATATTATTTACGCCGTGGCGGTGCCTGTTGATTCCGAAACGGGGGCAATGAATACCCGAAAAAGCGAAAGTATGCTTATACTTGACGAAAACTCGGAGACAGTGAACACGGGTGAGGTTCAGTCGGCAGTTTCTGATACTCCAAGCACTCCCTCCGACGGTTCGAAGGTTACCGATATTTATTCCTACGAACCCGTGGGCTATATAGACGAGGAGCAGCGGTATTTGCTGCTTTCAAGACCTTCGTTCAGATACGAGGATAAAAATTTTTGGGACTATATCGTGTATGATGAAACCGATAAGGCGGTAATCGGAACACTGAACGCTCCGGGAGATTTTCACAGCTTGACCTACGGAAACGGTGTAATTACTCTTGGTGTCCAATATACGCATTCCAATACTGAGGATCTTCAAATTGCCGTTTACAATGAAAGGCTTGAATGTATCAGGGAGGTGTACGGTGACGAAATGTCGGAAACCTACATCCAAAAATATGATCCGAAAAGGGACTGCTGGTATTTTCACAAAAATGATCATTTTTGCAGGGCAAATTCAGATTTTTCAGATATAACCGCTATTACGGATTATGCTATGCGGGATTATTACATCACGGAGGACAGAATAATTTACTACAGGACGGTGTACGATTATTCAAACCCCGCCTCTGACGCAGATATATTCGGAATTATGGATCTTGACGGAAATGTTATCAAGGAAACTAAGGCAGCGCCCTACGGTGTGGGAGAGTTCAGAATAGGAAGAGCAGGAGATTATATTTACTTTATGTCGCCTTTGGCGAGATACACCGAAGGTCTTATCAGAGAACCTATGGAGGGCGTTATTTTCTACAATTTAAAGACCAATGAGCAAAAAACCGTTTATCCCGAGGAGTACAGCGAGAGATCCTACTGTAAGGTGTCGCCCGACGGAAAGCACCTTGTGACGGGGAAGCTTGTGCTGAGTGAAGATCGTTCCAGCTTTACCGACAATATCGTAAAGCTCTACGATGTTGGCAGCGGGAAGCTGCTTGATACCAAGGCTATGGGTGCGGAAAGCACCGCCGGCGGCTTTTTTGTGTTCAACGACAGGGCAGTGTTCGGGTGGAACGGTAGTATCGCTTATACGTTTGGGCAATAAATCGGTGACCGACGATTTATATAAAAAATATGGAGGATTTTAAAATGCTAAAAAAGCTTTTTTCAATTACAACTGCGGTATTAACCGTTTTTTCCTTAGCAACATCGGCTTTTGCTTACGACTTCTCTTTTAAAACGGAAATCTACAATTACACATCGACTTCAAGATCTTACAGAGCCATAACGAAGGTAACTGATGGTGGGAATGTCGATATAATTACCGCAGGATTAAAATGCCTGCGTATAGATAACGGAGAAGCTGTAGGCGAAGATTTCTGGTCTGAGAAAAATAGTAAATCAGTTGAGGCTTCGGATTGCGTTTATTATTATCCGTACAGCATGTTAGTTCGCGGTTTTGGATCGCATTCCGCATACAAAAATGGACAAACCGTATTGTATGAGTTTACCCAAACCGAAAATGTGGCTTAAAATTTAATGGCATAATAGTATTAAGCGGTCAATTAATCTATTATGCTCTTAATGTAAGATCACAAATATAAAAGGAGCTGATTATCAT
>CAZRRT010000072.1:0-1649 GCA_964602605.1 uncultured Ruminiclostridium sp.
GAAATTGCAAAGCAATTTTGAGGTTCAGTGGGGGATTTTACCCCCACTGAACCCAAAATGAAAGACTTTGCCTGCAAAGTCTTATAAAGCCATGCCGCCTAAGAGGCGTGGGACATCTTTGCAGCGGTTATAGATAGGTTTTCCAATATGAGATTTTAATTTCTTATTATTTTCCTATTTTCATATTTTTTAAAAAAACACTTGAAAAAATACAAATATTGAGGTAAAATATAAAAAAGAGGTACAATATATCGAAAAAGAAAAAATTTATTGAGTTGTTATATTTACAACCAATCAAGTGCGCATAATTCCGCAAAAATTTAAGTCCATATTTTAGAAAGGAAGATTGAATTTTATGAAAGAAAAGCGTTGTACATTTATTTCATCTCCACTGGAATCATTTGAGTTTGGATACGACATTGAAGATCCGAAATGCAAGGCGTTAAAGCTGCAAATTGCTCAGTACATCAACGATATGTATCGGGAGGGTATCAGAGTTTTTACCTCTATTTGTCAGCAAGGTCCTGATTTATGGGCAGCGGAAGTTATCACGTTGCTTATGGAGTACGATCCGACGGTCGAATTGCATTGCGTGCTGCCCTATGAGGAGCAGGCTGCAAAGTGGCACTCCGATTATCGTGAAAGCTACTACAATGTATTGGCAAAAGCAACTACTTCAAGCTTTATTGACGGTCATTATTCCCCTAACTGTATGACGGAAGCAAGAATGATGACGCTGAGCCTATCGGAATATGTTTTAGCGGTGGTGTCGAATGACGACAAAAACAATCCTTATCTTGATTTTGCACTGCATAACGCACAACATATTGTAGTTCTCACAGAGAATGTAGACAGCTTCACATATAAATGCTGCCGCCAAAAAATTTGACAATAACCGTTTTTAATTTCAAATGCGGCAATAGTTTTAATGCTTTTTAATATTCTCCCGGATTTTTCCGAATATAAAAATCTACATAAGAAATCCCCCGTTTAATACTAATTTTTGATTGAAAATAAATAAACAAAAAATAGAATTAAAGCGTTGTTTATTTTCAGTCATATATTAGTAAACAGGGGATTTTTTCATATTCATAAATAAGCATTAAAGTTAATCATACTTATAAATAATATTTTTCCTGATAGCTTTAATAATGGGCGGTAGAGCAAAAATTAAAAACATACCCAAAAATACCAAAATGATTATTAAAATGGTTGTTTCCAAGTCTGTTCCCGGATCTCCTTCGGGGATGCTTATTGCCTCCTCGGGCGGAACGCTGACAGGAGGATTGGATATAGTGGGAGCTGACGTTTGAACAGGCTGCGGCTCTGCTGTACTCAATGCGGCAGATGTTTTTTCAGAGGTGGTTGTTTCGGTCTGAACAGGTTCGGTAGCCGCTTGGGTCGTAGCTTGAGTTACAATAGGCTGCACAGGATTTGTATTGATAATAATCTGAGGCGGTCTTGCGGTTGTAACAATAGGAGCGGGCGGGGCTGCTGTAACAATGGGCGCAGGAGCAGTCGTTGTAACAACAGGAGCAGGCGGGGCTGTTGTAACTATGGGAGCAGGCTGAGTAGTGACGACGGGAGGTTCGGTTGTCGGTGGAACTGTTGTAACGGGAGCAGGCGCTTCGGTTACAGGTTCGGGCTGC
>CAZRRT010000072.1:1749-11773 GCA_964602605.1 uncultured Ruminiclostridium sp.
TGATCGGCAGTGGTGGTAAGTTCTGCTGCTTCCGACATTTCCGCTTCGTTTACAGGTTCGGGCTGCTGATCGGCAGTGGTGGTAAGTTCTGCTGCTTCCGACATTTCCGCTTCGTTTACAGCAGCATTTTCTTCTGTAATACCATAAGCGGAAACCGCAAACGACATAGAAACAGCAATACATAATCCAAATATAATTGAAGTTGTTTTCTTATTTCTCATAATATATCCTTTGCATAGTATATGATTTAATCATTTTAAAAATAAGGCTCAGCTTAAGCAGGCTTCCCTTATTGTATCGAAATTTCCAAATTCGGAATACTATTTTACTTCCTATGAATCGACAAAGCACGATTCCAAAGAAATGGCAATATCTTAACTGCGGTTATATTTTTTAAGCCTTGTACTAATACTATACCCTTTTTCAAATTAAATGTCAAGTGCAGAATAAACAAAAAAACAACGCCCAACTATTTTTCTTCTGCGTTTACCGCAGATTTTTATGTATGCTTTTAATATTATAACAGCAAAACATATTTTTAGTGATAAATTTAAATATTCTGTAAATAATAAAAACAGTGCAGTGCATAAGCACCACACTGTTTTATTTGTTTTAGCTTACTTCTAAACTATTTTTCCTTTTAGGGAAATTACTTTCTCTTCTTGGAAATTACTACAGCAGCAGCAGCTACAGCAGCAGGAACGATTGCGATTGCAAGACCTGTACCCTTGTTATCTTCGGGCTTGTCAGTGCTTCCGCCGGGAGCAGTAAGAGTCTTAAGAACTGCATCGCTTACCTTGATTGTGTAGTAATCAGAGAAGTGAGTAGTTGTGAATGTAGCTGTTTTCTTGTCAGCAGAAATTGTCAAAGCAAAGAGCTCAACAGTCTTGCCGTCTTCACTGACATATGCAACTGCATTGGACTTGCCATCGTAAGAAATTGTAACGGTTACGGGCTTGCCGGGCTGTACAGCCTTGCCATCCTTGTCAGTGATGGTGATGCTGATCTTACCGGTAACTTCTTCAAGACCGTCCTTAACAGCAACCTTTGCTTCGATTGCATCTTCAGTAGCCTTCTCAACTTCGTTGGAAGTTTCAACGGAAACTGTGATTTCACCTGCAGCAAATGCACCTGCTTCAGCAGAAATAGCAACGCCGGTCTTTTCATCCTTAACTTCTACAGCCTTGTCAGCAGCAACGGTTGCCTTAGCTTCACCGGAAACTACAACAGCAGCGGTTGTGCCTGCGGGAGCAGTTGTAACAGCACCTGTTGTAACGTCAGCACCTGTAGTAACATCAGCGCCGGTTGTAACGTCAGCACCTGTTGTAACAGTGGGTACGGATGTGCTTATGGGTTCAGTTGAAACTACAGGAGCGCTTGTTGAAACGCCTGAGCCTGAGCCTGTAACGGTAGAATCACCGTTGATCTCGTTAGCAGCACTCATACTAAAAGCTGCTACGGAGACTGTGACTGCTGTAGCAAAAGCAACAGCAGACGCTAAAATAGATTTTTTCATATTTTTTGTCCTCCACGTGAAAAAAATAAAATATTTTATAAATAACGCCTTAGGCAGTTATTCCATTTTAATCAGCTTCTAAAAAAGCTGTCTATATCGGGTAATTGAAATTCACCCTCTAACTTGTAAGGAAGTATTCCAAAGCAAGCTCTGTCGTGTCCAACCAATCCAAGCATATTGTGGGCAAATGCCAAAACCAAAATTACCAATGCAATAATTGCGGTAACTTTTTTTGCCTTGATTTTTGCTTCATTCCTTGACAACGGCTTGGGAACGGACTTTTTGTCTTGCTTTTTAGTATGTTCGGCTTCAGCCTTTGCTGTAGGATCTGCGGATTTTTTGTTGTTATCCAATTCGTTCCAAGTGCTTTTGTGCGGATACCTTAGATTTACGTAGTACTGTTTGATAAACAGTGTTAAAGCATTTGGAACTGCAACTACAACAAATACCATTGTAAAATATGAGAAACGCTCAAATAATGCGTGTTTTGTCATTACAATCTGCCAAAATCCCATAAGCAGCGTTGCGTGTATAAGAAAAATGAAATGCTTTGGTATATTTCTTAAATAATAAGTTAAAATCAATATTCCTCCGCAAATCAGCAGCGGGAAAACAGCACCGGAAGCATATACTCCGTGAGTTATAAATTTTGACTCGACATAGTCCTCATGGATGCTCGGCAAAATCTTGTTGAGAGCCAAATCCGAGAAAATGTAATAAACAGGAATTGCTGCCAAATACAAGGCATATGTCTTTATATTGATAGGCAGCATACATATGAAAAATACGGGTATCATATATAACACGGTAGCGTGGAATGTTGCTGCCAATACTGTTAAAAACAAAAATCTCCAAAATTTTTTATCTCGTATTGCAGTATACGCAAAGCAGATAATCGACATTGCTATAGCCTGGCGCACAAAGCTCATATCAAGATAAAACAAATAAAGGTTCACATAAAGGAAAACCGATATAAAAGGATTATCCGAAAACCTCCATATAATGTATGCCGGACCTGCAAGGGATAAAATCGATGTAACGGCTAACATTACTCTGAAATTATCGCTGAATAAACCTACAAACTTATTTAAAATCAAATACCCAACTTCCCAATCCTCAAACTTTAAATCGGGGTAATCGGGAGAGGTCAGCAAAGTGAATGCTTTTTGATAAGTAACATAATCTATTCCTATTTTATATCTTAAAGTAGAAATAATCAACAGCTGTCCAAAACAGATAATAACGAATAATGAGTCTTTCAGCCTTGTCCGCTTGCCTTTGAGAAAAACAAACGCCCAAATAATTATTAAAATAATATTGCTTAAGTATACGAGCATCTGTTATCACCTGTTTGCTTCAGTTTTCTCTTTAATTAACTAAAGCATTCTAATCTGTAATTTTATTTTTGCGATATATTGAGTATAGCATACATTGGATAATTATGCAATACTAATTTGTGTGCTTAACTATAATTTTGTTATATTTACATAATAGATTTTATTGTAAATTGTAATTTTTTTAGTCAATGTGCTGTGAAACTTTTTTAAAAGTTGCATTTTTCTCGATTTTTGTTGATTTTTGATATATGAGAGAGTTAAATTTCTGTTTGTTTCACCTTTGATTTATATAAATTGCCTAAAAGGTTTTTATTTATGTTCAACAGTTATTGATTTTTTCAAATTCAGCGTATTTAGGATAGTCAGGCTGTTTTTCATCAATTTTCATATCTAAAAGCTTTAAGTTTTCATCAAATACATTTTCGATATAATATTTTTTGTTCAAGGAAGCTTCCCTTGTTTCGCCTATTGAATTTATGCTGTTTTTACGATTTTTAAAATTAAGTATTTTTTCCGTCATAAGTTTGGCAAGAGCGTTTTCGTCGGAAAAACGATATAATCCGCCTCCGTGTTCCGCCGCCAAATCGTAATTCCCCTTAACATCGCTTACAATGATACTTTCGCCGCAATAAAGAGCTTCCATAACGTTAAAGGGAAGCCCCTCAAATCGGCTGGCGGAAATAAGGCAGTTACAGCTTCTGTAAAGAAGATTTACATTTTGCGTGTGTCCCAAGAATAAGGTTTTATCGCTGACATTCAATTCCTCGGAAAGTTTTTTGCAATAATCCATTAACTCTCCGTCCCCTGCAAAAATTATCCGAAAATTCTCATCTTTAATAAGAGAACAAGCCTTAATAATGGTTTGCTGATTCTTTCTTTGGGAAAATTCACCCACGCATAAAAAAAGATATTCGTTTTTATCTATATTATAGGCTTTCTTCCATTCAATAATCATATTCTCGGACAAAGAGGGAAATTTCCCGCAGTCAAAGCCCATTCCGTTAATAAATACTATCCTTTTTCCCAAGGAGTATTTTTTTGCGATTTTTAAATCCTCTCCGTTCATAACCGCAAGAATATCGGTTCTTTTGCTGACTGACTTTTCGCAAAGAAGCATCAGCCTGCTGCGTTTTCTGCCGTCATCGTTAAAAAGATAGCCGTGGCAGATATGTACGGTTTTAATTTGCTTTTTTCCCGATAAGATAACCGCCATTCTTCCTACAAACCCTGCCAAGGAAGAATTTGTGTACACTGCGTCAAAATTGTTTTTTTTAATAAGATTAACAAGCTTAACCAATACTTTAAAATTTGCGGGAGAATAGATTTTCTTTTTAAAAGGTATATTTATATGTACTGCATCCTCAAAAGAAAAACCGCCTCTTGAAGCGGTATATACTTTAATGCCTTTTTCGATTAGGTACTTTATATAAGGTATGTGAAAATTTCTGAAATGAGATGCCTCTGAAGCAATCATCAGAACCTTTTCCGTTTTTTCCATATTATATCTCCGTAAAATGAGGTTTATTGTCCCCTCTTAAACTTTCGGATCAGTGCGCCGAAGGTTGAGAAAAATATTTTTAAATCCAAAGCCAAGCTGCGATGAGTGACATAATACAGCTCCATTTGCTGTCTTTTCTTGTTTCCGTAGGTGGTGTCGGAAGAACAATACACCTGCCAATAGCCTGTTAAACCGGGCTTTACCGACAGCAGCAAGTCCTTTTTATCTCCATACAGCTCGGTTTCGGAATCCTGAACGGGTCTTGGTCCCACAACGGACAAATCGCCTTTTAAAATGTTCAGCAGCTGGGGAAGCTCGTCTAAACCGGTTCTGCGAAGGAATTTTCCAACCTTGGTGACTCTCGGATCGTTTTCCACCTTGTATTCGTTATAGTATTGCCTGATTTGTGCGGGGGTCAGCCATTTTTCAATGTTATCCGCATTATCTACCATACTTCTGAATTTGTATATGTATATGAGCTTGCCGTTTTTTCCCAACCTCTTTTGTTTATATAAAGGACTTTTTCCCGTTTTTTCCACCATAATAGCTATACAAATTACAGCTATGGGAATAAACAAAACAATTATGGCAGCAAAAGAACAGCAAATATCAAAAACCCTTTTTATAAAGTCATATGCTTTTTTATTGTCGGCAAATGACTTTTCGGGGGAATAAGGCTTTTTTTCATATATCTGCCCAGACGTATCTGTGTTTTTGGGTTCTGTATCAGTTCTTATTTTTAATGCTATTGAAGAACTGCTCTTTTGTTCCATATACACTTCCCGATCCTTCTTTTTTTAGAATTTCAAGTCTAATATAGTGTTATTTGTCCTAAGAGATGTTCAAATTAAACTGCCTGCACAGCTTTCGTTAATACAGGCTTGCATTGCTGATAATATTTAAATAATATTACTGCTATTATAATACATTAGATAATTATTGTAAAGCGAAAATATATGGAATTTTGCATTTTTATTGATATTGCAGTAAAATCAAGGAGATTTATAATCCTTTTATGTGTTTTTTATTTATTTTATTCATATCGTAATTGGTTTTAGTAATAATCAAGCAGCCTTAATTCCATTTCCACCGTATCCTGCCATTTTCCCAATTTATCCCGGGCTATTCTTTCCCGATAGCCTACCATACGAAATCCGCATTTATTATGTAATTTAATGCTGCCTGTATTATTGCGGAATATTCGGGATTCCAACATCCAAACGCCATATTTTCCCGCTTCGCTTTTTACCCTTTCAATCAGAGCAAAGCCAACGCCCTGTCTTTGATAATCGTTTCCGACATAAACGCTGAGCTCGCATACGCCTTTATATGCAGTGCGTTCCGCTGACAATCCCAAAGTTAAAGATACCCAGCCTATTATATGTCCTTCCGTTTCGCATACATAGCGGCAAAAGGGCAAATGCTCCCTGTTCCACTCCTCATAAGTCGGCACATAGGTTTGAAAGGTGGCTTCACCGCTTTCAACTCCCTGTGCGTATATTTCCGCTGTTTGAGGATAATCTTCCTTTGTCATCTCTCTTATGATATAATTCATTATTTGTGACCCTTATTATGTAAATCGGATATTTTAAAAATATGGGATTTTGCTTTTAAATTTACAATTCCTTAATAACCTGTTTCACAAGTCCCAAAACTCTCAATCTTGTAACGTCCTCTCCCTGAAAATGTCTTTTTGGGTACATTGGGTTAATGGAGATAAGGTCTATCCAATTCTTGCCGTACTCCACCTTTTTAACCACGCCTTCCTCCCCGTCTATCAGAACTACGGCTATGCTGCCGCTGTCTACCGAGGATTGCTTGCGTACTATTATAATATCTCCGTCCTCTATGGTGGGGTACATACTGTCGCCCTGCACTCGTATTCCCATAGTCAAAGGTACTTCCACCGGATTTTTGATATACATTGGGATATAGTCGGCGGCAACCGATTCCGCATACGCTCCAAAGCCTGCCGAAACGCTTTCAAAAACGGGTATTTTGTATATATCCTCTGTATAAACCGCAGAAATATTGCTATTATCGTCCTCCGCACTGATAAATGCGGCGGGGGAAACTTCAAATATCTCCGCCAATTTTTTAATGGTAGCTCTTTTTAAGTTTTTTACAGTACCGCTTTCCCATTTTTGAACCGCCGCCTTTTGAACTCCCAGCAGCTGTCCCAATTCCTCTTGGGTAAGTTTTTTTTCGTGACGCAGCTGTTTAATGTAATTACCGACGTCCAATTTGTTCACTCCCTTATAAATATATGTACAATTCCAATGCGATACCGATAAAATTCCGATTAAATACCGATCGGATACCGTTTCGCCGCCTATATCAAAAGCATCTTACATATATAGAACTTTTATGATACTATTGTATCATAATTAAACAATTTTGTCAAGGACTTTTTGTGCAAAACATATAAATTAGATATTTGCTATTGACAAAAGATAAGTTAGGTGGTATTATTTAAGTATCGTAAAAAGATATGCAGCTGTTAATACCTAATAACCAATTACAAATAGTCAAAATGCTGGAAAGTCTATATTTCATTGCTGTACAGAACCGATTTGAGAATAACCGTATATATGGCGTTTTTCGAAATCACAGCAATGCACACGGTTTTCCATATAAGCCACAATAATGATGCTTGGCTAAATTGCAAATTGTATTATTTTTAGTTATCATTACAAATTGTATATTTTTTTTGCGAATTAGGTATCTTATTGAGATATAATAAGGAGGGGGAATAAAAATGTCAAAGTACATTTGCAGCTGCTGCGACAGATTATTGGATCAAGATGAAACAAAAACGGTATGGGATGATGTTTACGATGAAATATACGTCAACTGCCGTTATTGCGGAGGAGAGTGTTTTGAAACGGACGATGAGGAAATGAGCGACAACTTTTGGGAAGAGGAGGACGAATTTGAAGATGATAGTGGTGAGGATATTGAAAATGATGAAAGTTAAATAATTTTGGATAATGTTATGGAAAACACAATTAAGATCGCAATTATAATCAAAAGCGTCAAAACATCAGAAACGTAATTTAATGGGAGAAATAATGAAAATGGAACAGAATAAAGCAGAAGCAATTTTAAATATGATCTCTAATATAAAAAAAGAAGATATAAAAATCAGCAAAAAAGCTCCGCAAGGAAAATTTCAGCAGTTTTTTAACGAATACAACAGTTTGTACAAGGATATTCTCCTGCTTCAGGAACAGATAAAATTCTTGGAGGAGATAATCGAATACAAATCGCCGTCTTTAGAGGATAAAGGAAGCGGAGGCGGCTGTTTTGACAAGTTGGGGATTAACTGCGGAGAAATAGCGGATTTAAGGTCGGAGCTTGAAGCAAAGACCAAAAGGCTGCTGCTTGCTCACAAACGGCTTTATCAACTGATTCAAGCTCTGCCCAATGCCGACGAAAGGTGGGTAATGACTGAAAGATACATAAACCGCAAGTGCTGGAGCGTTATTGCGGAAGAGGGACACTATTCGGAGCGCTGGGTGTACCGGCTTCACAAAAAAGCCTTATCTCAATTAAATTCGGAGCAATGTCAATAACTGTTAATAATGGAATACGGCAAAAGCAATCCCGATAGAAGCTTTTTCAAGCAGGGCTTATGCAACTCCTTTTTGCTGCAATATAATTCTGAAAATATCATAGTACACGTCAATCTGCATATGAATACCGTCTTCGGCGGCATATTCAAGCTTTAAAGCCCCTTTTTCGTCCTTTAAAAAGCCGGCGACATCAATATATGTTATTTTGCCGCCGCTTTCCTCCGTTAGCTGCTTTAATTTAACATTCAGAGCGTCTATTTTTTCATTGGGATAAAAGCCGCATTCCTCTGTTATGGGAGTTACGGAAATAACGTTTATATCAGCATAGGGGCAATTTTCCCGCACGTCCTCCAAAAAGCTTTTGTAATTATCATAATATATATCGGCAGAGGTAATTCGCACATCGTTCATTCCCATAAGGAAGTAAAAGCTTTGACAGCCGCTGTGTTTCAGTGCGTCAATTATGCCGTATTCCTTGCCCTTTATTTCAAAGCTCCAATCGTAAATATTTCTGGCGGCAGCTCCCGCTGTGGCGTAGCATCGTTTTTTTGATATAAAGCCGTATAGTGCGGGAGCGTGAATAATGATGTCCCCCGCAAAAGCGCAGGAACGGAGATATGCTCTTTGGGTATCGGTAAAATATCCCTCAAGCCTATCCTTGAAATCCGGGTCTATATCGGTGAAAACAGGCTCATATTCATCATCGGTTTGATTCGGAGCAGCTGTGCTTTGTTGGCTTTCAGAAGTATTGGTTTGAGTTACAGGCTCTGTTGAAAAAATATTTGAATCGGTATCGGCAGATGTGCTTTCCTGCGGAGTGCTGCTGTAGACTGTTGTTATTATTGTATCGGTTGATATTGAAGATGTTGACAAGGCAGGAATTTCGGTTTTTATGGGTTTATTATCCTGCGGCTTATTGGGAACAAGCTCTGCGCTGCAGCCGGAAATTATCACAAGCAAAGCCGAACATATAGGAATTATTTTTTTAAAATATGACATTGCAGCCCCCTTTTTATGTTACATATTATAACAAAATTCTGCTTTTACATACTCATTATACTATTTTTTGATATAAAAAGCAATTACAGAGAGGTTACATTTTATTATATAAAATTTAAATTAACTATTGAAATTGTAAAAAAAATATGATAGAATATCTAAGACGGTTTAACAAGACGATTAAATATTATCATAACGGAGCATAAAAATGACTTATAAAGAAGAATTTATAAAATTTATGAGTGACAGCGGAGTGCTTACTTTTGGGGATTTCACCTTAAAAAGCGGAAGAAAAGCTCCTTATTTCATCAATGCGGGAAAGTATATGAAGGGCGGACAAATCGCTAAGTTAGGTGAATTTTACGCAGACTGCATAAACGACCATAAGCTTGACGCGGATATTCTTTTCGGACCTGCCTATAAAGGTATCCCCCTTGCAATAAGCGCAGTTAACGCCATGTATAACAAATACGGCAAGGATATGTACTACTGCTTTGATCGAAAGGAGGTCAAGGATCACGGCGAGGGCGGTATGTTTGTGGGAAAGCAGCCCGAGGACAACAGCAGAATTATTATTATTGAAGATGTAATGACCAGCGGCAAGGCGTTAAGAGAGGTTCTCCCCAAGCTTCAGGAAGCCGCCGACGTTAAAATCGAGGGTATGATCATCACCGTGGATCGCATGGAAAAGGGTCTTAACAGCTCACTTTCGGCGGTTCAGGAGGTGTATGGAGATTTCGGAATCAAGGTTTATTCAATCGTTACAATAAAGGATATTATCAGCGCCATTGAAAGCGGGGTTATCGAGGGAAAAGAGTATCTGCCGTTTATGAAGGAGTACAGAGAAAAGTACGGCGTTGATTGATTAATTGATTAAATGTTAATTTACCGTTTCGCTTTTCGGAACGAAACGGATTGTCGAGGCGTGGCTCAGCTTGGTAGAGCGCTGCGTTCGGGAGCATAGAACCCTTGGAGCGCGTCGCAGAGCCGTTTGCGGCACATTGCCTTTGACACTACACTGTCACGGCGTTTTCGGTAGTTTAAAATCTCGGTCGAAAATCCTTTTGACCACATGTTTGACCACTTACACCAAATTCGA
>CAZRRT010000073.1:0-11692 GCA_964602605.1 uncultured Ruminiclostridium sp.
AGTTATTGGAGATTACGCTGGCGAAAGCGTCCATTGTTCCCGAAAGAATGTTGGAATAGATATTGCTCATCTCTATCGCCTGCTTTACCTCTATAAGCACGTCCTCAAGCAGATCCTGATCCTCCTCGTACAGCTTAATAACTCTGCCTCTCAGTATTTTTTCCAAAACCGTTTCGGTGGATTTTAAAGAGGTGGAGAAGTAAACCAAGGATTTTTCCAAGCCCAAAAGCTGAATAAGCTCCTTGTTTTTCATAGATTTGTGAAGCTGCATTTCAACATAGTGGCTGATTTTGTCTATTTGCTTAAGATACAAAAGGTATCTTGCCGCAGTTCTCAATAGAATTGCAAAGATAAACCGTGTTTTAAACTGTGTTTTTACGTTTTTTACCACGTTGTTGGCAAAATCGTCTATAATGGGATTTTGCTTTAGGCTGACGGTGATAACGTTGTTATCCGTTAAAATAATGCTCATTGGCATTGTGTAGTAGGAAATCGTGTCATCGTCAAAGCTGTGATGTTTTTTCTTTCCCGAAGCTTGCTCCGGCTTTTCCGCCACGGGATAGTCCAATACTATCAAGGTTTGTCCGTCGTCGTTTTCAATACGGGAGCTTTCCTCCTCGTCTAAGGCGGAGCGGATAAAATCACGGTCAACGCCTAACTCCGTTTCCAATAAGGAAATCTCCGCTTCGCTTGGAGCGATGGCGCTAACCCAGCAGCCGTCCTCCAATTTTTCAATCTCTCTTATGGCGCTGCCTTCTGTTTTGTAAAATTTAAGCATCTGATAATCCTTTCCCGCAGGATTAAGACGCTTAACAGCCTTACCCTGCGTCATTTATTTTTGTGTCTTATTTGCCCGCACGGGTCGGCTTTCATAATGTCACCTTCTTTTTTAAGCTTTTTATTTCATAGATTGTACTGCAAATTGCGAAAATTTCAATTATTGATTATACGGGAATTAACGCAATACCGGCACTTTATATATTTTATCACAATTTTACCGATTCTGCAACATTTTTCCTCATTTTATTTTGTTTCGGCTGTTTTTTTGCTGAAAATGCAGCCGCAGTAATTTTGACGATATAAACCGTAAATTCGGGATAATTCTATTGAGCGTTTGTAGCCCTCCCGCTTTTTAAAATCAGCGTACAAATATTTTACACCGTACTGCTTTTCCAATTCCTCGCCTATTTCATTCAGCTTTTGGGCGTTTTTGTGGGGACTTATGGAAAGGGTGGTGGTAAAATAGTCAAAACCGTATTCCTTACAGATTTTAGCCGCTTCCTCAAGCCTCAGCCGATAGCACCTGAAGCAGCGTTCCTTTCCCTCCTCCAAATCCTCCAAGCCCTTGGAAATATCAAAAAATTCCTCGGGGAGATACCTGCCCTCCATTATCTTAACCTGAGATTTTAAGGGCATTTGGGTTATCAACCGCTTTACCTCTTTAAGCCTTTTTTCGTATTCCTCTTTAGGAGAGATATTGGGATTGTAGTACAGCAGAGTTATATCAAAAAATTCGGTTAAATACTCTAAAACGTAACTGCTGCAAGGGGCGCAGCAGCCGTGAAGCAAAAGGGTTTTCCGCTTGTCCTCCGATTGTACTGCTTTTATTTCTTCTTCAAGCTTTTTTTGGTAGTTTATCATATTTTGCCTTTACAATTTCTTTCAGCTTTTCACTCGTTCCTGCGGTAATATTGTTATATTCCAAGATAATAACCGCATTGTCAGAGGTGCAAAGATAAATTGCTCCTGCCTTATCGTTAAAATAAATACGGATAACATTTTCCCAATCCAATTCTCCTACAGGTCGGTCCGCTTTGCATACAAAAATATTGTTTTCGGATAAAAGCACCTGATCAAACAGCGGATTTTCGTTCTCTTTAAGGGTTTTATTCACAAAATCCTTTATCATAAGGTAAAAAACAAGTCCCGACAATATGAGAAACAATGTGAAAACGCCTGCCGCAATAAGAGTAAAGCTGAGCTTGGTTATAAAAAAGAATACTATGCAAGCCGCAATAATAAGCAGATACAAAATCCCCAAAATCATAAATACTATCTTATTCAGCTTGCCTTTTTGAAAAGTAATGTATTTCACATATTGGGTCAAATTTTCCTTTGTCCACTTTGCATTTATTTCAATCATTGCCGTTAAGTCCTTTCATTGTGAGTGAAATACGCTTTTTGGCGGTATCTACCTCCAACACTCTCACATTAACAATATCCCCA
This sequence comes from uncultured Ruminiclostridium sp., assembly GCA_964602605.1. Classification (GTDB taxonomy): domain Bacteria; phylum Bacillota; class Clostridia; order Oscillospirales; family Ruminococcaceae; genus Ruminiclostridium_E. Next base: position 2,227 of record CAZRRT010000073.1, read on the forward strand.
ACCTTAACAACGTCGAGGGGGTGCTTAACATACCGATCGGCAAGCTGCGAAATATGCACAAGTCCGTCCTGATGCACGCCAATATCCACAAACACGCCGAAGTCGATAACGTTGCGGACTGTGCCTTTCAGCTCCATTCCGGGCTTTAAGCTGTTTATGTCCATTACGTCGGTTCTCAGCAGGGGAGGGGGCAGCTGGTCGCGGGGATCGCGTCCCGGTTTTTCCAGCTCCTCCACTATGTCAGAAAGCGTCATTTCACCTATTTCTAACTCTTGCGCCAAAGCTTTTATCCCTCTGTCCTTTGCGGTTTTGCCCACGTCGGAAAAGCCTGTTTTCTTTAAATCCGCTAACTTAAAGCCGAAAAGCTCTATCATCTTTTCAACGCAGGGATAGCTTTCGGGGTGAACGGCGGTGTTGTCAAGGGGATTTTTTCCGTCGTGTACTCTTAAAAAGCCTGCGCACTGCTCATAGGCTTTTTTGCCTAATTTAGCCACCTTTAACAATTCCTTTCGCTCCTTGAAAACGCCGTTTTCCTCACGATAGGCAACGATATTTTTCGCCACTGTGCCGTTAATTCCCGCCACATAGCCCAAAAGGGAACAGGAAGCGGTGTTTACATCAACTCCCACGCTGTTTACGCAGTTTTCAAGCACTCCGCCCAATGCGTCGTTAAGCTGATTTTTGGGCATATCGTGCTGATACTGTCCCACGCCTATTGCTTTTGGATCTATCTTTACCAATTCCGCCAAGGGGTCTTGAAGTCGGCGGGCGATAGATACTGCGCTTCTCAGCGATACGTCGTATTGGGGAAACTCCTCCGCCGCCAATTTGCTGGCGGAATAAACGCTTGCTCCCGCCTCGGACACCACCATATAGCTTACAGGATCGTCGATTTCCTTTATCAAATCTGCGATAAAGCACTCGCTTTCGTGGCTTGCAGTGCCGTTTCCTATGGCTATGGCGGTAACGTTGTATTTTTTTATAAGCTTTTTTAGCACCGCTTTTGCCTCTGCTACTTTGTTCTGCGGCGGAGTGGGATATACCACCGTTGTGTCAAGCACCTTTCCCGTACCGTCCACCACTGCGGTTTTGCAGCCTGTTCTGTATGCGGGATCAAAGCCTATTGTAACCGCATTTTTTACAGGCGGCTGCATAAGTAATTGATACAGATTATCCTGAAATACCTTGATTGCGGAATTACAGCTTTTTTCCGTCAGATCGGAGCGTATTCTTCTTTCCATAGAGGGGTGAATAAGCCTTGTGTAAGCGTCCTCCGCCGCTGCTTTTACCAATTCGCCGCAGCGGTTTTTTGCCTTTACGTATTTTTTGTTAATACAGCTCATAGCCTCTTCTTCAGGCACTTCCACCGTTACCTTAAGCATTTCCTCCCTTTCCCCTCTGTCCATAGCAAGAACACGGTGAGAGGGAATTTTGGAAACCGCCTCGCTGTAATCGTAGTAGTTGGAATAAACCGAGTCCTGCTGAGGGTCTGCCGCCTTTGAAACCATAACGCCTATGTCGGTGTAAAGCTGCGCCAAGATCTTTCTGATTTCGGGATCGTCGGAAATGCTTTCCGCAATTATATCCTGTGCACCTTGAATTGCTTCTTCCACAGAAAGCACGCCTTTTTCTTCATTTATGTACTGCTCAGCCTCCTTTTCGGGACTTGCCAAGGTTTGCTCAGAAATAAAATCCGCTAAAGGCTGTAAACCCTTTTCCTTTGCCACAGAGGCTCTGGTCTTTCTCTTAGGCTTGTAGGGACGGTAAATATCTTCTATTTCCGCTAAGGTAACCGCTTTTTCAAGGGACTGTTTAATTTCCTCGGTCATATTTCCCGCAGCTTCTATGCTGTCGGAAACTTCTTTTTTACGCTGCTCCAAATTGCGGAGATAGTTAAGTCTTTCGTACAGCTCACGCAAAAGCTGATCGTCCAACGCTCCCGTTGCTTCCTTTCTGTAACGGGCGATAAAAGGAATGGTGTTTCCGTCGTCGATAAGCTTTACTGTGTTGTCAACCTGCTCTTTTCTTATTATAAATTCCGATGCTAACTGTGCGTTGATGTCCATAAAATTGCCTTTCCTTGTGTTAGTAATATACTGTGTGTTATTTTTTATCTGAAATTATCTGATTATAATGATTTTTAACTTGTCATAATTTTGCTTTAAATTCGGAAATACTGTGTTTATATCCCTATTCTTGCTGTAAATTATACGTCAATTCCTGTCAAAAATCATCTGCTTGTAATCACATAGACAAAATCCCTCCGACAAATACAGCCTTTTTGCCGATTTGTTTTCGGGAGTTATTTCAAGTCGGATTCTGGCAATACTTTCATCTGATTTCAAAAACTGCAAAAAGCTTCTGCCCAAGCCTTTTCCTCTAAAGGCTTCCTTTATATACAGCTCGTCCAGCCACACTGTCTTTCCTCCGCCCTCGGTGGTGTAGGTAACGGCTAAAGCTGCATACCCTGCGGTTTTTCCGTTTAAATCAAAAATATAAAGCTGTATCATAGGATTTTCTTTTACAGCCTCTTCAAAAGCGTTTGCAAAATTTTTCCTTGGAATACTGTGAGAAACAGCGTCGGAGCTGTAAAATTCCTCCGCCATTTTTATATATTCCTCTTTATCGTTTTCGGTAATTTTGCGTATTATGTCTTTCACCTCATTTTTTAGTATTATTTTTCATCTATCGGTAAAAAATCATTCTCTGCCGGAATTAGATTTCAGCTTATCCTCAATTATATCTTCCGTCATACTTACCGCTTTTCTTCTCAGTTCATTTATTTCAGCTGAGGAAACCGAAAGCTTGTTATCTATTTCACAGGTGATTTGTCCCGCAGAAAACACAGTGCCGCCTAATTTTCCGATACGTGATTTCACCTCTTCCTCCGTAATGCTGCGGTTTATCGCCTCTTCCGGAATATTTCCCGTTATTGTCAGGGAAATGTTTTGAAAATCATTATTATTGCTGCGGCATAAAACCTTGCACAAAACGGGCGAATTTTTCTTAATCTTAATATCAAAATCCAAGGTGAAGCGCTTATAGGGAGATTTGTACATCTGTCTTAACTTTGCAAGCGCCTTTTCCGATCCTTCTGCGTCCTCTTTTTGCCTAATTCCGCTCATTTGAGAGAGGTCGCTTTCATAATAGCCTTTTGTAAAGCCGCTTCTTGAAAAAACCGTCCTTAAAAGCTCCTTGTCCGCCTTTTCGCCTTTTAGAACCGCCCTGCACTGAGAAACTGCCGCAAACACATACTCGGGACGCTTCATTCTGCCCTCGATTTTTGCAGAGGTAACTCCCGCCTGCTCCAATTCCAAAAGATTGTCAATCAGCGACAGGTCTTTTAAGGACAATACGTTTTCCCTATTGCCGCAGCGGTAATTCAATCGGCAGGGCTGGGCGCAAAGTCCTCTGTTGCCGCTTCTGCCGCCTAACATAGCGCTTAAAAGGCACTGCCCGCTTATACATACGCAAAGTGCGCCGTGGACGAACACCTCTGTTTCAATATCTACCTTTGAGGTAATTTCCTTTATTTCCTCCAAAGAAAGCTCTCTTGGCAGTACCACTCTTGAAAACCCCTGCTTTTTTGCGAATTCCGCTCCGCTTGCCGAAGTTATCGTCATTTGAGTCGAGGCGTGAAGCCTGAGCTTTGGTGCAATTTCCTTAATCTTGGAAACAACTCCCCAATCCTGCACTATAACTCCGTCTGCTTCCGAATCCTGTATCTCGTTTATTGTTTTTTCAAGCTGAGATATTTCATCGTCAAAAACAAGTATATTAAGGGTGACAAAAACCCTAACTCCCTGCCGATGAGCTTTTTTTACCGCCATTTTCAGCTGCTCACCGTTAAAATTAACGGCGTTTCTTCTTGCCGAAAAAGAGGACATTCCCAAATATACGGCGTCTGCTCCTCCGTTAAGGGCGGCTTCAAGGCTTTCCTCCGAACCGCAGGGAGCAAGTATTTCTACTCTTTTGTTGTTTTTGTTATTTTCGTTATGCTTTTTTTGCATTTTATTTATATTCAAAAATCGTTCCCCATAAAATTTCGATTATTCTGTAATTTTTTCATAAAAAGGGATATAGTTTAATAAACAGTACATAAACTTAAAAAGTTTTATCTTCATAAACAGCACATATGCTTAACAAAAAGTTTTAGCTTCATAAACAATGCATAAGCTTATCAAGCAACTTAGCCCATTATCAGCACATAGTCATCTGCACGTTTCCCGCCTTTGCCAATTCCTTTTCAAGCTCTGCGTTCTTTGCTTTAACCGCTTCCGTTTCCTCCTGCGCCTGCTTTAACTCTGCGGTCTTGTTTCTCACATACATATCGAAGGTGTCCTCGTAATTGGCAAGGGTTTTTCGCATTTTTTCCGTTTCTTCCTTTTGCTGTTCCACTTGACTTTGAACTTCGGCAATTTTCTTGTCGTAATCCTCTTTTATTTGTTCAAGCTCCTTTTGCTTTTTTTCGTCAATGGCTTTGCATTCCCTTTCGTGTTCGTTGTAAACCTCTTCGATTTCCTTTTCCTGCTGCTCGGTAAGGTTTTTTAATTCCGACTCGTATTCCTGAATCCGCATACGCAGTCTTTCAGCCTCTTCCTCTTTTACGGCTGCGTCCTGCTCGAACTGTTCCTCCGCAGATTTTAATGTGATTTTTAATTGGGCTATCTCACCTTCAAGGCTTTGCTTCTCCTGCTGCGCTGTGTTTTTAACTTTTTCCTGCTGCTCGGTAAGAACCTGCAATTCCGCTTCGTACTCTTGAATACGAGTACGCAGCCTTTCCGCCTCTTCCTCTTTTACAGATGCGTCCTGCTCAAACTGCTCCTCCGCAGATTTCAATGTGGCTTTTAATTTGTCTATTTCGTCGGCAAGGCTTTGTTTCTCCTTTTGCGCCTGCTTCAGCTTTTCTTCCTGTGCGGAAAATACTTGAAGCTGCGCCTCGTACTCCTGTAGGCGCAATCTCAGCTTGTTGGATTCCTCGTCCTTTGCCGCTCCGAGCTGTTCAAACTGTGTTTCGGCTGATTTTGCCATATCCTTTAAGCCGGACAGTTCTTTTTCAAGACGCTGATTTTCCTGCTTCAATCGGCTTTCTTCCTGTGAAGTATGGGATAAAGCCTTTTCTGCCTGCTCCTTAAGCTGCTGTTCGGCTTGCTGAAGCCTTTGTGTAAGGCTTAAAATTTCCGTTTCCCTATCATCGGCAATCTTCTTTTGATTTTCCAAAGCCGATTTTAGTTCCTTTTCCTGTCCCGCAAGCTTTTCTTCGGACTGCTGAAGCTGAGTTTTTATAATTTCGGTTTGAGATTCCTGATGCTGTAATTTTTTTGCAATAAGCTCTAAGTCAAGGTCTTTATGTTCCAATTCGCTTGTAAGCTTACTAAGATTTGCAGCGGATTTTTCCCTTAATTCTTCAAGCTGCTTTTTTAAATCCTCTACAGAGGCGGCGGCTTGCGATAATTCGCTTTCTGCGTCGCAAATTCGGATCATAGAAGCCAACGTTGTTATTTCAACCTCGCTCATGCCCTTTGCAATACGGGCTACATAACCGATGCTTTCTTCCAATTTCTTAGCAAGCTGAAGGATAGCTTTGGGATCGTCGTCGGTTTTAAGGCTGTAATCTCTTTTGCAAATTGTAAATGTAACCTTTTCCATAGTTTATGTCCTTCCCTGAAATAAATAAGCACTGATTGTACATTCTGCCGCATAATATAGCTATTATTTATATTATATATTATTTCATAAATTTTTTAAAGGGGTTTTTTGAATTATTGTGTAATTTTTATAAATAAAGTTGTTTTTTGTCAATGTCGTTTTTCTGCAACTATTGACAAGTAGAATATAAATCATATATAATATATAATAGGATAAGTATAAAAAAGGAGGAAACGGTTATGGCGAATATGGAAAAGCTTAAAAAGAGATATGGCGATGACGTGTTATGGTCAGGCAAAAAATGTATCTGCGGTCTGCCTATTTCGTTAACTCGCTTTATTATCACAAGCACTGTGCTTTACACAAGAAACGGATTTTTTAATATAAAGGAAGATGAAATAGAGCTTTACAGAATTATCGACAAAACTATGGAATTTTCTTTGGGAGAAAGAATGGTAGGCTGCGGAACAATAAAGCTTACCGCAAAAGACAGCGATAGTCCTCAAAAGCTGCTTAAATCCATAAAGAAGCCCCGTGAAGTAAAAAAGATTCTCGACGAGGCGGTAAAAGAGCAGCGTGATAAATATATGACAAGAGGTAGGGATATGATAGGCTCGGTTAATGTTCACCATAATTGCGACTGTGACAACGACGGAATTGAAGACAGTATTGACGATGATATTGATTTATAACAGCTGATAAGATGCGCCGCCTGTTCTGAAACAAGAGAGGCGGCGTGCTGCATTTAGTTCAGGGGGAGTAAAACCCGCCTTTGAAGCTTGAATTGCTTTTGACTATCGAAAGTCTGTTTAAGCTTTGATTTTATGTTTTATAAAAATGCTGCAATTCGCACCCAAAAGGTTCGTATTGCAGTTTTTGTTATTTATGAGGAATTTTTAACCTTGATATTAAATTTTTACCGAACCTTCTTCAAAGAATACAGCTTGCCTGAGAAATAATATAAGCACCGACCGCTTCCGTCCGATGCTTACAGAGATTATATGTTTGTTTTGATATGAGTTTTGCCGCCTTTCGGTTTTACATATTGATAGCATAAATCATTCCGTTTAGTTTTGTCAAAGCATATTATTTAATCCACAGGTTTTTATGTCTATCTTGCAATTTTTAAAGTAACAAGAGTTCACATATTACAAATAGTATTTTTATCGCTGTAATCAACGATTTGTAAAAGTCAAAGCGCAGAATAGACATAAAAAACAGTCGAATACACATAATGTATTGAAAAAAACGAGTTAATCATAATATAATTATAAATGGCGAATTATGTCGTCAAATTCTTCAATGATTTCAGGAAGCATTGCGATTTGCAAAAGTAAAAATTATGCGGCTGATGATGCGGATTCGCTGGCAATAATAACGCAATCGTTAGAAAAAAGCCGGTTTTTGGGGATTTGGATAACAATAGGCGATGAACGGAACACAACGTCTAATCGAAATTCCATATCCTTTACCAACAAGGTCAGCGGGCTTGACAACGGTACTTATCGTGTAAAAACCGTTTTCAAAGTAACCGCTGCAAACGGCGAAACAGAGAAAATAACGCTGTACAGCACCGAAAAGTCGGTTATTAAGCAGGACGGTTTTTGATTATTTAAAGTGGGTGATTCCATTGGGCTGTTAATTTTATTCGGACGTTAATGTCGCATAATTTGCGGTTAGGAAAATCGGATAAAATTTATTATATCTGATTTGTGACGTTTTGAAATTTGTGTTTACGCTGACTGATAAAAACGGTAAGACGGAAGTTGTCATAGTTCACAGTTTGAAAAAGAAGGTTTGGTAAGAATATCCAAACAATCACACAGAATTTTAATGTTTTCGGAATTTACAAGGAGGATAATATGGTAAAAAATAATTATGATGAAATGAGCCGTGCAAGCTTGCCTTATATAATTGTTGTAAAAAAATTCACCGGAGCGGTTCGTGAGGTGCCACCGGCTAACACTAAGGCTTATGACTATCCGAGAAACGAAAGCAGTGTGGTATATACTTTTCCACAGCCCACATCAACTACCTTCTATTATATAAATTCAGTGGTTTATTGTGACGGAAACTATTGGCTTGTAATACCGAATTTAACTAACAGTCACGGTCAAACGGTCACAGGTTACGTAAAATGCAGCGACATCAGTAATAGCTACACAAGTTACGCTAATCCTGATAAACAAACTCCGAATTCCGCAATCGGCACCAATAAAGAAGTCATATTTAATATGTGGTATTTTCCCACCAGTGATTATAAAGGAGTAGACTATGCAACTCCATTATACTATCAATATTACTATATCAATGGGAAGCGTAAAAATTCTCTAAAATGCACATTGTTTGCTTCAATATCAGGGTTATATAGGAAACGGGGCAAGTATAGCAATCCAACTGACTATATGAACAGTATGACTAATTCTTATTGGTCGAACTCAGATGGTTTATCACAATGGTTGGCAGCAATGTCCCGAGAAAAAAGCCAAACCCAAATTATGGAAAAAGCCAGAGATAATCTTAATGATGGAAAGCCATTCATTGTCGGCGCAAAAAACAGCAGCGGAACAAATCATATGGTTCTTGTAGCAGGATACAAAAATTCCGGCAATTCACTTTCGGACTATTTAGTTTTAGATTCTTGTGAAAAAAACTTTTCGTCATTGAATATCTTTTTTCAAAATTTCCCTAACTACCCGGGTTGGAGCATAGGAGGTACGGGTTATGTATATGGCGAATTTTAAAAAGCCCTTAGGTATTTCGCTTATTCTTTCTATTGTGCTACTGAGCGGCTGTCAGATAAATTCCAACATATCTCAAAACGAAAGTTCTACCATTCCCTCGACTCAGCCCACAGAAAGTACATATGACAGCAGTGCGGCATCAAACAACACTGATACCAAAGATACGGATATGCTATTCGCTTTTCCTGCCGACAGAGTATACGGCGACGACCGGCTTGTTCCCGACAAATGGATTCCTATAGATTCCTGTATGGAGGGCAGGGATAAGGTAAAGGAGATATTAAGCTCTGACACATCGGGAAACCCCGAAAGTGCCATTCCTGCTTTAATGGACAAAAATCGACTGGTCTTTTTGTTGATTTACGCTCATGGCAACTCAGACTATATATATAAGTGGGATGGGGATACTCCTTACAAATTCCCCAATTTTGAGAAACCTATTTATCCGTTGACTTTCACGTCTGAATATTTTACCGATTTGCAGGATATTTACAAGCTCGTATACGACACCTATGAAAAACCGGTTGCCGAAAGACTTTTGCAAGGTCAGAACGGCGAACAGCGTTTTGTGGAAGAAAACGGTCGAATGTATGCGAACATTAACGCTTTCCCGAATTGGTCAAGCAATGCGTTTGCTGCACGATCATATGTGGAAATAAAGGAAAAATCGGATAACAAATGTACCTTTATTTGGCATTATCCCGATATAGAAATGTTAAATCCGCCTGAAAACGGTTATGAGTTTTTTTACTTTGAAAAAATCTATACCGCCGAGTTTATAGACGGAGCATACAAGCTTAACAGCATTGTTTTCAATAATGCAGACTAATTTAAATATGACTGTTATTTTAGCACTGCGATTATTTTTTTGTTAAACATAGTAATTCCAACAGAGGTGGAGATAAACGGCTGCCGCAGCGTATTTATGGAAATTCCTTTTGAAACTATGATCCTTATTTGGGTCGCAGGTGATTACATCATCAGCTTGACGGAAAACCGACCAAATGGAGGTTTTCCGTCAAGCTGTAAATTTCTCCCTTCGATTTTGAATGATAATATTCATCTTAGCATAT
>CAZRRT010000074.1:0-11197 GCA_964602605.1 uncultured Ruminiclostridium sp.
TTACGCAGTGATTACATTGATTACGGTTATTTTGCTTTGCTTGGGAGGAATGCCGCTTTTTGACAGCATATGTCACGCTATGGGTACGGCGGGTACGGGAGGCTTTGGCGTAAAAAACTCCAGCATTGCCTACTATAATTCAGCCTACATCGACATAGTAACCTCTGTAATGATGATTCTTTTCGGAGTAAACTTTAACATATATTATTTTCTGCTGATAAGACGTTTTAAAGATGTGGGAAAAAACTTGGAATTACGGGTATATTTTATAATATTGGCTGTTTCCACCCTGCTCATAGGCATAAATATATTTCCTATCTATAAATCCGTGGGCGAAAGCTTCAGATACTCTTTTTTCCAGACAGCTTCAATAATGACCACCACAGGTTATGCAACTGCGGATTTTAACCTATGGCCGGAGTTTTCAAAGGCGATTTTAATAGCACTTATGTTTATAGGAGCAAGCGCAGGCTCAACAGGCGGCGGCTTTAAGGTTCAGCGTCTAATTATTGTGTTCAAAAACGGCATAAGGCATATAAAAAAGCTGCTTCACCCCAAGTCGGTAAACCTTGTCACCAGTGAGGACAAGGCTATGGACGCAGATACCGTTCACGGAGTTCACTGTTATTTGGGTATATATTTGTTTTTGCTGATTTGCTCGGTATTGCTTATATCATTGGATAACCGTGATTTTGCCACAACGTTTTCTTCCGTTGCCGCTTGCTTTAACAACATAGGTCCGGGTATAAGTATGGTAGGACCGACGGAAAACTTTTCGTTCTTTTCTGATTTTTCAAAAATCGTATTATCCTTGGATATGCTTTTGGGCAGACTTGAATGCTTGCCGATAATGATACTTGTTATGCCGTCGGTTTGGAAAGAGAAGTTTTAAAAATGTTATTTGTACAAGCGAGCGTTTTTGATAGATTTTTGAGTTTGTATTTGTAATAGTATACTATTGAGATCGCAGCAGTAAAATTTAGCCAAAGCAAAGCTCTGACCTGCTTTTGTTTTTGGCTGTAAATAAAAATACGACGTTTTGCTTGGCGGAAAAACGACAAATGCAACATTTTTCCGCAAGCTGAAATTCTCAAAGTAAATTCCTCAGTGAAATTTAATTTGAGAATTTATTTATTTTAAAAATATTTTTAAAATAATACTTGAAAAAGTTTGTCATTTATGATATAATTTTAAAAGTTTGTGTAAGGTGATTAAATATAGTACAAAGCGGGAGATTTCAGATCAACCGCAAATATAAACAAAAAAGGCAAATATTAACAATAAAGAGGTGAATTTATGAAAGGAATTGTACTTGCAGGAGGCTCGGGAACAAGGCTTTACCCCATTACAATGGTAACTTCAAAGCAGCTGCTGCCAATTTATGACAAGCCTATGATTTTTTATCCGCTTTCAACGCTGATGTTGGCGGGAATAAAGGATATTTTGATTATTTCCACCCCAACCGATTTGCCTAACTTTGAGAGATTGCTGGGCGACGGTTCACGATACGGAATAAATCTATCTTACAAGGTTCAGCCATCCCCCGATGGACTTGCACAAGCGTTTATTATCGGCGAGGAATTTATTAACGGCGATGAATGCGCTATGATTTTGGGAGATAACATATTTCACGGCGGCGGGCTGAAGAAGTATCTTTGCCAAGCAGCTGAAAATCACGGAAGAGCCACCGTTTTCGGTTATTATGTAGACGATCCCCAGCGTTTCGGAATAGTTGAGTTTGACAAAAACGGAAAAGCAGTATCTATTGAAGAAAAGCCTAAAGATCCCAAGTCAAATTACGCTGTAACGGGATTGTATTTTTATGATAAAAACGTTTGCGAATATGCAAAAAGCTTGAAGCCGTCTGCCCGGGGAGAGCTTGAAATTACCGATTTGAACAGGATTTATTTGGAGCAGGATAAGCTTGACGTAATTACTTTGGGAAGAGGCTACGGCTGGCTTGACACGGGAACGGTTGACAGTCTTGCTGAGGCAAGCGAATATGTAAAGGTTATTGAAAACCGACAGGGCTTGAAAATTGCCTGCCTTGAAGAAATATCCTATAAAAACGGCTGGATAGACAGAGAAATTTTGTTAAAATCTGCCGAAAGCTACGGAAAAAGTCCCTACGGCGCACATTTAAAGCGTGTTGCGGAAAACAGAATATTATATTAAAAAAGAGGTGCGGTATGAACGTTATAAAAACAAAAATAGAGGGCGTATACATAATCGAACCCCAAGTGTTCGGGGATAACAGAGGCTGGTTTATGGAAACATATTCAAAAATCAAGCTTCCCCAAATCAACGCTGAATTTGTGCAGGACAATCAGTCTTATTCCGTAAAAAAAGGCGTGCTGAGAGGTATTCACTTTCAAAACGGAGAACACGCTCAGGCAAAGTTAGTTCGTGTTTGCAGAGGTGCGGTTCTCGATGTGGCGGTGGATTTGAGAAAAGGCTCTCCCACATACAAGCAATGGGTAAGCGCAGAGCTTTCCGAGGAAAACAAGCGTCAGCTCTTTATTCCCAGAGGCTTTGGACACGGCTTTGTCACTCTCACCGATGAAGTTGAGTTTTTGTATAAGGCGGATAATTATTACAATCACGAAAGCGATCGCAGCGTTAAGTTTGACGACCCTGAAATCGGAGTGGATTGGGGTATAGACAATCCTATTTTGTCCGAAAAGGATAAAAACGCTCCCTTGCTTAAAGACAGCGATTGCAGCTTTGTATACGGCAAATAATTAAAACAGTCTTTAACAGCCAAATATATGAATAAATAATCGGAGGATACTATGACAATAATTGTAACAGGCGGCGCAGGATTTATCGGCGGAAATTTCGTGCATTATATGCTGAAAAAATACACCGATTACAGAATAATATGCGTAGATTGCCTTACCTATGCGGGAAATATGGAAACTCTCGCTCCCGTAATGAACAACCCCAATTTCAGATTCTGCAAGGTGGATATTACCGACAGAGAAGCGGTTTATAAGGTTTTTGAAGAAGAACACCCCGATATAGTGGTAAACTTTGCCGCCGAAAGCCACGTTGACCGCTCTATTGAAAATCCCGACGTTTTCTTAAAGACCAACATTTTGGGAACAGGCGTTATGATGGACGCTTGCAGAAAGTACGGAATAAAGCGTTATCATCAGGTTTCCACCGACGAGGTGTACGGAGATTTGCCTCTTGACCGCCCCGACCTGTTCTTTACCGAAACAACTCCGATTCACACAAGCTCGCCTTATTCCGCAAGCAAGGCAAGCGCAGATTTGTTGGTGCAGGCTTATCACAGAACCTTCGGCTTGCCTGTGACCATTTCTCGCTGCTCCAACAACTACGGACCTTACCACTTCCCCGAAAAGCTTATTCCTTTAATGATAGCCAATGCGTTAAACGATAAGCCCCTGCCCGTTTACGGAAAGGGCGAAAACGTCCGTGATTGGCTGTATGTGGAGGATCACTGCCGAGCAATAGATTTGATTATTCACAAAGGCACTGTAGGTGAGGTTTACAACATCGGCGGACATAACGAGATGAAGAATATCGATATTGTTAAAATAATCTGCAAAGCGCTTGGTAAGCCGGAAAGCCTTATAACCTATGTTACCGACAGAAAAGGTCACGATATGCGGTACGCTATAGATCCCACCAAGATACATAACGAGTTAGGCTGGCTTCCCGAAACAAAATTCGTGGACGGCATTAAAAAAACCATTGATTGGTATTTAAATAACCGTGAGTGGTGGGAGCGAATCATAAGCGGAGAATATCAGCAGTATTACGAGAAAATGTATGGCAATAGATAAACCGCTTGTCACCATAGTTATGGCTGTGTACAAGCCTAACGAAAAATGGCTGAGGGAACAGCTTATCTCCTTAAATCGGCAAACCTATCCCAATTTGGAGCTGCTTGTCTGCGACGACTGTCCCGATTTTCCTGTAGACGAGGATATTTTTTCACAGCTGATCACTGATTTTCCTTACACGCTTTACAGAAACCAGAAGAATTCGGGCTCGAACAAAGCATTTGAATTCCTTACAAAAATTGCAAAGGGAAAATACATATCCTATTGCGATCAAGACGATGTATGGCATAGAGATAAAATTGAAAAAATGGCGGAGGTGCTTGAAAAAACAGGCTCTCCTCTCGTATGCAGCGATATGAACATTATAGATGGCGAAGGAAAACAAATTGCAGACAGCATAAGGAAAATACGCAGACGTCACATTTTCTTGGAGGGAGAAAATCTTGCTCCAAAGCTGCTTGTCAGTAATTTTGTAACAGGCTGCGCTATGATTATGAAAGCGGAAACGGCAAAAAAAGCCATACCGTTCATAGATTCCTTGGTTCACGATCAATGGCTTGCAATAAACGCCGCACTTGACGGAAGAATTGAGTTTATTCCCGCACCTCTTATTGATTATCGGCAGCACGGAAACAATCAGACGGGAATATTAACGGGAGTCAGCGATAAAGCTTCTTATTATTATGAGCGGCTTACAAAATATTCGGCAAGAATAGAGGATTACAAGCAGCGTTTATATTACGGAGATATGAAATCGGTGATAGATAAGCTTGAAATATTTTACAAAGCAAGAATCGGATATTCGAAAAAGGCGAATTTTAAGGATCTTAAAACAATGCTCAGCTTAAAGGAGCTTGCTCCCAAAAGCGTTATGATAGAAACGGCTATGAAGATTATGCCGGAATTTATATTTAAAAAAATAGTATCATTGGCAAAACAGGGTAAGATATGAGGTGAAGCGATGATTGCGGTTACGGGGACGGGAGGACAGTTAGGATATGACGTCGTCAAGGAGCTGAAGAAAAGAAATATAGAGTGTATTGGACTTTCAAGAGCCGATTTGGACGTCACCGACAAACAGCAGATTTCCTCCTTTTTCCAAGAGCAAAAGCCAGCCGCATTCATTCATTGCGCCGCATACAATTTTGTGGACAAAGCCGAAACCCATATAACGGAATGCAGGCTTGTAAATACGGAAGCCTCGAAAAACATAGCCTTGGAGTGTAAAAAATACAACTCAAAAATGATGTTTATCAGCACCGATTATGTCTTTTCGGGAGATAAAGAAGGGGAATATCAGGTTGACGACATAAAAGAACCTTTAAACGTTTACGGCAAATCCAAATCCGACGGAGAGGACGTTGTAAGGAGTGTTTTAGACAGATATTTTATTCTCAGAACGTCTTGGCTTTTCGGAATTAACGGCGGAAATTTTGTTAAAACTATGTTAAAGCTTGCAGCTTCTGCAAATAGCAATAAGGAGATAAGCGTGGTTAAGGATCAAATCGGCAGTCCTACCTATTCAAAGGACTTGGCGAGGCTTATCTGCGATATTGCCGCAACGGAAAAATACGGAATTTATCACACCACAAATCAAGGCTTTTGCTCTTGGAGTGAATTTGCGGAGAAAATTATTGAGCTTTCAAAGAAAAAGGCGATTATAAAGCCCGTTTGCACCTCTGAATACAAAGCAAGCGGACAAGCAGCAAGACGCCCTTTAAATTCTAAATTAAGCAAGCAATCCCTTGACATTCAAGGGTTCGATAGATTGCCTCATTGGGAGGACGCATTAGCAAGGTATATGAAGGAATTGGAATGCAAAATATGAAGAAAAAACCAAAGTTACAGCAGTTCAGCATACGTATTTTGGCTGTGTATTGTATCATAATGCTTGTTTTTTGGCTGTGTGCAAACGAACAGCTTAATTACCGTATGGATACGAGCGATATGCTGAAATACGAAAACGCTATCGGGGAAATAATGCCTGATACGGTGTTTACTCAAAAGTTTAGAACCTCGTCCAACAGCGATTTGCTTTCGATTACCTTTCCTATTGCGACTTACGGCAGAAACAACAACTGCGAGCTTTATGTTTGCATATACGACGGGGAGCAGCTGTTGGCGGAAAAGACTATAAGCGCATTAAATCACCCTGACAGTCAGCTTTATGAACTGACGTTCGATTCTCCCATTTATTTACAGGCATCCAAATATTATACAATTTCCATAACCAGCCCCAATGCAAATCCCGAAAATACCGTATCAATATATATGGGAAAAACATATGCTGCGGGAAAAACGGAGATTGAGGTTGATTTAACTCCCGAGATGCAGGTGTGCAGAAACGGCATATCCTTAGGATATTCTCTTTGCTATTCTCTTTCCACCCGAACTCACTTAGACTTTGGAAAATATTTTCCCTTTGCTGCCATGGGCGCAGGCGTTGTTTTGGCGCTGTATCTTTTGCATATGAACATATGCGCCAAAAAGAACAAAAAGTGCCGAGGATTACAGTTCCTTAAATCTATGGACAGATACAGATACCTGCTGAAGCAGCTTGTCACAAGGGATTTCAAAACAAAATACAAGCGCAGTGTTTTGGGAATTATATGGAGCTTTTTGAACCCGCTGCTTATGATGACCGTACAATATGTGGTGTTCTCCACCTTGTTTCAGAATACCATTGATAACTTTGCACTGTATTTAATAATCGGCATTGTGTGCTTTAACTTTTTTAACGAATGCGCAACCTTGTGTTTGACCTCTATTACGGGAAACGCCACGCTGATAACAAAGGTTTATGTTCCCAAATATATTTACCCCGTTTCAAGAATGTTATCCTCCTGTGTAAACCTTATGCTGTCTTTAATTCCTTTGTTTCTTGTTTTGATATTTACGGGAACGGGTTTTTCAAAATCTATGTTTTTGCTGCCTATTCCCATTGTCTGTCTTGCAGCCTTCAGCTTAGGCATAGGAATGATATTATCTACAATGATGGTTTTTTTCAGAGATACTCAGTTTCTTTGGGGAGTTGTGAGTATGATATGGATGTATGTAACTCCTATTATTTATCCTGAAAGCATTTTACCCAACGAATACTTGTTTTTGTTTAAGCTGAATCCGCTTTATCACATATTGAGAATGACCAGAATAATGTTTATGCAGGGAATATCTCCCGAACCGAGAGCTTATCTTATCTCCATAATTCTGTCATTTGGCACACTGTTTATCGGCGGATTTATTTTCAACAAGCAGCAGGATAAATTTGTTTTAAATCTCTAATAAAGAGGTAAATATGATAAAAGCAAAAAATGTTACCGTAAAATTTAAGATGATGAAGGACAGGGTTCAGAGCATTAAGGAATATACCGTACAGCTTTTGAAAGGCAAGATAAAATACGAGGAATTTACCGCTTTGAAAAACGTTTCCTTTAAGGTCGAAAAAGGTCAGGTTATGGGGATAATCGGCAAAAACGGGGCGGGAAAATCCACGCTTTTAAAGGTTATTTCGGGAATAATCAAGCCTGTTAGAGGCACCGTTACCTTAGGCGGAAACGTAGTTCCTATGCTTGAGCTTGGCAGCGGCTTTGATTTCGACCTTTCGGGCAAGGAAAATATATTTTTAAACGGCGCTATTTTAGGCTATGACGAAAAGTTTTTAAAGGAAAAATACGATCAAATACTTGAATTTTCGGAGTTGGGCGAGTTTATCGACGTTCCCATAAGAAACTATTCTTCCGGTATGGTAATGCGTTTGGCGTTTTCGGTAGCTTCACTTGTAAATCCCGAAATCCTTATCGTAGACGAGATTTTGGCGGTGGGCGACTCGGCTTTTCAGGAAAAAAGCAAAGCCAAAATGATGGAGCTTATGTCAGGCGGCACAACTGTTTTGTTCACATCTCACTCCATAGGACAGATAAAAGAAATGTGCGACAAGGTTTTATGGCTGGATCACGGAAACGTTATGGATATAGGTGATCCCGAAACTGTTTGCAATGAATATGAGGAGTTTTTGAGAGAACAGAAGTTATGAATGATAAAGATTATTTACTTTTTGATGAATATCAAAGATATGCAACAATTTCACAGCTTATAAATTTTCACAGAAAAAACGCACCTGAAAAAGTTTTTAAGATACTTGAATTAGGTTCTAACGAGCATAAAGATTTATCCTTCTTTTTAACGGAGGACAAGATACTTTTCACCGATATAGAATTAACGGAGAAGATGCGTGATGACTCCGATTTCATGGAAGTTGACGGTACATCTGTTCCCTTTGAAAATGATGAATTTGATTTTGTTATATCAAGTGATGTATTAGAGCATGTTCCGCCGAAAAAACGAATTGCTTTTATTTCAGAGGCTGCAAGAGTTTCAAGAATAGGAGCTATACTTTGTTTTCCCGATAACACAGAAGAGGTTAAAAACACCGAATTAAGAGTTAATGCTTATTACAAGGCGATAAACGGTATAGATCATTATTGGTTAAACGAACACATTCAAAACGGACTTCCTGACCGAAACGAAATAGACGAGTTTTTGAAAGAAAACAAGCTGAATTTTTACAGCTTCACCATCGGCTCATTAGAAATATGGGAAAAAATGTGGTATTGCTGTTTTGATTCTCTTATGTCGGATATGTGGGAATACAAAACTCTGATAGATAATTATTATAACAAGAATATATATCCTTACGATATAGGTGATAACTGTTATAGAGTTTTTTATGTAATTTCCAAAAATAACACTGATTTATGGCAAAAGTTTTCGTGTTCGCTTTTTAAAAAATCAACCAATAATTCATTAGAATTTTTGGACACCTTGATTCAAAAGCATTACAACTCTTATACGCTTGCTAATCTTAAATCGTCATATCTCGGAATAAATTCAAATGTACGTTGGAATAACAACCCCAAAGTATTCCCCGACTACGGTGAAAGCTACAGTGAAACCACCAAAATCGTATGCACTGATTTTGATTTCAGATACGGCGTTTTGAATACAAAAGTTGTTTTCCCAAAATCGCCGCTGAGAATACGGTTTGATCCCGCCGATTGTTTGTATTGCGTCGTTTCGGAAATTAAGATCATGGCAGGCGGCTTGGAACTGCCTGTTGCTTGGCACAACGGCATTGATTTTAACGGCGTTTTACTGTTTGATACTCTTGATTCAAATATCTATTACGAAAACACTTCGGGCGCAAACGAGTTTTATATAACGGCAAAGATTTCAGCATTTAATGATATAAACCTGCTAAACGCTCTTAAACAGGCTTTAGGGGAAAAAAGCAAGGTTTTAGAATATGATGCTTTAAAGGAAAAAGCAGAGGAAATATATAATCAAAATCTTCAATCTCAAACACAGCTTACTGCGGCAAACGCAAGGCTTACGGATACGGAAAACAGATTAGAAAACCTACAAAATCAGCTTAATACAACTCAAAATCAGCTTACCGAATCTCAAACACAGCTTGCTGCTGCAAACACAAGGCTTTCAGATAAAGAAAACAGTTTAGGCGAATTGCAAAATCAGCTTAATACAACTCAAAATCAGCTTACCGAATCCCAAACACAGCTTGCTGCTGCAAACACAAGACTTTCGGATACGGAAAACAGATTAGAAAACCTACAAAATCAGTTTAATACAACACAAAACCGGCTTACCGAATCCCAAACACAGCTTGCTGCTGCAAACACAAGACTTTCGGATACGGAAAACAGATTAGGCGAATTGCAAAATCAGTATAATACAACTCAAAATCAGCTTACCGAATCACAAAACCAAACGGCAGCGGCACAGGAGCAATTAACAACAGCTTTAAATCAGCTTTCTGCTGCACAAGAACAGCTTATAGTTTGGCAAGATAAGTACAGCGCTTTGGAAATACAGTATTCGGATTCAAGTGAGCGGGTATTCAGTCTTAAAAATCTTGTTTCGGATCGAGAAGCCAAGCTTAAAGATTTGGAAACAGAGCTTGAAAAAGAAAAAGCGGAAAGCCTTCGTATAACATCGGAGCTTAACAAAGCGAACGCCGAGAATCAGCAATGGAAATCCGCATATGACAGTATCAGCAATTCACGGTTTTGGAAAATAACATATCCGTTTAGACGGGTGTTTGATTGGCTAAAATCGTTGTTTAAGAAGAAAATGTAAAAAGGAGAGAATGTATGCCAACAAAAGTATTGGTAACAGGCGCAGGCGGCTATATCGGCAGATTTGTGGTAAAAGAGCTTTGCGACAAGGGCGCAGATGTAATTGCCGCAGATATTAAAACCGATGGAATTGACGGGCGTGCAAAGCTTTTAAGAGAGAATATTTTCAGCGGCAGCGAGAATATTTTTCAAGAACTGGGAAGTCCCGATATATGTATTCATATGGCGTGGCGGGACGGCTTTGTGCATAATTCGGCTGCTCATATGGGGGATTTATCCGCTCATTATGTTTTTATTAAGAATATGATCGAGGGCGGCTTGAAGCATCTTTCCGTTATGGGAACAATGCACGAGATAGGCTATTACGAGGGCGCAATAGACGAAAACACTCCCTGCAATCCCATAAGTATGTACGGCATCGCCAAGGACGCATTGAGAAGAAGCACTATTCTTCTTGCAAAGCAAAGCAATATATGTCTGCAATGGTTAAGAGCCTTTTACATATACGGCGACGATAAAAGGAACAACTCCATTTTTTCAAAGCTGACCATTGCGGCGGAGCAGGGCAAAAAAACATTTCCTTTTACCACGGGAAAAAACAAGTACGATTTTATCAGCGTTGAAGAATTGGCAAAGCAAATAGCAGCAGCTTCCTTGCAAACGGAAACAGACGGAATTATAAACTGCTGCACGGGACAACCCGTAAGCCTTGCAGAAAAGGTTGAGAGCTTTATTAAAGAACACGGATTCGACATAAAGCTTGAATACGGAGCCTTCCCCGACAGACCTTACGACTCGCCTGCCGAGTGGGGGAACGCTGAGAAGATCAATAAAATAATGAGTAAATGAAAATAAGAGGGAATAGGAGATAACTCAAATGATACTTGATAAAAAAGATATAAAAAGATTGGTAATATATTTCTTTTATGACGCAGACGGAATCGTAGACAGATATGTTCCCGTTATGCTTGAAGAAATGAAGAAAAACAGCTCCGAGGTTTTTGTAGTTGTAAACGGAAAGCTTACTCCCGAAAGCAGACAAATTTTGCAGAAGATTACTCCAAAGGTTTTTGTGCGTGAAAATAAAGGATTTGATGTGTGGGCGTATAAGGAAGCTATGGAGCAGTACGGCTGGGATAAGCTTGAAGAATTTGATGAAGTGGTGTTGATGAACTACACTATTTTCGGTCCTCTCTATCCATTTTCAGAAATGTTTAAGATAATGAACAAAAA
>CAZRRT010000075.1:0-10977 GCA_964602605.1 uncultured Ruminiclostridium sp.
TGAACCTCGAAATTGCGAAGCAATTTCGGCAGCTTGTTTAAGCTGCGCTTTAATAGCTTTGCTTAAGCTTTTTTTTACAAATCGTTCAATAAATGCTTCCCAAAAGAGCCTGATATTTTTTCTTTCCAATTATCTAAACACCGTGTCGGAAAACTTGAAATATTTGTATATTTCTGCTGATTTTGTTGCTTTTCGCAAATGCTCTGTGCAAAATCATTAAAGAAAAATTGACAGAGAAAAAGGCAACAATTCAATTCCCAAAAAGAATTGTACTCAGATTGTCTAAAAAGCCTAAACTTAAATTTTTCGGAAGGAAAAAGGTCTTAGTGTAAAACCATCAGGGCTTTTTTAAAATTGAGATTATAGCCTTAAAATCGAGTCCGAGCAAAGCTCTGCCAGATTTTTGTTTTTTAGGCAAGCTGCCAAAAACGATGTCAGCTTGACGGAAAACCGATCAAAGGGAGGTTTTTCGACAAACTGTAATACGCTCCTAATTTCACAGAAGCGTATTATTTTTTACTTAAAATTTTTTGAACACTGTGATACAAGTTAAACACTTTTTTACTAATCGCAGTAAATGCAGCTTCTGCTTTTATATATAAAGGTTGAAACAGTATTCAAAAATTCTGTTTGGTAAACTTTTGAAGTGAGCTTTCTATCGCTTTGAAACGGAGTTCGTCTCGTATTTCATCATATACGCTATCAGACATACTTTTTAGCAGTATTGCACAGGTCGAGCTAAAATTCTTTCCAATATCGGCAGCATTGTACTCCAACGTATTTACAAGCAGGGAAACATAGGGCTTTTTTTCCGGCAGATTGTCCATCTCTGCCGCATATTCCGCCGCTTTTTCAAGAGCCTTCAAAGCAAGCTCACGGTTTCCCGCACACATTGCCATTTTGGATATATCACGGTGCAAAAGAGCAAGACTATGAAAGCAGACATTGTAATCTCCCTTGTCAAACACAATGCTGAATATTGCGACTTCCTTTTGGTATATCTCAATTCTCTCTTCCAAGGTAAACCCGGTATTGTTTTGCTCGTCTATATTTGCCAAACGCTGCAAGCATTGACAAAAAATATGGGTAAGGATATAAATATTATACTGTGTGAGCCTTACAAGATCCTCTCCCTTAAGGATATTCATCTTAATTATCTCACAGCCGTTATATATTGACGGCAGCTTATTCGCCGCTTCAAGCGCCTTGATTGACTCCCCGGAATTCACATAGTAATTGCACAGCTCGCTCTGCATTATATTTCGTATTTTGGGGTCGGTGCATTCCGCAAGAATCCTTTCCGCTATACGAGCGGCTTTTTTGTTATTCTGACGGTACTCCTCGCTTTTATTGTCAATAGCTGCAAAAGTTAGATTCATTGCATACTGTGAAAGCAGCTCATAATTATTGGGGTGAACTTTTACCGCCTCCTCAAGAAGCTTGATATTATCTTCAATAAGTCCTTTTGACATATTTTTCTTTGCCTTATCTAAGACAGTTTTCACTTCTGAGGAGCTGCGTATTCCCTCCATACCAAGAAGCTCGTCAACAGTTATACCAAAGCAATTTGCAATAGTAGGCAGCATTTCAATATCAGGATATACCTCTCCCCGCTCCCACTTTGAAACCGATTGAAAAGATACTCCCAAAATATCCGCAAGCTGCTCTTGAGTAAGCTCCCGAAGCTTTCTTTGCTTCTTAAGATTTTCTCCGATGTATAGAGTCATAAGATTCCTCCTGATTATTTTATTCGGTACCGTTGTTTATATTATAAAATAATTCTCGTTATAACGCAATAACCACTTTTTTGAAAGTTCTTCAACATAAGGTTGAATTTTTCCTAAAAAATAAGATTTTGAAAGAAGAACCCGCACAATTCTAAAAATATTTTACGCAACAATAAAAAAGGCAACAATTCAATTCCCAAAAGAATTGCATCATTGCCTTAAATAATTATTATTTTGAAATCAAAGCTCCGTATTTATTAGGGTGTCGGTATTTGTCGCCCATAACCTCGTTTTCACGGTATTTTCTCAATAAATCAAAATCAATTTCCGCTGCGTATATTCCTTCCTGCTCCGACGCTTCAAGAATACACATATCACGTGAATAAGGATCTTCCTCAACCCAAGCAACGCCGTCAAAAACAGTGGAATGTCCGTTGCAGTCGGGCTGTCCCATAGGATAATTGCAGGTTGCTACGGCAAGCATATTTTCATAGGCTCTTGTTCGCAGTGCGGAAAGTCGGTTTATCTCCATAGGACAGGCATTGGGAGCAAGAATAAGCTCTGCTCCTTTCAGCATCAGTATCCTTGCGCTCTCGGGGAATTCTCTGTCAAAGCAAATCATACAGCCAACCTTTATACTTCCTTTTGCTGTGTCCAAATCGGCAGTATAAAAATCATCGCCCGACAAAAGCATTTTTTCCTCGTCAAAAACGCAGGTGTGTACCTTTGAGTAATGCAGCGCCGCTTTTCCTTTTCTGTCAAACAGAATGGCGGAATTCAGCGGTTTAGGGGTATGCTTTTCCAAAAAGGTTATGCAGATTGCCATTTCAAGCTCCTTTGCCAACCTTCCAAATTGCTTTATAAAATCGCTGTCAGCGGAAATTGACAGCTTGTTTAATTCCGTTTCCTCTTTAGGTATATAATAACCGTCGCTCCACATTTCGGGAAATAGGGCAATATCGGCGTTCATAGCCTTTGCTTTTTCGCAGGCGGATTTTCCTATTTTTAATTGTTCATCTAAGCACTTACTCGGCAGAAGCTGAAGCAAAGCAATTTTAATTTTCATACTTACCTCAAACGTTTTCAGAATTTTCAGAATTATCGGGACTTTCAGAATCGTTTTTCTTTTTTGCGGCGGCTCTTTTTTGTTCGTATAAATCTATTGCCTTAAATACCTGCTGCAAATTGGAAACGCCTATTATATTGATTTTGTATTTTTTGGATTTATCGAGGCTTTGCAAAGCGGCTTTTGGGACTATACAGCCTTTAAATCCCATTCTTTCTCCCTCTCTGATTCTTTCCGATACGTGAGAGGAGTTGCGTATTTCTCCGCCTAAGCCGATTTCTCCCAAAACGAACAAGTCCTCGGGCAAGGGTTTATCATACAGCCCCGAATACAGAGCTGCGGCAACCGCCAAATCAGCGGCAGGCTCGTCAATTCGCAGTCCGCCTATTATATTTATGTAAATATCGAACATACCGAACATAAAGCCGGTGCGCTTTTCCAAAACAGCCAAAATAAGACAAAGTCTGTTATAGTCAAAGCCGTTGGAAACACGTCTTGGAGAGGCAAAAGAGGTTTTTGTAACAAGTGCCTGCACCTCCGCCAAAATGGGACGAGTGCCTTCCATACTGCACAGTATGCTTATTCCGCTGACATTGGCAGGTCTGCCCGAAAGCAGCATAGCGGAAGGGTTTGGCACTTCTTTTAGACCGCTTTCGCCCATTTCAAAAACGCCGATTTCGTTGGTAGAGCCGAAACGGTTTTTTTCCGCTCTTAAAATTCGATAGGCAAGCTGCTTATCTCCCTCAAAATATAAAACGGTGTCCACAATATGCTCCAACACCTTTGGACCTGCTATTCCGCCGTCCTTGTTTACGTGACCTACAATAAAAATCGGTATCTCCAATGTTTTTGCAAGCCGCATAAAGGCGTTGGTACACTCACGCACCTGAACCAAGCTTCCCGCCGAGGAGGATATATTTTCAAGCTGAACCGTCTGAATTGAGTCGATAATTACAATATCGGGCTTGTACTCGTTTATTGCATTGATAATTGCGCCGCAGTCGGTATCGGCAATCAGGCTTAAATTGTCGCTGTCCACATTAAGCCTTTCCGCCCTTAATTTTATCTGACGTCTGCTTTCCTCTCCCGATACATACAGCACTTGGCGGTCTTTCCCCAAATAGCTGCATATCTGCAAAAGCAAGGTGGATTTTCCTATTCCCGGATCGCCGCTTAACAGCACCAAAGAGCCTTTTACCAAGCCGCCCCCCAATACTCTGTTAAGCTCCGATGAGCCTGTGTCGTACCTTACGTCCTCGTCATAGCTTATTTCATTTAGTTTAGAATATTTTGCAGTGCGAGCGGAGGAGGTTTTAGCGGCAGCATCTCCCGTAACCTCCTCCAAAGTATTCCAAGCACCGCATTCTGTGCATTTTCCCATCCATTTGGGAAACTCTCTTCCACATTCACTGCATATGTAGTATGTCTTTTGTTTCGGCATTTTTTTCGACCTCGGTTTTAACGTCTGTGCTGTTGATTTCGCTGTAATATTTCATAATTCCTTTGTAAAGGGTAAAGGCTACTTTCTTTTGATAATCGCTGTCGGAAAGATTGGCGGCGTCCTTTTCATTTGACAAAAAGCCGCATTCCGCCAAAATTGCGGGCTGCTTTGTGTTTTTAAATAGATACAGGTCGTTGTCAATCAGCTTAATTTCTCTGTCGTTGCCCGTTTGAAGCTCCGCAAAGGATTCCTGCATAATTTGAGCTAACTTGAAATTTGCAGGATTGTTGGTGGTGTAAAAAATCTGTCCTCCGAAATATTCGGGCTTTGTATACTGATTTTGATGTATTGATATAAACAGGGAATCGGGATAGGAGTTGATGATCTTTAAGCGGTTTTCCATATCGCTTATCTTTTGATTTCTAAGTCCCTCAACGCCCTCGGTGTAAATAGAAACGTCCTCCGTGCGAGTCATAACCACATTAAAGCCCGACATTTTTAACAGCTGCTCCAAATTCTTTGCCACCGCAAGGTTAATATCCTTTTCCACGCAGCCGTTAACTCCAACGCAGCCGCCGTCTGCGCCTCCGTGACCGCTGTCGATAACAACGGTGCGTTTATTTTCGTCCACCGCTCCCGAAACTGCGGGAATGACGCTGTTTCTGAAGGATATAACCACAGCCGCCACAATAAAACAAGCAAGAAATAACAATGTTTGAGGAAATTTGGTTTTCATAGTCTTATGTCCTTTCAAGAAAATGGTAAAATCTTAATTTAGCGGAATACTTCAGCCGAAAAAAGATTTTGTCCTTTGAAATAAGACTATGAAACAAGCTGTCAAATTATGCTCTGAAAAGTAAAATTATAGTTATCCTATTTTTTTTCATACATTATTTTGTCGGGATTAAATCTGTCCTCAACACCGAATTTAAATCCCAAATATGTTGCCAAGGGTATAAAAATATAGCAGCCTGCAAATATAAAAGGATAGTACGATGGCAGAAAGCTTATGTTTGAATAATCTGCTCCCATAGCTAACGCCAAGGGATAAATCATTCCGCAAATCATACGGTAGGGAATAATGCAGCTTATAAAGATTTTAAGCTGAGCAAATATGAAAAGTAATATGGAGGGTATGCTCATTACCGCCAACATAATAAAACCGATTTTCGTCCACTTTGAATAAGAAACCGATTCTATTCTATGGTTTTTATACATAACTCTGTCGTTTTGCCCGTCCTTGTATGCGGCGGTAAAACAAAGCGAGTAAAAAACAAAAAGCGTTAATATAAACAGCAAAATCATAAGCGGGGTAATATTTGCCACAACCGATGCGGCGACGGTCATTACCGTTGACATAAGATTTCCCAGTGCCATATAGCCTATGCCTGTAAGCAAAAGCTTCCAAAAAGGTTTTGTCTGCATAAAACTTTCCTTTCGTAATATACTAAACATAAAATAAAAACGGGGGGTTAATATGTCAAATAAAGACGATTTAGATATTCTCAACAGCATTTACAAAAACTGTAAAATGGCTTCAGAGTGCATTGACGATATTACAATGAAATGCGATAACGAGGAGCTTAAGGACTATATTCAAAAGCAGCGCATTCATTATGACAACAGCTGTGAAAAGGTGGAAAAGCGCATACTTGAATTAGGGGGAAAGCCCGAGCCTGTTCCTCAAAAGGATAAAATGTGGACGGAAATGGGAATTGCGTTGAAAACCGCTGCGGACAGCTCTTGTTCAAATATTGCAAAAATAATGTATAACGGCACTAATATGGGAATAGTGGATATTGCCCAAACGGTGAACAAAGCCAAAAACGCCGATGAAAAAACAATATGGCAGGCAAAACAGCTTTTATCCGCCGAGGAACGCTATGCACAGGGCTTGAAAGGATTTCTGTAATGAAGAATAAAAACGATAAAGCTAAAAGCAGCAATCAAGCCGTAACAGCACAGCCGCCTGTCACAAGAGGCAACGACAGCAGCAAATATCCCAACAAAACCCAAGAGCCTCAATATCTCACCTATATTGTTACCGACAACATCACCACAAAAAACGGCTGCGTCCGAAACAAGGACGATATAGACGCCGATATATCAAAAGCAGAAACAGACGCCAATCATAAATAATATACAAAATCTTGCGGCAAGAGAAAAGTTTAGCCTTACTAATTGTTAAACTAACCATAGATTAACAGCATAAGGCATAAACCGCTTCTTGCCCAAGATTTTTGTTTTTCGGTTGTTATTTTTCGGTTGTTGCGGCGGCGTTTATTTTTTTGTCGTTAATGATATTGTCAAACACAAGCATAGCTCTTCTGTGATGTTCCGCCATTTCATCGGTATAACCCATCATTCCGTCAAATCCGCCCTTCCTGATAACAATATAAAGATCGTCGGGACAGGTTTCCAAAAAGTTTGCCGCCTTTGAAAAAGGTGTGTCCTTTATTTTGTAATAAAATTTATCAACTATATTGGGATTATCGGGATAAAGCGCAGACAAATCCTCAAAAGCTTCGTCGGGCGTTTGACTTCCCAAAATGCTTTTTAATACGTTTCTGTCTGCCACAAAAATTTGCGCCACTCCCAGCGAAACCTCGGAATAAAGCTTTGTTTGCGCCGTGTAGTAGTAGTTATAATCCTGTTTATCGTTTAAATTTATGTTATAAACATCCACCTTGGTATACTTGTTGTTGTCAAAATTATCCGTATAAAGCGTAAAGGCGTTTTCAAAATCGTTAACCTTGTAGGTCAGCGTTTGTGCGATTTTAGCATCGGAGGAAAAGGATAAAATTCTTATATCCCCTTTTTTGCGGGTAACGGTTGATATTACAAGGAAAAGTACAACTGCGGTAAAAAAACAGCCGAATATCAAAATCCATTTGTAGTGATACCAAAAATTGGCAGCCTTGTTTTTAAAGCCCTTTACTTCATAATGCGCCTTATCCGCAGCCTCGCCCTGATCCACGGGAATAAGCTCGCTTTCTTCTATTATGCCTTGTTTAAGCTTTAATAATTCTCTTTTATCATCATTATAGGACATAACGTATACCTTTCTGATTAGTCTGATTAGTCTGATTAGCCTAAAAATCCTTTACATTATCGTACAATAATAAAGTATAACATAATATCTAATCTTTTTCAATAACGTATTTATAAAATAAAAAGTAAATCCTCCGAACAAGCTGCCCGGAGGTTAAAATAAAGTAAAAATAAAATGGAGGAGTTTTGAAATTCCCTATATTTAATCGGAACAAACCGTAATAGTTTGGCGTAAGGATTTTCCCCCATAATACTTCACAAAGGAAAATGCCTTACTTAATGTGACTTTATTATATATTCCGTTTATGATAGATTTATGATAATTTTATATCAATTTAACAAAAAGTAATGAGAAAAACAATGGGATTTAAGCAACAACATACAATTATAGGCTTTGCATTTTTCCAAATTATTAAATTTTTTCCGGAAATTCTTTGTTTTCTTAAAGTATCGCCGCATAAAGATTTTTAAAATTATCGCCGCCAAAGATTTCTCAAAGTCATTACCGCACAAGAATTTCTCAAAGACATCGCCGCACATATTTTCCTTGAAATTTTACAGCATATCTGCGTTGTATTTTGCAATACACTCTCGGACGACAATAATTGTGCTGCCTTTAGTCAAAATCCAAAAGTGTTCCGATAACCGAATTGGATACCAAAAAGCCTTGGGGAGTAAGGGAAAGGGTACTGCCCTCACATTTAATATATTGCGAGGGTATTTTCTTTGTTTGTGATAAAAGAAGTTGAACATTTCCTCCCCTTTGTTCATATTTTGACAAATCCAATCCTTCTTTAAGCCTAAGTCTTAACATTAAGTATTCTTCATATCCGCCCCATTTTAAAAAGCTCTCACTTTCTTTATTAACCTCTTGCTTTTCCGCTTTTATAAAACCTTCAAGATTAGGGCTTACATAAAATCTTTCTCCGTTAAAAAAGGAGTGGGCGGCAGGTCCTATTCCCAAATATTCATCACAATTCCAATATATTAAATTATGCTTGCATTCATATCCTTTTTTTGCAAAATTGCTTATCTCATATTGAAGTATACCGTGGTTTTCAAGACTTTGAACAGTGTTCAAATACATATCGCAAACACTGTCTTCATCGGGAAGAATAAGCTTTTCCTTTGCATAAAGCGTGTTTTCTTCTATTTTCAGCATATAGGCGGAAATATGGGAAACAGGCATTGAACAAAGTTCATTTACGGTAAAATCAAGGGATTGGGAATTTTGCAAGGGCGTACCTAACATAATATCAGCGGAAATATTGTCAAATCCGCAGTTATAAGCCGTATCTATTGCCTTTAAAGCTGTTTGTAAATTATGACGTCTGCCCAATGCTTTTAATTCATTATCGTTCAGGCTTTGTATTCCTATTGAAATACGGTTTACTCCCGATTTTTTTAATTGGGTAAGATTTTCTTTAAGCACAACGCAGGGATTGGCTTCCAAAGTAATTTCACAATTATTGGTTAAAGAAATGAAGCTTATGATTTCACATATTTCCTTCCACAGCAAAATCGGTGTACCTCCTCCGAAATACACCGTATCAAACTGCCTATTATAGTTTTCACTATAAAATTTCAAATTGCGTATAACCGCATTTTTATATTCCTCTGCCATACTTTTCCCGTATTTTACTGAATAAAAGTCGCAGTATGGGCATTTGGAAAGACAAAAGGGAATATGAATATAAAGTCCTGTCATTTTATTCGTCCAATTTAAGCACTGCCATAAAGGCTTCCTGAGGAACAGACACCGTACCTAACTGACGCATACGCTTTTTGCCCTCTTTTTGCTTTTCAAGCAGCTTCTTTTTCCTTGTAATATCGCCGCCGTAGCATTTTGCAAGTACGTCCTTTCTCATAGCCTTTATTGTTTCTCTCGCTATAATTTTTCCTCCTATAGCGGCTTGTACCGGCACTTCAAAAAGCTGCCTTGGAATATTTTCCTTTAGCTTTTCGCAAATTCTTCTTGCTCTGGGATACGCTTTATCGGTATGAACAATAAACGACAAAGCGTCCACCACGTCGCCGTTAAGCATAACGTCCAATTTTACAAGCTTTGAAGGAGCAAATCCGATTATTTCATAATCATAGCTTGCATATCCTCTTGAACGGGATTTAAGAGCGTCAAAGAAATCGTAAACTATTTCGTTTAAGGGCAGCTCATAGTGAATATCAACTCGCTTATCGTCCAAATATTTCATATCCTTAAATACGCCCCGCCTGTCCTGACAAAGCTCCATAATGCTGCCCACATAATCGGAGGGAGTAAAGATATGGGCACAGACTATAGGCTCTTCCGCCAACTGTATTTCGGATACGTCGGGATAGTTGGTGGGGTTGTCTATCATTACCACATCGCCGTTGGTTTTTGTAATGCGGTATACTACAGAGGGGGCGGTGGTGATAATATCCAAGTTGTATTCTCTCTCTAACCGCTCTTGAATAATATCCATATGAAGCAGTCCCAAAAATCCGCATCTGAAGCCAAATCCAAGAGCAATAGATGTTTCGGGTTCAAAGGAAAGGGAAGCGTCGTTAAGCTGCAATTTATCCAATGCGTCCCTTAAATCCCCGTATTTTGACCCGTCTGCGGGATATATACCGCTGAATACCATAGGGTTTACGTTTCGATAGCCCGCTAAAGCCTCTTCTGCGGGATCGTCCGCAAGGGTAACGGTATCGCCCACCTTTGTGTCGCCGATAGATTTAATTGAAGCGGCAATATAGCCTACCTCGCCCGCTCTGAGCCTGTCTGCGGATATAAGCTCCGTTGCTCCCATATAACCCAATTCGGTAACAAGAAATTCCGCTCCCGTTGCCATCATACGTATCTTATCCCCTACTCTAACAGTACCTTCCTTAACTCTTATATGAACGATTACCCCTTTGTAAGCGTCGTAATAGCTGTCAAATATCAAAGCCTTAAGCTTGGCGTCTTTATTTCCTTTGGGGCAGGAAACGCATTTTACGATTTGTTCCATAACAGCTGCAATATTTATTCCCATTTTAGCCGAAATACAAGGTGCGTCCTCTGCGGGAATACCGATAACGTTTTCTATTTCTTCCTTTACCTCGTCGGGGTGAGCGGAGGGCAGGTCGATTTTATTTATAACAGGTACGATTTCCAAATCCTGCTCAACCGCAAGGTAAGTGTTTGCCAAGGTTTGCGCCTCAATGCCCTGTGAAGCGTCAACTATAAGTATTGCTCCTTCGCAGGCGTTAAGAGAACGGGAAACCTCATAATTAAAGTCCACGTGACCCGGCGTGTCAATGAGATTAAATATATAATCATTTCCGTCCTCTGCCGTATAATTAAGCCTTACGGCACGAGCCTTAATGGTTATGCCTCTCTCACGCTCCAATTCCATATTGTCAAGCAGTTGCTCTTCCATATCTCTTTTTGCCACCGTTTTTGTAAGCTCCAATATCCTGTCCGCCAAGGTGGATTTTCCGTGGTCTATATGAGCGATAATGCAAAAATTTCTTATATTATGAGGATAATCTAATTGCAAAATTTTTACTTCCTTTCGGTATAAAATATCTTTGTAACGTTTAATCTCTTGCGCCTAAAATATGTATAAGCCTTGCATTTGTAAATTGATATGTGTCAAGGGGTCTGTTAAAAGCATCGTATGAATGAGCTGCGATAAGAATATTATTTAAAGAGGGAAATAATCCCGTTT
>CAZRRT010000076.1:0-10933 GCA_964602605.1 uncultured Ruminiclostridium sp.
GTGATGTTGAAAAATCCCGTCGGTCTTAACGCAAGCCCGATAAACTGTAAAAGGATTACCAAAGCCGTTAAAAGACCCAAGCCCGTAAGCTGTTTAACGTTAAACTTCTTTGCGGGCGCTGCGGCGTTGTTTCCCGCCGCAATTTTTGTTTGATTGTCTGACATATTTTTCTCCTTTGCTGAAGCCTCCATGTCAAAGAGTGCCTCGCAGGGTTTTATATTAACAGCGGTTGCTGTTTACCCTCAATTTATTCTGTGGAAATTCCGCCATATTTCTCCCCTTTTATTATTCTCGTTAACTCTTTCTCATCTTTAATAAGCGGACCTTCTTTTATTATCGATTTTATCTGCTCCAACGATTGTTTTTTGCTATTTATTGAAGCGTCAAACTGAGCCTGCTTTATTCTTTCTGCCGTATCGGTATCGGAAAAAACGGAAATAAAGGATATTTGAGCTTTAACTTGACTATCGGACAATGCGCATATTAAATCAACCGCATATTCTCTTTGCGTCATAGCTTCACCTCAAATAATTCAAAATAAAGCACAATTTCAATCACTTTTTCCTGTTCTTCTCGTAAATAATCTTAAGTCCCTTTAACACCAACTGCTGATCGATAATAAACTCATTTCTGCAATAATCCTTAATAAGCGTACCAAAGCCGCCTGTCATAACAACGGTGGATTTTCCCAGCTGCTCCTGAAATCTGTCGATAAAGTTATCCAGCATTCCCGCATGACCGTACATAATGCCCGAGCGCATAGATTCGACGGTGTTTGTGCCGATAACGGGAGTTTTTCCTTCAAGGCTTATCATAGGCAGCGACATTGTGCCGTTTGCCAATGCTTCAAGGGATATTTTTATGCCGGGAGCGATTATGCCGCCGATAAATGCGCCGTTTTTGTCTACCGCATACACCTTTGAAGCCGTTCCCAAGTCTATTACAATACAGGGCAGCGGGTACAGCTCCTTTGCCGCAGCACCGCCGCAAGCCAAATCCGCTCCCAATGTGGAGGGATCGTCAATGGCAATGTTAAGTCCCGTTTTAACCCCTGCCCCCACCATAATCGGATCTACTCCGAGCACACGTTTTACAGCAGGCTTCAACTGATCGGACACAGGCGGAACAACCGAGGAAATAACCGCTCCCTCAATATCCGATAATTTCAGCTTGTAAAGTGAGAAAAGCTGTGCTAAGGTGATAGCATATTGATCCGCCATACGGTTTTTGTCGGTATCCATACGGGATTCCAAAACTATCTTTTCTCCGTCAAAAATTCCGAATACTATATTAGTATTCCCAATATCAACTGTCAATATCATAATTTTTGTCCTTTTGCTCTACACATAAGATGCTTCGGTTTAATATTTATAATGTTATTATGAGAAATATGAGAAATGCGAAAAGTTCCAAGGATTGCAAAAACAAAGTACAAGAATTCTACTAAAAATCTTAAACTTGCTTATTCTTCATCTTTATTGGATTTTGTTTCTGCGTCATTGCTCTCGTCCTTGTTTTCGTCCTTACTTATGTCATCGCTTTCGCCATTATTCTTGCGGGATTTGCCAATATCCTCCTGTTTGTCGGAATCGGTTTTCTTTTTATCGGTGTCGTTTATTATTTCTTCGTCATTGCTCTTTTTTTGTGAATAGCCCGCTTTGAAGAAATCAGTGGATAAGCTGTCGTCCTTTTCATCATTGAGGAAAGCGTATTCGTCCAAATCTGCTTCGTCCTCGATTTTGCCCTCTCTGTAAAGCTTTCTCTCGGCAAAATCAGCTTCTCTCTGTTTATCCAGCTCCGCAGAGGCTTCACCGCTGTATATGGTCATTAAATGCTGCTTGCGGCGTTTTCTGTCGTCGGGATTGTTTTTAAGCCAAAGGAGAATAAGAACAACCAGCAGTCCAACGCCTGCCAATGAAATTATTATCGCCAAAGGATAGCCTGCGGTTGTAAATTTCATCTCGACGGTGTGCTTGCCCGATGTTAACGGAACGCAGATAAGGGAATCCATGGTTTCGTAATATTCCGTCTGCTTTCCGTCCACAAATACCTTCCAGCCCTTTTCAACGGGAATTGTGGTAAGCAAAGTCATACTCTTTTGGCAGTTAACCTCGGTTTTAACGTGGGTTACAGAGGGAAGAGTGCAGACTGTATCCTTGTTTATTTCAAGCAGCTCGGTAAGTCCCTGTTTTATTGTGTCCTCGTTGCCTATTGCAAATTCCGCTTCTCTGAAGTAAAGATTTTCTTTGTTAAGCTTAAGCTCCAAGGTGATCTTTTCGCCCTGCTGATACTCGCCCAACATTCTCATATAGTTGTTGTCGCCTTCAAAATATACGCCCTTAGATGCGCCGTTGACGGTGATGTTAATTTGTCTTTCATAGGTGGAGGGCAGGTACATATAAAGCTTGCCGCTTTTTTCCATATCAAAGGTATAGGTGAGAGTTGCAGTAGCGTTTGCGTCTATTTTCTTAAAGCTGTGGTGATTATCGGTGGTGCTGCCTTGGGTTACATTTACGGGGTTAAACTTGTAATCGGTAACTCTTGTGTAATACTCGTAATTCTTGCCGATAAGAGTGTTTAACATTTCGGTTTGTGCGGTAAAGGGGTCATGCTCCGTAAGATGCAGCTCGCTTATTGCGTCCTCGCCCAAATAGCAGATAGGAAGGGCATAGTCGTTTTTGGTAACGGTTATTTCCTTGCCGTTTCTCACGTCCATTACGTCGTTGGTTTCGGTGCTGAGCTCGTACTTAACGCCAAACAAGCTTGAAGTAATAAGAGTAGCTCCGCTGTATCTGGTGTAGTGGCTTCTTGCTGTAAAGCCAAGACGCTGTAACAATTCTATAGGCTTTGCGTTAAGAGTGGAGGAGCTGTGGGACAAGCCGTACATATTTGCGCCCAAGGGATCGTTTACGGTGCGGAAAAACAGCTTTTCAATGCGGTAAAATCCGTCGTCCTGCGCTTTAATCTCGTTTACCTTATCTCTTAATTTAGGAATGTAATCTATATAAGTGGGACGTTTTGAATAAACTATATCGGTGTGCTGAGTGTTAATCTGCGCCACTGTGTTAAACAATGCCTCGCTGCAAATAATGCAAAGCAGAACCATTGAGTAAACCCTTGTGCGGTTTCTTCTCAAATCAAAATTAAGATTTCTTCTTAATTGAACCAAAACCACGGTAACCGTTAACACAATAGCCATAGCGGGAAGAATGGTGGAGAAATTGTTCAAGGTATCTCTTCCGTTGTTAAGATCCTCAACAAAATTATCCATATTCTCCTGATATATCATTATTGCAAACCAAGCAAGGCAGGTAAGTCCTATAGTCTTTGTTTTGACCTCTTTTAGCCTGTCAAACGCCGCTGCTGCAACCACCGTCATAAGGAATGATATAATAAAGGAATAGCGGTAGGGCAGCCAGTTAGGCAGCTGTCCGCCGTGCCACATCATATCCACGGGGCGAATATACATACTGAGAAACAGTATAAAGAACAGCACCGCATAGGAAATTCTTTCGCTGCGTCTGATTTTCTCATTAAAGAAATATGCGGGAATCATAAGAACGGTGATTGTGCCGCAGTACAGGAAAGGAAGCCCCGTCATTCTCACGGTGTCGTAGCTGTTGGGAAGAATTTTATCGAACAATTCTATAAAGGGGAAGTTTTCCTTTAAGCTGTAATCGGGAGTTGAAAACTCAAACTTGCCGTATGACAGGGATTCATAAACGGGTATTATCATAAAGGCGGAAATCATAACCGCCGCAACGCCTATGCCCAAAACATACACCGACTTTTTGAAAAAGTTTTCCTTGGCGGATTTGCTGCGAGTAATTACCATATAAAACAAATAGTATATCACCGAGAAAATAGCAAGCATAAATCCAATGTAAAAGCAGGTGACAAAGGCGTAAACCCAAGCGAAGGCAAGCAAACGGAAACGTCCCTGATCCACAAAACGCTCTATTGCAAGGCAGATTATGGGGAGTATCATAACGCCGTCAAGCCACATAGGATTCATAGTCTGCACTATAGTATATGCGCAAAGAGAGTAACAAACGCTGAAAACTATAACGGTAAGCTTTTTAAAATTCTTGCTTCTTGAAAGATAGATAGACATACAAAGACCGATTGCGCCCACTTTAAGGCACATCATAGTAAGCATACCCTCAAGTATGTTTGTTCTCGGGAACAGCCATACTATAAAGTTAAAGGGGCTGGCAAGATAGTAGCCGATTATGCCCATCCATTCGCCTGAAAGGTTTCTGCCCCACGAATAGAACAAGCTTTCCTTTCCGTACAAAACGTCGTACATATGGTCATAGTAATATATATACTGTCCGTTTAAGTCAAGGGACAATACGCTTTGCTTTCCCACAGGATATACTCCGAAAATAAAGTAGCTTGTCAAAAGTATAAGTGCGGGCAATAAAAAGGACAGCCACATTTGGTTTTCCTTTTTGAAAAAATGCTTTATTCCGTTTCTTGCATAGCCCAAATATTCATTGAATTTTGAGTCTGATTTCTTTTTTGCATTAGACGCAGTCATTTTTATGAATCCTTTCTGTTATTCTCAAATGTTATCTTTTCTGTTTTTTATATTATCGGTATCAAGGCAAACGATATATCTTGGTCTGCCCTTTATTTCTTCGTAAATTTTGCTTAAATAATATCCTATTACTCCCAACGCCATCATAATGAGAGAGCTTGAAAACAGCATCAGCGGAACGATTCCGTCCTGAGCCTGTCCTCCGCAAAATTTCACTATCCCCATAATTCCCGTAACTATTGCGGCGATAAAGAAAACTATTCCGAACACCGTTACAAGGTGGAGGGGAGTATTGGTAAAGCTGGTAAGGTTGGACAAAGCAAATTTAAACAGCTTTTTAAAATTCCATTTACTTGTTCCCGCATTTCGGGGAGCGACGTTAAATTCAAGCTGTGCGGTTTTAAAGCCTACCCACGAGGACAAGGCGCGGTAAAAAGTAATTCTCTCCGGCAAATCGTTAAGAGCATCGATAACCTGCCTGTCCAGCAGCTTATAATCGCTGGCGCCGTTCATATCTATTCCGGAGGAGCTTTTCATCATACCGTAAAAGCTTTTTGCAAAGAATTTGTACAAAAGGCTCTCTTTTCCTCTTGAAGCCTTTACCGCTTCAACCACCTGATAGCCCTGCCGCCACATATTGTACATCTGAACCATAAGCTGAGGGGGGTGCTGCAAATCGCAGTCGATTACAACGGCGCAATCCCCTTTACAATGCTTTAAGCCTGCAAAAATCGCTCCCTCCTTGCCAAAGTTGCGGGAGAATTTAAGTCCCCTGACGTATTTATTGCTTTGGGAAAGCTTTTCAATAAGCTGCCACGTGTTGTCCTTTGAGCCGTCGTCCACAAAAAGGATTTCGCAGTCGATACTGTTTTCTTCCATAATTTTGGTTATTACTTTTGCGGTATTTTCAATATTTTCCTCCTCGTTATATGCGGGGATCACTATAGACATCATTTCTATTTTTTCTCCTTTATGTCAGAAGCTGCATTGGAGGCTTCAAGGGTTAAATTTCCTGTTTTCGTGGTCACATACAAATCCGGGGAAAGAGTACCTGCTTTTTTTAAATCCATACTGCCGTAAAAACGCTCCGAAAGTCCCATAAGATTGCTGTCAAGCCAGCCCTCGTCCGTTCTGAATATCAGATTGACTCCCGAAAAATCGGGAACAAGCAAAAGGATTTTTCCCTTTCTGTTTTCAAAGCTGCCTGTATTGGCAAAGGCGATATAAGAGCAGGAGATATTTCCCTCTAAGGTTGCTGCGTCTATTCTTTCGTAGGCGTCGGCTATTTTGATATTTCCGCTTCTTGTTCTGATTTTTGTATATAATGCAAGAGTTTCGTCAAGCTGAATATCGCCGCTTCCGCTGTTAAGGTAAAACTCTCTGTAATCATTTTTGGGAAGCCATATTGTAAGCTTGTAATTAAACTGCTCCCTTGCAAAAAGCGAAAGGGCAAATGAATCGTCCTGGGTTAATTTAAGGTAATTGACGTCGCTGTTTTCCACAATAATGGGACGGTCGTTAACATATTCAGCCAATATTTTGCTGCCGTCGTAATATTTCAGCTCAAAATCCAAATCGGAGGTGCTTATATTTACAAAAGAGCAAACGTCAAAGCTGACGCTGTCTTTTATCACCGTGCTTTTAAATCCTCCCTTAACCGCCAAAATTTGAACACCGACTCCGGCGCACAAAAATATGGCGGAAAGCAAAACGGAAAATTTTACATAAGAGGCTATGGTGAAATTTGAATATATCCGTCTGTAGCTTTTGTCTGTCAGCAATGCGGCATATTTATATATAAGCCTTACCGAAAAAGGTGCGAAGCGAAAAACCGAAAATCCCAATACCACTCCGAAAAAAAAGCAAAAAGCGCCTATAAAAGCAAGAGCGGCAGGGTGCAGATCCGATACTACCCTTACAACTCCCAACATATACAGCAAGCCCAACGGCGTACACAAAACTCCTGCGGAAAAAAACACAAGCGCCAAAACAGCCAATATGAAGTTTAACCCCAACAGCAGTACAAATCCCGTTAAAGCCGGTAAAAAAAATATTCTTGCCAACAAGGTTTTTAACGGCTTCTTGCCTTTTTCCATTTTATTTGCTTTTATCCTTTAATCTTTATTCAACGACTGCTTTGCAATAAATACTATATATAATATAGCTATTGCAGTCTAAGCATATTTTATTATTTAAACATACTGCCTCATTATTTAACTTTATTATTTTAGCATATATATCCTTTTATGTCAAGAAAAATTTTATTGGGTTAGGCTTTCTAATTGTATTGACACATTCGACAAAATATGTTATAATTCAAAATAAGAAAATGTAAGTTTTCTTAAAAATCTTAAAAACAAAATTCGTGCCTTATCAAGAGCAGCCGAGGGACAGGACCTGTGACGCTGCAGCAACCCTTCGCATTTTTGCGGAAATGGTGCTACTTCCTGCGCCTGTTATTATATGGCGGAAGATGAGGGTGTTTAAAATATTACGCCCTTACAAAAGGGCGTTTTTTGTTTAAAAAACAAAAATCAAAGATGAAAGGAAAAAGTATTATGGCAAAAAGATTATTTACAAGTGAAAGTGTAACGGAAGGTCACCCCGACAAAATTTGCGACAGAATAAGCGACAGCATTCTTGACGCTATGTTAGAGCAAGATCCTATGAGCCGTGTGGCTTGCGAAACCTGCACAACCACGGGTATGGTTATGGTAATGGGCGAAATCACCACAAAGGGATATGTGGATATTCCCAAAATAGTAAGAAATGCGGTAAAGGAAATCGGCTACGATAATTCCACCTACGGCTTTGACTGCAACACCTGCGCCGTTCTCACCTCCATTGACGAGCAGTCCGCCGATATTGCTATTGGAGTTGACAACGCTCTCGAGGGACGTGATGAAAACAAGTACGATACGGGAGCGGGAGATCAGGGTATGATGTTCGGCTTTGCCTGCGACGAAACTCCCGAGCTTATGCCGCTTCCTATTTCCTTGGCTCACAAGCTGGCAAAAAAGCTTACAGAGTGCAGGAAAAGCGGCGAAATAAGCTATCTGCTGCCTGACGGAAAATCACAGGTAACCGTTGAATACGAGGACGACAAGCCGGTTAGAATAGATACGGTTGTTATTTCCACACAGCATAAAGCCTCCGCAACTCTTCTTCAAATCAGAAGCGACGTTATTGAAAAGGTAATAAAGCCCACTATCCCCTCGGAGCTTTTGGACGAAAACACAAAGTTTTATGTAAACCCCACCGGACGCTTTGTAATCGGCGGACCTCAGGGGGACAGCGGACTTACAGGCAGAAAAATCATCGTTGACACATACGGCGGATATTCAAGACACGGCGGCGGCGCTTTTTCAGGCAAAGACCCCACAAAGGTTGACCGCTCAGCAGCATATGCGGCAAGATATGTGGCAAAGAATATAGTGGCTGCGGGACTTGCAAGAAAGTGCGAGGTTCAGATCGCATACGCAATAGGCGTTGCGCACCCTGTTTCCGTAATGGTTGAAACCTTTGGAACAGGCAAATACCCCGACTGTAAAATCGAGCAGGCTGTAAATAACGTCTTTGATCTTCGCCCCGCTGCAATAATAGATTCTTTGGAGCTGAGAAAGCCCCAATATGCACAGCTTTCCGCTTACGGACATATGGGACGTGAGGATTTGGGAGTTAAATGGGAAGAAAAGGACAAGGTAAATGATTTGCTGAAAGCCGTTGAAGAATTATAATCAAAAACAAATCAAGAATTATAATCGGCAAAATTGTAATTATTAAAAATTACATATTTAATCGAATGTTAAAAATTCTAAGGGAAAAAACTATCAACAATTTTCTCAATTTAAAGGAGTTAGTATGATAAATATGACAGAAAGGGAAGCGAGAGAAGCAATCTGCCAGGTGGGACACAATCTTTGGCAGCTGGGATTTGTGGCGGCTAACGACGGCAACATTTCCGTAAAGTTGGACGAGGACGTTTTTCTTGCTACTCCAACAGGCACAAGCAAGCGTATTCTTCGCCCCGAGATGCTGATACTTGTCAACGGCAAAAATGAGGTGATAAAGGAATCCCCCGGATATAAGCCTTCGTCGGAATTTAAAATGCACCTCAGCTGTTACAAGGAGCGTCCCGACATAAATGCGGTGGTTCACGCTCACCCGCCTACTGCTACGGGATTTGCAATAGCTCATGTGCCTTTGGACGATTATTCTATGCCGGAAGCGGTTATATTCTTAGGCAGCGTTCCCATCGCTCCTTATGACACTCCCGGCTCAGAGGGCTTGGCGCAGTCCATAAAGCCTTTTTTGCAGTATCACGACACAATTCTTATGGAAAACCACGGCGCAGTTTCGGTTGGCGTTGATTTAACGCAAGCCTATTATCGTATGGAAACCTTGGAGCATTATGCAAAGGTTTCACTTGTAGCACGTCAGTTAGGCGGTGCACACCCTCTTTCAAGGGAGAAGATTGACGAGTGTATTGAAATAGGAAAAGCCTGTCCCTTAAGACACCCGGGATACAGAAAATACTCGTAAAAACAAATGTTATGTCATTTGTTAGTATGCCGCAGACTTTTGTTTGCAGTCAGATTTACTATCGGCGTTAAAATAAGCGGAACAATCTTTTTAAAGAGAAAGGTTTTGTATGAAAAAGGTTCTTATCTTTGATTTTGGAGCGTCCTCGGGCAGAGCTTTGCTTTGCAGCTATGAAAACAAAAGCTTTATATCAAGAGAAATTCATAGGTTTAATAACGGTCCTGTTTTATCCGACGGAAAATCCTGCTGGAATATTGATATGATTTTCAAGGAGATAGACAAAGCCTTGGACAAAGCGGAAAATTTCGGCTTTGACGCTGTTTCCGTCGATACCTGGGGAGTGGATTTTGCTCTTGTGGACGAAAAAGGAGAGTTTGTTCAGCGTCCCGTATGCTATCGTGACAGCAGAACGGACAATCTGCCCGAAAAGCTTTTTGAAACATTTCCCGAAAAGGAAATATTTATGAGCAGCGGTATTAAGCAGATGCAGATTAACACTATGTATCAGCTTATCGCTATGCAAAAGCAGGACGCAGCAAGGCTTAAATCCGCTTATCGCTTGCTGATGATGCCTGATTTAATCAACTATCGGCTTACGGGAGTTATGGCAAACGAGTACACAGAAGCCACCACCACAGGACTTATAGACCCCAAAACAAGGGATTGGAACTTTCCGCTTATTGAACGCTTGGGCTTTCCCAAACAGCTGTTTGGCAAGATAATTATGCCGGGAGAAAAGGTAGGCAATTTAAAGGCAAAGTACACAGCAAGGACTGTTCCCGTTTTTGCCGCTCCCTCCCACGACACTGCCGCCGCCGTTGTCGCCGTTCCTTCAAAGGAGAAAAATTTTGCGTTTTTAAGCTGCGGAACTTGGGCTTTGTTCGGAACGGAGCTGTCCCAGCCTGTTATAAATCAGCAGTCCTTTGAAAGCGACTTAACCAATGAAGGCGGTTACGGCGGAAATACAATTTTATTGAAAAATATTACAGGAACGTGGTTTTTGCAGGAGTGCAGAAAGTATTTTAACTCAGTGGGAGAGATATTTACCTACAATGATATGGAAGCCTTTGCAAAAAGTGCGCCGCCTTTTATTGCAAGGATAAATCCCAACGATCCCTCTTTTTTAAAGGGCGGAAACATACCCAAAAAAGTGGCGGACTACTGCGAAAAAACGGGACAGACCAAGCCCAAATCCATTGCCCAAACCCTGCGTATCATTTACGAAAGCTTGGCGTCGGAATTTGCAAAAACCTTAACAGACCTTGAAAAAATCACAAACTACACCTATCCCTCTATCCACATATTCGGCGGCGGTTCAAAGGACGGACTGCTGTGTCAGCTTACCGCCAACGCCACGGGAAGAATCGTTGTAGCCGGACCTACCGAAGCCACCGCAATAGGAAACGCTATGTGCAGCCTTATTGCTATGGGAGATGTAAAGGATATAAAGGAAGCAAGAAGCATTGTCAGAAGAAGCTCCCAAATAAAGGAATACACTCCCGACTTGGCGGATATTGAGGAAAGAAGATAGGAGATTAAGCGGAAATATAAAAATAAGGAATCGTTAATCGGTTTCTTATTTTTTTGCGGGTTTTAAAAGGCTTGTTTGTTTTTAATGATATGTATTAAGGCAACACCGCACAATTAGCGGCTTACGCCTTTGCCGCACGCTTGCTTGCATATTTCCCGAGAAATCTTTGATTTCTCATAAGTCATCATTACACAAATCCTCCTTGAAATACGTGGTCTCCCCGGCGGGGGAGGTGTCGCACAGCGACAGAGGGGCTGACCGACAGACAAAATCTGACGGCGCAATCGCACGGCAATAATTGTGCGGTGTTGCCTTAA
>CAZRRT010000077.1:0-10868 GCA_964602605.1 uncultured Ruminiclostridium sp.
TCTCCGCTTTGATGGGTTTGCAGTTTCCCCCCTCCCCCTGTGGTGTCCACCTAAGCGCCCCACGCGAGTGGAGACCTACCACTGTCAGTGGGAAATAAACAGAGGTGACACACGCAGATGTGAAAAATTAAATAAAACATAAATCTGCCAGCAGAGCAAAATCTTAAAGCGGCGATAAGAACAAACAAACGGTTAAAAGCAGGCATTAAGAATAAACCGCAATTAGAGAGATAAACAGCCCAAAGCAGTTTGAAAGCAAAAACACATTGCAATGCAAGAAAGGAATAAAAAAATGTCAGAAATTAAATTTACAACCGAGAAAAAACCCGCCTCGGAATCAGGCAAGGGCAAAGGAAAATATGCGATAATAGCGGTAATAATCGCCGCATTGCTGCTGTTAATATTTAACGCTTTTTCCATTGTAAACGAAGGCTATGTGGGAGTAAAATACCGCTTTGGAAAAATCGTGCAGGACAACCTCACCGCAGGTCTTAATATTCATATTCCCTTTATTGAGGAAATCGAGCAGGTGGATATAAGAGAGCATATTTATTCCGTTGAAACCGACGCTTACACCAGCGACACTCAGTCGGTAAACTCACTAAAATTAAAGCTTAACTACTGCTACGACAGCAGCAAGCTAAGCTCCATTATAAGAAATATCGGCATTTCCAATGTGGAATCAAAGCTGCTTGTACCCAATGTGCAGAAGATAGCAAAGGACGCAATAGGCAAGGTTAAGGCGGAACAGTTAGTTCAGTCCAGAGCGGACGTTACCACCGAAATACAAAACGCCCTTTCGCAGATTTTGGCAAAGGACGGAATAACCGTCACCGCTTTCGCAATAGAAAACCTTAACTTTGACGAAGCCTTTGAAGCCTCCATTCAGGCAAAGGTTATTGCAGAGCAGGACGCACTTAAAATGGAGAACAAGACAAAG
This sequence comes from uncultured Ruminiclostridium sp., assembly GCA_964602605.1. Taxonomy (GTDB): domain Bacteria; phylum Bacillota; class Clostridia; order Oscillospirales; family Ruminococcaceae; genus Ruminiclostridium_E. The sequence continues at coordinate 941 of CAZRRT010000077.1, forward strand.
GAAAAAGAGGAGGAAGCAAAGCAGACGGTTATCGCCGCAGAAGCGCAGGCAAAATCAAAGGTTATTGCGGCGGAGGCGGAGGCAAACGCAATCAAGGCAATACAGGAGCAGCTTTCCAAATCTCCCAACTATATTGATTATTACCGCTTGGAAAAATGGGACGGCAAGCTGCCGCAGGTAGTGGGCGACGGAGTTAATCCCTTTATAGCTTTAGAGGGAGAAAATACAAACACAAATGCAAACTGATATTTGAAATCTCTCAGTTGGAAATAAAAAGGAAATTTCAAATAATTAAGTCTTAAATAATACCAATTTTCGGTAAAAAACAGGCAAGGATTTGCGGGTATGATTTTTTTAATAATAAGGCGAAAACGCAGTATTAAATAATCATACCGCAAAGATTGTCTTTTTCTATCAATAAAGATAATTTGACAGTATTGAGGTAACATAATGGAAAACTTTACAGAAATAAAAAAGCAGTGCATCGACAGATTTTTCAGCCGCACTAACCGACAGCAGCGCAAGGCAATTTACCAAACAAAAGGCGCAGTGCTTATTATTGCGGGAGCAGGCAGCGGGAAAACCACTGTTTTATGTAACCGCATAGCAAATTTAATTCTTTTCGGCAACAGCTACAACACCGATTTTCAGCGTGATTTTTCCGACGAGGATCAAGCCTTTCTCAGAGATTTTGCCGGCGGGAAAGAAGAAATCAACGCGGAAAACACTTCAAGACTGTCCAATCTTTTAGGCTATGAAAGAGCCGCACCGTGGAAGATTTTAGCGGTTACTTTTACAAATAAGGCGGCGGGGGAGCTAAAAAGCCGCTTATGCAATATGAATGTGGAAAAAGGGGAGGATGTGTTTGCCGGCACCTTCCATTCCGCCTGCGTCAGAATATTAAGAAGAGGTATAGAGGGAATAGGCTATAAAAGCTCCTTTACCATTTACGACACGGACGACAGCCTCAGAGTTATCAAGGACGTAATGAAAAGCCTGCAAATTTCCGAAAAGGCATTTTCCCCAAAGGAATTTCAAAGCAAAATAAGCCGTGCAAAGGATAAGCTTATTATTCCGCAAAGCTTCCCCGTAAAAAACGAGGACGGAAAAGCCGATTTTAAATTGGAAAAGGCAAGGGATATTTATATCGAGTATCAGAAAAGATTGAAAGCTGCCAACGCTCTTGATTTTGACGATATAATAATGAAAACCGTTGAACTGTTTGAAGCTTGTCCCGAAGTGCTGGAAAGGTGGCAAAGGACCTTTGACTACATAATGGTGGACGAATATCAGGACACCAATATGGCGCAGTACAAGCTTATTTCATTATTGGCGGGGGGCAGCGGCAACCTATGTGCGGTAGGCGACGAGGATCAGAGTATTTACAAATTCAGAGGAGCTACCATTGAAAACATACTCAGCTTTGAAAAGGAGTTTGATGCGGCGGTTATAAAGCTTGAACAAAATTACCGTTCCACTCAAACCATTTTGGACGCCGCCAACGCCGTTATCAAAAACAATACTCAAAGAAAAGACAAGAAGCTGTGGAGCGATTTGGGTCAGGGAGAAAAAATTCAGCTTCACCTTTTGCAAAGCGAAACGGAGGAGGCAGATTTTATTGCCTCGGAAATATTGAGCTTGAAAACCAAAGGCGACGATTTTAAATCGGACGCAATTATATACCGCACCAACGCCCAATCCCGCTCCTTGGAATTATCTCTGTCAAAAAGCGGAGTGCCTTACAGAATTATCGGCGGCACAAAGTTCTACGACCGAAAGGAAATAAAAGACATTATAGCATATTTAAGCGTTATAAACAACAATTTTGACACGGTAAGGCTTGCCCGAATTATCAACGAGCCAAAGCGCAGCATTGGTGACGCAACCCGGGCGGAGGTTTTCAGAATATCGGAGGGGCTTGGAATTTCTCCCGTTGAGGTAATGCAGAGAGCGGAGGAATTTGCCTCCCTTTCCAAAAAGAGCAAGTCGCTTGTTCCCTTGGGAAATATGTTCAGAGAATTGGGACAGGATACGGATCGAGCTGTTGAAAATATTATCGACGACGTTATGAATGCGGCGGGATATAAGGATATGCTTATGACTCAAGGTGACGAGGGTATGGGCAGGCTTGAAAACATAAACGAGTTAAAGTCGGGCGCAATTTCCTTTGCGGAGGAAAACGAGGACGGCTCTCTTTCCGCTTACCTTGAAAATATCGCCCTTATCACCGATTTGGATAACTACGATCAGGACGAGGATCGGGTGGTTTTAATGACTATGCACGGCGCAAAGGGCTTGGAGTTTAAAAACCTGTTTATTGCGGGAGCGGAGGAGAATATTTTCCCCTCTTACCGTTCACAGCTTGATCCCGCCGAGATAGAGGAGGAAAGAAGATTGGCGTATGTGGCTGTTACAAGGGCAAAGAAGCTGCTGTACATAACCCACACCAAAGAGCGTCTTTTATACGGTCAGACCAACAGAAACAAGCTTTCAAGATTTATCAGGGAAATTCCTCAGGAGTATTTGGAGTTTACCGATCACACCGCAGCGGCTGTTTCCCACACCTCGTCAGCTCCAAAGAAGCCTGCAAGAATAGGCTATCTACAGCAGGAGAATCGTCACGCACAAGCTGAAAAAATGGCGGCGAAAATACAGGCTAACCGAAATCAAAGCTTCAGTGCGGGAGAGAGAGTTAGGCACAGGGCTTTCGGCGAGGGTACTATAATCAGCGCAGTACCTGTGGGCAACGATACTTTGGTGGAGATTGCCTTTGATACAAAGGGAACTAAGAAGATTATGGCTAATTTTGCTAAGTTGGAGAAGATGTGAGGTTTTCACTGCGTTGGGCTTTTCCACTGCGTTAGGCGGTTTTTTCTGCAACTTTTTATATTATAACTGCCTTTTGGGTCTTTTATTGCTTGAAGATTTTGCTTTGCCGGCGGATTGCGCTTTTGCTGTTTTATACCTCTGCGCTTGGCTGCTCACTGCGTTGGGTGTTTATCTCTCTAACTGCGTTATGCTCTAATTGCCCTTAAAATATTGTTTGTTCTTATCGCCGTTTTAAGATTTTGCTCTGCGGGCAGATTTATGTTTTATTTGATTTTTCACTTCTGTGTGTGTCATCTCTGTTTTATTTCCACTGAACAGTGGCGGCTCTCCACTCGCGTGGGGCGCTTAGGTGGACACCACAGGGGGAGGGGCGGGGAGGGGGTTACAGAATAGCGCAAACCCATCAAAGCGGAGATTTTCCCCCCTCCCCCTATGGTTTCCACCTAAGAACCGTTTCCTTGACCCTCTCCCCCTTTTTCTCCGCTTTGGAAGTGGTGGGAATTTTTTTGTTTTTGGCTCGGTTTCTTATTTTTTGCTTTAGCGGTCGGTGTTTTATCGTCGGGAAAATTGTTGTGCTAATGGTTTTTGCGGATTCTTGCTATATCCTGAAGTTGTTTGTGCGAGTGGTGATGCTTATGGGTCAAGTATGGGGTGCTTTAGCATTTTTTTGTGTGCTGCCCTTCCTAAACACCGTTTGTGAGAGTGGGTATGTTGCAATTTCAGTTTTACGGGCTGTTCGTTTGAAATGGCTGTTCTTATAATCGCTTTGCTCTGCGGGCAGATAAAATAATGGTTATTTTTTGTAAATAGCAAAACCACGTCATCTTTTTTGATAACGTGGTTTTTTAATTCGCCGAAAAGTCTTATTATTGAATTGATTATATTGCTATTGGTTATTGGCTATTGACTATTATCTATTGCCTATCGCCTATTATTTATTGCCTATCGCCTATTATTTATTGCCTATCGCCTATTATTTATTGTCTGTAAACCGCCTTTTCTGTTCTGAAAATCAAAATTAAAGAACAATTTCCAAACCGTCGGCGCTTTTGACTGTGAATTTGCCGCTGCCTTGTGATTTAACCGTAATTTTATTGTCCTTTCTTTCTGCGGTGACGGTGAGAACCGGTTTTCCGTTTTCGTCGCAGATTACACATTCGGCTGTTTTGCCTTCCTCCAAGCCGTATACTACTAACTCGGCGTTATTGGCGTAATCGTAGGTGAAATTGCGTTTGAAATCTCCGTAGGCTATTATGCTGTTTGGCTTTGCGTACAAGGGCATACCGAAATAATCGTATTTCTTTTCATACCAATGACCGCCCTCTAATACCTCGCCTGTTTGAATATCCGTCCAGCGTCCTGTGTTTGGCAGATAGAAGGAGACCGTGCCTTCCTCGTTAAATACGGGAGCTACCAACAAATTATCGCCTAACATATACTGTCTGTCAAGGCTGAGAGTGCCGGGATCGCTGCTGTAATCCACTACCATTGCTCTCATCATTGGAACGCCTGTTTTATGGGTTTTAACTGCGTTTGCGTACAAATAGGGCATAAGTCTTCCTTTAAGCTTGGTGAAATGACGGAGAACATCGCAGCTTTCCTCGTCAAAATTCCAAGGCACTCTGTAGGAGCTGTTGCCGTGCAGTCTTGAATGGGTGGACATTAAACCGAAGGCGCACCAGCGCTTGTACAAATCAGGAGAGCCTGTCGCTTCAAATCCGCTTATATCGTGGCTGAAAAATCCAAATCCCGACAAGCAAAGGGAAAGACCGCCTCTTATGGTTTCCCACATAGATTCATAGTTGCTGAAGCAGTCGCCGCCCCAATGGACGGGGAACTTCTGACCGCCTACCGTTGCGCTTCTTGCAAACAGGCACGCCTTGTCTTTTCCGTAGTATTCCTCCAATACCTCAAACACTGTCTTGTTATATAAATAAGTGTAGTAGTTGTGCATTTTCATAGGATCAGAGCCGTCATAATATACAACATCGGTGGGTATTCTTTCGCCGAAGTCGGTTTTAAAGGCGTTTACTCCCATTTCACACAATACACGCAGCTTTGATTTGTACCACCGGCAAGCAGCGGGATTGGTAAAGTCCACAATAGCCATACCGGGCTGCCACATATCGCATTGGAATACAGAGCCGTCCTTGTTCTTAATAAAATAGCCATTTTCCGCACCTTCCTCAAACAAAGCGGAACGCTGTCCCACATAGCTGTTGATCCAAACGCAGATTTCTATGTTCTTTTGTTTAAGTCTTGCAAGCATAGCCTTTGGATCGGTGAACATTCTCTTGTCCCAAGTAAAATCGCACCAGCAGAATTCTCTCATCCAGAAGCAGTCAAAGTGGAACACTTCAAGGGGAATATCCCGTCTTTCCATTTCGTCAATAAAGTAGGAGCAGGTTTTCTCATCGTAATCCGTTGTAAATGAGGTGGTAAGCCACAAGCCGAAGGTGTAAGCGGGAGGAAGAGCGGGCTTTCCCGTTAAATCGGTGTAGCGGGAAATAACGTCGGCTATAGTATCTCCGCCGAAGATGAAATATTGCAGCCTTTCTCCCCCGACGCTGAAGGACACCTTGGAAACGGTTTCACTTGCCACTTCAAAATTTACTTTTTCGGGGTGATTTACGAAAACGCCGTAATTCCTGCTTGAAACATAAAAAGGAATGGACTTATAGGTTTGTTCCGAGCAAGTGCCGCCGTCGTTATTCCAAACGTCCACCGTCTGACCGTTTTTAACAAAGGTGCTGAACTTTTCGCCAAAGCCGTAAATATTTTCACCTACCGAAATATTAAGCATTTCACGCATTGTGGCGGGGCAGCTTGTGGAGCAGTCGGCATAGAAGTTTTCGCCCTGCTTTTCAAGCATACGGTTGTTTGTGCGCCACTCCGATTCTCTAATGTAAGAGGTGGTTCTCCAGCCGCTTTTTGTAAGCAGCTTTCCGTCATAATAATACTTAACGTCCCAAGCTCCTCCCTCTGCACCGATAACAACGGAGGTTTTTCCGGAGGTGAGAGTATAGCCGCTTTCAGTCTTTTCGATTATGGGCTTAAAATTGACGTCCTCATACAAGGTAAAGTCGGGAGCAGTTTTCTTAGCTCCTTTGTAATGCTCTACGGTAACTTTTATGGAATCTTGCAGGGTGGAGGTAAAGTTGATTTCCAAAATAGGACCGCCCAAGGTCATACCTCTGTTTTGAATAAACTGAGAGGCTGCCACAACTGTTATGGATTTTTCATCAGCGTGGATTTCATAAATTTGCGTTGCATAGCTAACATCATAGCCGGGCTTGTTGAGCCAGAATCCGTCAGAAAATTTCATAGCGGTTTTTCCTTTCTTAATTTATTGTTTTAATTATTTATTATTGCTTTTTAGGCACTTTTTAAAAAGATTAGATGATTGATATATTGTGTAAGCGTATATTCAAAATTGAGTTTTGCATATCGCTATGGGTTTTTCCTTTTTATCATAATGAGAATATTTATAATTGTAAAAATCGGCGGTTCGTTACAATAACAGGTCTAAACAAATAAGCGAAAATACGGCAAACGATAATATGACAATCAATGATATAACCGCTGCAAAGATGTCCCCCGCCTCTAAGGCGGCGGATTTCATCTTAGGTTCAGTGGGGGTAAAATCCCCACTGAACCTGGAAATTGCTTCGCAATTTCGGCAGCTTGTTTTAGCTGCGCTTTAAAAAGTTAACAAATTTAAAACCGATTATTTGTGTAATCGTTTACATCTCTGCTTTCATTATATCATAACAGATTTTAAAATGCAATAGATTATTGAAAAATTATTTAAAATTTTTAATATTTTTGTATCGTTTTTATATCGTTGCTTTTGAGGACTGCAAAATGTATTTTGTATATAACAAAACGAAATTTATTGTAAAGATAAGCATAATGCAAAGCAATAAATTTTCTTGCGTAATAAGCGTTATGAAAATACAAGCAGCAAAAATAACGTTCCTTGCCGTAATAAAGGCAAGGAACGCAAAAAACCGTTATTTACAGGATTTTATTTTTTCCTTATTTTCATAATAACAACCACAACAGATATGCTTGCAGCGGCAGCGGCTGCCATAATTATTATTGGCAGGGGATTTGCGCTGTTATTGTCGGTATCGTTTTGATTATTTTGATTTCCTGTTGAAACAGGCGGATTATCCGAAATTTCCGAGTTACCCGAATTTGTTTTATCGGAACTGCTTGAAGTATTGCTGACGATATTGTGGGTTGACGTTGAAGTGCTGTCGGTATTTGCGGTGCTGCTTGTTTCCTGAGAGGAATTGGGTGTATTTGCTGTAATATCGGCAGATGAGCTGCTGCTTGTTTGAGATGTGCTTTCCGATATATTTGCGGTTTGAGAGGGCTGATTTGGTGAAAGGGGCTTAATTGTTCTTGTTTGCTTTAAATTGCAGAGCGAACAGGTTCTTTGCTCCTCGCCCTCTGAATGCTCAGTGGCGGGCTTGGTGGTTTTCCACTCTCCAAAGCTGTGGTTATTGGTTTTGGGAATGGTTTGGGTTTCGGTGTGACCGCAGATTTTGCACTTGTTGGTTACAGTCCCTTCATCTTTACAGGTGGAGGGAATGGTGGTCGTTTCATATGTATGCCGGTTTGTTTTAGGAATAGTTTGGGTTTCGGTGTGACCGCAGATTTTGCACTTGTTGATTATCGTTCCCTCGTCTTTACAGGTGGCGGGAACAGTTGTTGTTTCAAAAGAATGATCGTATGCAACCGACTTGCTTAAGGACGTGCCGTCGGGTAATACCGCAGTAATTTTGGCAGTGCCGCAGCCTACTCTGGTTAAATTTCCCTTTGATACTGTCACAATGCTTTTGTCGGAGGAGCTCCACTTAACATTGTCTTTTGTTTCGCCGGTAAGCGTCAAGCCTTCGGTTACAATTCCGTTATAATTTATTGCAGCGCTGACATAAAGCGGGTTTTCTCCTTCTATGGAATAACTGACATACTCCTTTGAAACCTCCACCGGCTGAATTATTACTCCCGTTGATTTTCCCCGTGAAGTGTCGGGGTTTGTGTAATCGCCGGTGAATGCTCCTGCCGTTGTATTATAATATGGTGTAAGCTCCGAGCAAAATGTTCCCAATCCCACATAGAGATTTGACGGATCAATCATACTTGTGTAGTGACCTGTTACTCCGCCTGTGTTATTTACCCAATCGTATTTTTCGCCGTACCATTGATCTATGCCATGGGTCATACTGTCGCTCCAATTCCATGCAAGCACCTCGGAGCAGCTCCAAAATCCGTATCCCTCAAAAAGCGACCATATATCCTGTCCGTTTAATCTTGCGTGATACATTGTCATACTTGCCTCGGCTGCACGGGTTCTTGCAATGGATTCCAAATGTGCGGACCACTGTATGGGCACATAATCCTCCTTTGTCAAAGGCGTGCCGGTAGAGGGATTTTGAACGCCTTCATTGCAAGCCTCCAACCTTATTTCATTGATTCTGTCTAAAGCCTTTTGAATTTCCGCTATATATTTTCCCTCAATTCCCAAATATACGCAGTCGGAAGCGTCCCGAGCCGAATAATTTCCCGCCGCCAAAACGGAAGAAGCGGAAAAAGCAGAAATAACCGACAATACAATAACTGCGGCTAAGGCTTTTAATTTGCCGTGTTTGTTTTTCATAATAATTCCCGTCCCAATAGTTAAAGTAATTGCAGCTTAATAATAAATTTTGCAATAATTGTGTTTATTAAAGTATATCACTAAATCGGTATAATGTCAAATACTCGGATTTATTGTCGTATATTGCTTATTGGCTGTAATTAGATTTTATGGTTAATAAGCATTAAGCACTGATTTTTAGCAAGAACAGCGAAAAAAGCAGCTATTTGTTAATAATATACAAATATTTATAAAAAATACCCCAAAATTTCTACACACAAAATGTAATTTTTTCGTCAAAAGCTGTTGTAAAGCCGCTTGTAATGTAGTATAATAATTTTCGCACGATTGCTGACGGATTGGAGAATTATGTCCGTTAATGCTTGAAAATCCACATAATAAGCGGATTTGCTTGATATGTTAAGAATTTCAATCAGAAACAAACAACTGTTCTTAATCGTGCGGCAGCTGCTTGATAATGCGTTGATGCCGTAGGTTGCGGCTTGGCTTATTTGCTTTTTGGCTTAATGAATTGCTACAGCATAGTCAAAAACAGTCAAATCAGTCACAGTCGGGAATTTCGGCGGAGTATGTTCGGTTTAAAATCGGGCGAAAATAAGGCACATTGATCAGCATAGCTTTAAAAACTTGTTTATAAGTTTAAAAGGCAGAAAAACAGCGGCTTAAAAGCATTTATTGCACAATTTTTGCAATAGTTCGGAATTTTGGGGAAGGGTTTATTTTTAATAGATACCCCCTATGTGATTTTTCCGAACAAGTTTTAAGGCGCAGCTGAAACACTCGGATAGGTGTGCTTTATGGCAAGCGATTTTGATGATTTCAGAAGGGCTTAAAACCGGCTAATTCAATTATAATTTGTGCTGCTTGCGTGAGTACGATTTATAAATTGCAGCAGTTTATGACAGCTCAAAAGAAATCGAAACAGAAATCAAAATCTGTTTGCTTATCACTGCATTTATGCAGATGCTTTCAAGTAATTCATTTTTATCTTATGAAAGGAGTTAAGAAAGATGGCAGTTAAGGAAAAAGTGAGAGTTAAGGTAAAAGGCTATGATCACGCTGTCGTTGACGCCGCCGCAGCTAAAATTGTGGAAACCGCAAAGCGCACAGGCTCAAGAACAGCAGGACCTATTCCTCTTCCCACCGATAAGGAAGTGGTTACCATTCTCCGTGCCGTACACAAGTACAAGGACAGCCGTGAGCAGTTCGAGCAGAGAACACACAAGCGTCTTATTGATGTGATTCGTCCCACCAACAAGACTATCGAAGCTCTTCAGTCCCTTGAGCTTCCCGCAGGTGTTGAAATTTCCATGGATATATAATTAAGTTTGTATATCAAGGACAGACCTGAAGTAATTTCAAAAGGGAGTTAAGTAAAGAGCGGCAAAATCATAAGCTCTTTACCTCTAACCAAGGCAGATACGCTGCACT
>CAZRRT010000078.1:0-3265 GCA_964602605.1 uncultured Ruminiclostridium sp.
TATTGCAACCAGAGCAGTAAAAGATCTCTAATAATAAATATTACTTGAATTGAATCTTTCTCATATACAACGAAAGTTCGTTTCACAGAACAGGGCAAAATCCAATTTGTAGAGCGTTTACTTATATCAATTCTAATTTAAAAAGGCGCTAACATTTTTAAGTTATTACTTGTTGAGCTGAATAGCCGCTGAAAGCAGAACACTTAAAAACATTCTCTGTGTCTTGAGGACAATGTCAAAGAGACTCTGCAAAAACACATGGAGGAGAAATACGGAGGTTGAAGGTTCTGATTGACACTAACGTTTTGATTGACTTTTTAGCAAATCGTCAGCCTTTTTATGACGATGCCGAAAAAATTATGGATATGTGTATTGAGGGTGAGATTGATGGATATTTAAAGGAAAGAGAAAATTAGGCTTACAATAAAAATATTACAGCAGATTTAACGGAGGGCAAATATAAATGACTGATAAAAATAAAGCTCAGTCTGTAGAACCTAACATTGCGGATTTGGTCAACGGCTGGTTAAAATCATACAAACTTGATTATAAATTGGAACAGGAGTCTTTAAATTCCGAAATCGACAAGGCTTTAAACGACTATTTCTCCAAAAGCGGAGGCGCAGGCGGAAACCGTCCCGACGCCAAAATGCTTCTTACTGATAAAAACGGCGATAAGTATCCTGTTTTAATCGAATATAAGGGCTACAAGGATAAACTTGTAAAACTTGATTCAGACGGTCATATTGATAATAAAACAAGCAAAAATGAGCCAAATTATAAGAATATCAATTCGTATGCCGTAAACGGCGCTGTTCACTATGCAAACGCACTGCTGCATTTTACAAGCTATACCGATATTATTGCGATAGGTGTTACGGGATATAAGGACGATTTGGGCAATCTTGTTCATTCTATCGGAGTGTATTATGTATCAAAGGCAAATCTTGGCGCAGGTCAGGAAATCGATACATATACGGATTTATCTTTCTTAAAAGAAAAAAACTTTGACGATTTTATTCGGAAAATAAAAAATCTGTCTTTGCCGCAGGAAGAGCTTGACAAGTTAAAGGAAAAACGTGAGCAGGAAATCAATGTAAGCCTTATTAAGCTTAACAATGACATATACAAAAACGAAAAAGGCTTAAGCGAAAGCGATCGTGTATATCTTGTAGCTGCAACAATTATAGCTACGCTTGGAGCAAAGGGTGTAAAACCGCTTGATAAATCAGAATTAGTATCATCTGAAGAAGAAAATTATACGGACGGCAAGAAGAGAATAACAAAAATAGAGTCGTTTTTAAAAGCAAAGAATTTACCCGAACAAAAGCGGGAGCTTATTATAAGAACACTATCAAACACCCTGCTTGATGAGAACCGAAATAAGCCCGTAAACGGTGAAAGTCAGATAAAGCGTGTGTTTACAAAGATTATCGATGATTTGGGCATATATTACAAAATCGGACTTACAACGGATTTTACCGGTAAGCTTTTTAATGAAATGTACAGCTGGCTTGGTTTTACGCAGGATAAGCTGAACGATGTTGTTTTAACTCCCTCTTATGTGGCTACGCTTTTGGTTAAGTTAGCAAGAGTAAACAAAAATTCTTATGTTTGGGACTTTGCAACAGGCAGTGCGGGACTTTTGGTCGCAGCAATGAACGAAATGCTTATAGACGCTAAAAATACCATTGCTTCCCCCGATGAATTAGCTTTGAAGTCTGCTAAAATAAAGTCCGAACAGCTGTTGGGATTGGAAATACTGCCAAACATTTACATACTTGCGGTTCTTAATATGATACTTATGGGCGACGGCAGCTCCGGTATTATGAATAAAGACTCATTACTCGATTTTGACGGCAAATACGGCTTTAGAAATAAAGATGATGATTTTCCTGCCGACGCTTTTGTGCTTAATCCTCCGTATTCAGCCAAGGGAAATGGAATGGTGTTTGTTGAAAAGGCTTTCTCTATGATGAAAAAAGGATACGGGGCAATTATTATCCAAAATTCCGCAGGCTCGGGAAAAGCCGCCGAATACAACAAAAGAATACTCAAAAGCAACACGCTGCTTGCGAGCATAAAAATGCCCATTGATTTATTTATCGGTAAATCCAGCGTACAGACGAATATATATGTGTTTAAAATCGGCGAAGCGCACCAAAAAGACGATACCGTTAAGTTTATAGACTTTTCAAACGACGGCTACACACGCACAAACAGAAAGAAAGCAAGCGTAAATCTGAGAGATACGGACCGTGCAAAAGAACGCTATCAAGAAGTTGTTGATTTGGTGCGTTTTGGAAAGAAGAAGCTTAATATCTTTACCGAAAAAGAATACTATGAGGGAACAATAAACCCCGAAAGCGGAGCAGATTGGAATCAGACTGCCCCCATAGACACCAAACCCACCCTTGACGATTTTAAGAAAACAGTCGGTGATTATTTGGCGTGGGAGGTTTCAAATCTTTTGAAAAATGAAAGCGAGGATAACGAACGCTTGGGAAAATAAACGCCTCACTCAATGAAAGGTTAGAGAGCGTTGAGTGGGGCGAATATAGATTAGAGGATTTGTTTAGCAGCCAAAACGGTGATTTTGATATACAGAAAAAGCACTTAACTGATACAGGAGTTTTTGTTATCACATCAGGCAGAACCAATAATGGCATTTTGGGCAAAACAGCTGTTAACGCAAAAATATTTAATTCCAAAACAATAACAGTAGATATGTTTGGATATGCTTATTATCGTCCTTTTAAATATAAAATGGTTACACATGCACGAGTTTTTTCATTAAAGCCCAAATTTGATATTTCTGATAATCAAGGCTTGTTTTTGGCAAATTCATTACATTTTCTTTATAAATTTTTTGGTTATGATAATATGTGTTCTTGGGAAAAAATAAAATCTGAAAAAATTCAACTTCCCACCAAAAACGGCGAAATAGACTTTGACTTTATGGAATCGTTTATAGCGGAGCTGGAAGCTGAGCGTATGGCGCAGCTGACCTCTTACCTGAAAGCAAGCGGGTTGGATAATTATGAATTGTCAGAAGATGAGAAAAAAGCAATAAATAGTTATCCAAATACTGAATTTAAAGAATTTAGTTTAATAAGTATTTTCGATGTGATTAACACTCATAATATTTTGTCAAGCGATATTATAGCAAATAGCGGAGAAGTCCCATATCTTTGTGCAAGTGCTAATAATAATTCTGTAAGTACATATATAAAATATGATAAAGACTATTTGGAAAAAGGACATT
>CAZRRT010000078.1:3275-10740 GCA_964602605.1 uncultured Ruminiclostridium sp.
TTTGTTGTTAGTTATCAGGAAAATGATTTCTTTTCAAATGACAGCCATAATTTAGTATTGTATTTGAAAGATTATGATGCTACCAAATTAATATATTTGTATTTGGCTACTTGTGTACGAAGGAGTTTAGATTATAAATATTCTTGGGGAAATAGTATAAGTAAAGCAAAAATTCAAAAAGATAAAATTTATCTCCCTGTAAATGATAATAAGATTGACTTTGAAACAATGGAGCTTCTTATATCAGCAATTCAAAAGCTTGTTATAAAAGACGTTGTTTTATATGCCAATAAAAAGATAGAGGCAACAAAAACGGTTGTTTCGGCGGAACAATGAAAGAATACCGAAAGGGCGAGCCGCTTTTATTATTGAAAAAATAACAAAATACTTGACAATGTTAAATCGTCAGCCTTATTATGAAAATGCCGAAAAAATTATTGAATATTATAAAATCAATCCCGCTAAAGCCACTTTTGCCCATAGCTTTGGCGGGATAATTTTGTCCTTACGTGATTTTTTTCAGCCTTATTTAAATATCTACTTAACATTTTATAGAATATATTCTATAATATATATAGGAAATGTGTGCTTAATATGGATATAGTCGAACAAATTATAAAAGAGATTGACGGTTCTATGAGAATTGAGGGAATGGCTCTTACCGAAAACGACAAAGATAATATAAGAATGTGTATTGCAAGCCCTGAAAAAACAGAAATGATAATAAGCTCTATTGTAAAGCATTACACACAGATGTACAAAAATAAATGAGTATCGGGATAACACTTATTATCTCAATCCTAATGTTTCAAAAATTAAATGGGGAAAAAAGAATCGGATTTACTCTATGCGAAAAAAACTCGCTTCTTAAAAAAACAGAGCAGTATCTCATATTTAAGGTACTGCTCTTTTTTAATAACGCAAGAAAGCTGATTTACTATTCCCAATTAAAAAAATTATCTGTTATTAGTTCGGTAAGTCAGCGTTAAAAGGCTGTCCCCCAAATGCACGTTCTCCACCACAATATTTTTATCCTCATATTCCAAATTTAAATCATAGTGTGAGAAATTCCAAAATGAGAGCACCTTTAATTCAATAAGCTTATCGCAAAGCTCTTTTGCAGCGGATTTTGGAGTGCAGAGAACCGCTATTTCGGGCTTGTTTTCCTTGCAGAAGCTTTCAAGCATATCAATTCCCATTATGCTAAGACCGTCTAAGCTTTGTCCTAAGATTTTTGGGTTCGAGTCAAAAATTCCCACCAACTCACAGCCGCTTCTGTGAAAATCTATATGCAGCGCCAAAGCTGTTCCCAAATTACCTGCTCCTATAAGAATAGCTTTTCTGCACTTGTCAAGACCTAATATTTTTCCAATTTCTTCTCTGAGAGCCGCCACATTGTAACCATAACCCTGTTGTCCGAAACCGCCGAAGCAGTTTAAATCCTGCCTTATTTGGGACGCAGTTAATTTCATACGCTTTGACAGTTCGCCTGAAGAAATTTTATCGGTATTTTCCTCCAACAGTTCGCCTAAAAAACGGTAATATCTCGGCAAACGGCGAATTACCGAATCGGAAATTTTTCCCTCCTTGGACATAGCACCACCCTCTTCTCAGCATAAAGGACAATCAGCTGAAATTACATCAGCTTATCCAATCTGACTTTTATCTCCTTCAAAAATTCTTCCGTATTGACCTTTTTCTTGTTCTCCAAATTGGAAAGTATATACAAGTCGCCTGTCATTACTCCGTCCTCAATGGTCTCTATAGTAGCCTGTTCCAATTTATCGGCAAAATCGGACAGATCCTTCACATTGTCAAGCTGACCTCTCTTTTTAAGCGCACCGCTCCAAGCAAACAAGGTTGCAACACTGTTTGTGGAGGTTTCCTCTCCCTTTAAATATTTGTAGTAGTGACGGGTAACCGTGCCGTGAGCAGCTTCGTATTCATAAATTCCTTCGGGGGAAACAAGCACGGAGGTCATCATACCTAAGCTTCCGAAAGCGGTAGCCACCATATCCGACATAACGTCGCCGTCATAGTTCTTGCAAGCCCAAATATATCCGCCCTCGGAGCGAACCACACGGGCAACTGCGTCATCAATCAGCGTGTAGAAATATTCAATACCCGCCTCTTTAAATTTTTCCCCATATTCCTTGTCGAATATTTCACGGAATATATCCTTAAATCTGTGATCGTATTTTTTGGAAATAGTGTCCTTTGTTGCAAACCACAAATCCTGCTTAATATCCAAAGCAAAGTTAAAGCAAGAGCGTGCAAAGCTTGCAATACTCTCGTCAACATTGTGTATTCCTTGAATTATTCCGTCCGAGCCTTTGAAATTATGTATAAGCTCCCTTGTTTCGTTTCCGTCCTTATCGGTAACTGTCAATTCTGCTTTGCCGCCGTCGGGGACTTTCATTTCTGTGTTTTTATATACATCGCCGTAAGCGTGACGTGCAATAGTTATAGGCTTTTTCCAGGTAGGGATAAGGGGAGTAATTCCTTTTACAATAATAGGCGCTCTGAAAACGGTTCCGTCAAGTATTGCTCTGATAGTGCCGTTAGGGGATTTCCACATTTCCTTTAAATTGTATTCGGTCATACGCTGTGCATTTGGCGTGATCGTCGCGCATTTTACCGCTACGCCGTATTTTTTTGTGGCGTTTGCACTGTCGATTGTTACCTGATCGTCGGTTTCGTTTCTGTGAACCAATCCCAAATCATAATATTCTGTGTTAAGTTCAATGTAAGGAATAAGCAGTATATCCTTTATCATTTTCCAGATAACACGAGTCATTTCATCTCCGTCCATCTCCACAAGAGGAGTGGGCATTTTTATTTTGTTCATAACAAATTCCTTTCTTTTGCGGCGGGCTGAAAACATAATCGGAAAGCAAATATATTATAAGATTATCGGCAAATAAACACTGGTAACCAAGATATTTTTTATGATTTTATTAAAGATTTGCCGTCCGAGAGTTAACGGTGCATTGAGTGCAATAACCGTTCCGATTTTGACTTTATCTTTTTTAAAATGGTTATTTGTATAAATACCGCTTTTTATCTGTTTTATATCAAGCTTTATTCATCGTCGTCAGAACTGTCAATACCGAAAATATCGTCGTCGTCTTCATCGTAATCGTCCAAATCGCCGTAGCCGTTATAGCCGTCTATTGCGTACAGCTCCTCAATATCGGGATCATCGTGTTCTTTTCCCGCAAACATAGTTTCCAGCTCGTATTCAAATTTTCTTGAAATTTTAATAAGAGCAATCAGCATACCGCTTGCCAAGCCTAATATAAAAGAAATAACAGCGATAAAAACATAAATCTTTTTCATATTATATCCTCCCGATAATAAGCTTTGATTAAAACAATGAAAAAAGCTTTTTTGAATCAAACCAATTATTTATTTTTTGTGAAATTAAGCAGACCGCCTGCCAAAATCATTCCTTTTCCTCTTTGGGAAAGCTGGCACTTTACGGGAATGTCAATGCTTTTGGTCTTGTCCTTAACCACAATATCCTTGCCGTTTTGGATTATGTCCTTGATATTTTCAAGCAGCAGCTCATCGCCTTGCTGGATTTTATCATAATCCGCTTCATTTACAAATTCCAAAGGCAAAATACCGTTGTTAATAAGGTTTTGACGGTGTATTCTTGCAAAGGATTTGCAAATTATGGCTTTTACTCCCAAATAAAGAGGGGCAAGTGCGGCGTGTTCTCTCGAAGAACCCTGACCGTAGTTAGCTCCGCCTACTATGATGCTCTTTCCCGCTTCCAAAGCACGTTTTGGGAAGGTTTCGTCGCATACGGCAAAGCAGTGCTTTGAGATTTCGGGAATGTTGGAGCGCAAGGGAAGTATTTTTGCGCCTGCGGGCATAATATGGTCAGTGGTAATGTTGTCCCCAACCTTTAATGTAACGCTTGCTTCAATATTGTCGGAAAGGGGAGCGTTAACGGGGAAGGGCTTTATGTTAGGACCTCTGAGCACCTCCACGTTCTTAGCGTCCTCGGGAGATGCGGGAGGAACAACCATATTGTCGTTGATGTAAAAATGCTGGGGCATTATGTAAGGCGGCATTTCTCCAAGCCCTCTGGGATCGGTGAATACGCCTGCTATTGCGGAAGCAGCGGCGGTTTCGGGGGAAACAAGGTATATTTGACCGTCCCTTGTGCCGCTTCTGCCTTCAAAGTTTCTGTTGAATGTTCTAAGTGAAATACCTTTGGAATTAGGGGATTGTCCCATTCCTATGCAAGGACCGCAGGCACATTCCAAAATTCTTGCTCCTGCGTCAATAAGATCAGATAATGCGCCGCACTGAGCCATCATATTGTAAACCTGCTTTGAACCGGGGGCGATAGCAAGGCTTACATCGGGATGTACTGTTTTTCCTTTTAAAATATGAGCTACCTTTAACAAGTCCTGCAAGGAGGAGTTGGTGCAAGAGCCGATACAAACCTGATCTATCTTAATATTTCCGATTTCCTCCACCGTCTTTACATTGTCGGGGCTGTGAGGACAAGCGGCAAGAGGCACAAGCTGAGATAAATCAATTTCCACCGTTTGATCGTAAACAGCGTCATCATCGGCTTTAAGCTCTACCCAATCCTCTTCTCTGCCCTGCGCTTTTAAAAACGCTTTTGTCACCTCGTCGGAAGGGAAAATAGAGGTGGTTGCTCCTAATTCCGCACCCATATTGGTAATAGTGGCGCGTTCGGGTACTGAAAGAGTTTTAACGCCCTCCCCCGTGTACTCCATAACCTTTCCCACTCCGCCTTTAACCGACAGAATTTGCAGTACCTTTAAGATAACGTCTTTTGCGGAAACCCAATCGTTAAGCTTGCCTGTAAGGTTGATTCTGACAACCTGGGGCATAGTGATGTAATATGCGCCGCCGCCCATAGCCACAGCCACGTCAAGTCCGCCCGCACCGCATGCAAACATACCTATTCCGCCGCCTGTGGGAGTGTGAGAGTCAGAACCGATAAGGGTTTTTCCGGGCTTTCCGTATCTTTCGAGATGAACTTGATGGCAAATGCCGTTACCGGGGCGGGAGAACCAGATTCCGTGTTTTTTGGCGATACTGCCGATAAAGCGGTGATCGTCGGCGTTTTCAAATCCGGACTGCAAGGTATTGTGATCGATATAAGCCACCGACTTTTCGGTTTTTACCTGATCTACTCCCATTGCCTCGAACTGAAGGTAAGCCATTGTTCCCGTTGCGTCCTGAGTAAGGGTTTGGTCGATTTTTAAGCCGATTTCCGTACCTTTTTTCATTTCTCCGTCAACAATATGGCTTTTGATGATTTTTTCTGTTAGTGTCAGTCCCATTAAACAGCCTCCTGTTATAAAAATTACAGCCCTTTGCCTACAAGTGATTAGATTTTTGTAATTTAAAGTGATATAGCTTTGTCTTTATTTTAACATTATACTATATAATTGTAATATTGTCAATATATTTGTTGGCTTTTAAGTTTCCGCAAAATTTAAAGGCAAAAATACAAAACACTTTTTTACAACGGCAAAAACAAACATATTTTTTGAAAACGGGAGGTAGGTTAATCAAACTGCAAAACCCGCTATGAAAACGAATTTTCAGCAATATATTTTTACTTTTGAAGGAGTGGGGAAGCTATAACTACTATATTATTGACTTTTATTAGAATAGGATATATAACCGCTGCAAAGATGTCCCCCGCCTCTTAGGCGGCACGGGTTTATAAGACTTTGCAGGCAAAGTCTTTCATCTTAGGTTCAGTGGGGGTAAAATCCCCCACTGAACCTCGAAATTGCTTCGCAATTTCGGCAGCTTGTTTAAGCTGCGCTTTAAGGCAATAATTGTGCGGTGTTGCCCTAAGAAGATATAAGCGGCGATTATATCACAAGCGTTTATCCAAAAGATAATAACAATATATTCTGATAAGCTTATTTATTGCAAAAAAGAAAAAAGCCAAGAATTGTTCAGTGTGCTTGGACTCCAATTATCCAAGGGCTTAAACAACTTTGACTCTAATATTATTATATGCCAAAACCGCAATATTGTCAATAGCGGCTGGGTGGAAAATTCTGAAAATATTATGCGATCTAATTTCCGAAGCGTCTTATATAACCGTTATATGCAATCCAATTTCAAAAGCGTTATATAACCGCCTGCATATGCCTTGTAACGTGGCAGCCTATATTTACCGCCACAGGCAGTCCTGCAATGTGAGTGGGGAACTGCTCGATATTCACATAAAGGCAGGTTTGCGTGCCGCCAAAGCCTTGTGCACCTATTCCCAAGGCGTTTATGCCCTCAAGAGCCTTTTGCTCCATATCTGCATAAAGGGGATCGCTGTTTCTGACTCTGAAATCACGGCAAAGCGCTTTTTTTGCAAGGAAAGCCGCATATTCAAAATCGCCGCCTATCCCCACGCCAACCGTAATGGGAGGACAGGGATTGCTGCCGGCTTTGTCGGCAACGGAAACTATGTAATCTATAATATCCTCTTTTGTGGCGGAAGGGGTGAACATTTTCATTCCGCTCATATTCTCGCTGCCAAAGCCTTTTGGGGCAACCGTTATATAAACTTTTTCTCCGCTGATTATTTTTGTGTGAATAATAGCAGGGGTGTTGGTATTGGTGTTTACACGCTTTAAAGGGTCGGCGACTACCGAAAGGCGAAGCTTTCCCTCAATATAGCCTTGCTCCACTCCGCTGTTTATTGCGTCGTATAAATTTCCGCCCACAAAATGCACGTCCTGCCCGATTTCAAGAAAAATAACCGCCATACCCGTATCCTGACAAATAGGCACGTTAAGCACCTTTGCACAGTCCGCATTATGGCAAATATCCTTTAAAACGCTTTTGCAAAGGGGGCTTTCTTCTTTTTCAGCCATATTTGCAATAAGCTCCTGCAATTTTTCGGGAAGGATGAGATTTGCTTTCTCACACAGTTCTGCTACTGTATTTTTAATGATATTTACATTTATTTCCCGCATTATCTTACCTCATTGTCATTTTTTTCCAAATTAAACCGTGTTCAATTTATTTTTCTTCCTCTAATTCTTCATTTATAATATCAATATTTGCTGCGGACGTAAATTCTCTAAGATAATCGTTAATAATTTTAAGACGTTTTTTGTCAAACATCAATAAATTTACCAAAATATAAGCCACGGGAATAAGAACTGCCAAAAACAAAGGAATCATAGTCAATTCAGGGCTTTCCGAAAGCATCATCGAGATAAAGAAAGCCAAAGCAATAGCGGACGCAACGCCGACAATAGACCAAAAAATCCCCCATATCGCAGCAGGCTTTTTGTAAAATCCCTCCAAGCGGCAGTTTTCCAAGCCTTTGTTTATCACTCCATAGAAGGCAGTATCGCAAATATCGCTTTTATAGCTGTGGAAAAAACGCAGCCGATATTCTCCCTTGTATTCCTCCCAAAAGAAATACTGTCTGCTCCTCTCGGGAAGGTTT
>CAZRRT010000079.1:0-10563 GCA_964602605.1 uncultured Ruminiclostridium sp.
GAACCTCGAAATTGCTTCGCAATTTCGGCAGCTTGTTTAAGCTGCGCTTTAATCAAAACTATAGTCTATATCTTAATTTGCCTTTAAAAAGCCCCGTCAAATTACACAAATATATTTTTCCCATTTTGTAATAAAACACAGTTTCAAAATTTAAAAAAGTATGTTAGAATAATTTTAATACAACCGATTATTAGGCAGTATCATATACTTTTGTAAAAACGATTACATTATTTCTACACAAGGCTTTTGCAAGAATACTTAATACGGATAATCAAAAGAAATTCCATAAAATTAAGAAAGGTGAATACTATGAACAAGCAGAAAAGAAAAGCCGCAGCAATAACAGCATTGGCTTCTGCGGCGGTAATGCTTTTAACCTCCTGCAACAATGATCCCGGTAAGCCAAGCCAAACAGGCGGCAATACAACAGGCTCTGCAAACTCACCCGTTTCTTCGGATTGGCAGTTCAGTCAAATGGCAATGGGCGGCGGCGGTTATATGACAGGCGTTTTCTCCACCTCGGAGGAAGGACTTTATTACGCAAGAACAGACGTTGGCGGCGCATACCGTTTTGACAAGGACAAAAACAAATGGGTTTCCATATCCTACAACATATCCGAGGACGACGTAGGACTTATGGGAATTGACGGAATGGCGATAGATCCGGATAAGCCCGGCAGAATATTCTTATTGGCGGGAACATCATATTTCAGCGGCGGAAAAAGCTGCGTTATGATTTCGGAGGACTACGGAAATACTTATGAAACAGTTGACGTTACCGAGTTAATTAAGGTTCACGGAAACGGTATGGGCAGGCAAAACGGCGAGAGAATAGCAATGGATCCCGTCGATCACAACATTTTATATGTAGGCGGCAGAACAGGCGGTATGATAAAAAGCACCGACGGCGGTAAAACCTGGGCAGCCTTAACGGGACTTTCCGACGTTACCAAAACAGAAACGGGCAACAGCAACGGTATCTGCACAATAGCCATAGATCCCGACTCCTCCGACGGTTCAAAATGCACAAGAATATATGCGGGCATCTCCAAAAACAAGGAGAGCAACATTTTTGTAAGCGAGGACGGCGGAGAAAGCTGGAAAGCGGTTGCAGACCTGCCCGATAAGCTTTTCCCACAGAGAATGAGATTGGACGGACAGGGAAATCTTATTATCACCTACGGAAACGCGGAAGGACCTTGGAACAGCGGACAAGGCGGAATAAGACGTCTTAATATAACAAGCGGCGCAGTTGAGGACATTTCCCCTGCAAATCAGACCTTCGGCGACGTTGCTATAGATCCGAATGATCCGAAAAAAATGGTGGCGGTTACGGAATGTGTTTGGATGAAACAGCCCAATAACGCATTCGGCGACGTATTTTACACCACAACAGACGGCGGAGCAACTTGGAATAACATCAACGATAAAATGACTATGTCCTCAGACGTTGAATGGGTAAAAACCTATGCTATGCACTGGTGCGGCTGCCTTGCAATGGACAAATTCAATTCCTCAAAAATCAAGGTAACATCAGGCAACGGCTTATTCGGCTGCGACGATATTTGGGCTGATGCGCCAAACTTCTACTTTGACTCAAAGGGAATTGAGGAAACCGTTCCCTCCGAATTGGTAACAGTCCCCGGAGGAAAAATTGTCACATCCATTTACGACTATGACGGCTTTGTAAACACCGACGCTTTTGAATACGGCACAATCCACAGCAGCAACGCAGGCTCTATGACAGATATTGCGGTTGCATTCGGCAATACCGACGTAATGGTAAAATGCGGCGGCGACGGAAAGGAAAAGAAAGGCTTTTACTATACAACAGACGGCGGCAAAACCTGGAAAACCTCCAAAACCGATCCTATAAATAACGCCAAGGAAGGTACAGCAGGCGTTACTGCCGACGGAAAGCGTTTCTTCTGGTCGCCGAAGGACGCTCCCACCATTTATTATTCCGATGATATGGGCGACAGCTGGAATGAAGCGGAAGGAATTTTTATCACCAACGATATAGTTTGCGACACCGTAAATCCCGATTACGTTTATGCGGCAAGCGGCAGCGGATTTTATGTAAGCTCGGATAAAGGCAAGACCTTTAAAAAGACCTACAACCTTATGGGAGAAACAAGAATAACCGTTGTCCCTGAAAAAGAAGGCGTTGTTTATCTTCCCTCTATGGGCTTACAGCGTTCGGAGGATCACGGCGAGAACTTTGCAAGAATCGAAACCGTAGCGGGAGCAATAGGAGTCGGAGTTGGAAAAGGCAAGGACGATTCCTCTCCCGACGCAATTTATATTTGGGGCA
Source organism: uncultured Ruminiclostridium sp. (assembly GCA_964602605.1). Lineage (GTDB taxonomy): Bacteria > Bacillota > Clostridia > Oscillospirales > Ruminococcaceae > Ruminiclostridium_E. The sequence continues at coordinate 2,315 of CAZRRT010000079.1, forward strand.
GACCTACCGCAGACGATGCTATGGGCGTTTATTGGTCGGATGACGGAGCAAAAACTTGGTCCGCCGTTACATCAAGCACAATGCAGTTTGGCGGTATGGGAAACGGAAAATTTATAAAAGGCGACTGCAGCGTATACGGCAGGTGCTATTTAAGCAGCGTCGGACTTGGTGTTATTGTATGTGATTTAAAGAAGAGCTGATTATCATATTCAAAAATAATATTTAATAATTCTTTAGCGCTCCGATTTTATAGTCGGGGCGTTAATTTTATTCATAAAATCAAAAATCTGCATAATCCCAATTAAAAGCGAATAAAATTTTACAGCATAAAAGAAAGGGACAACCCGAAAATGAATGAAAATGTTGTAAAAATAGCTTTAATTGGAAATCCCAACTGCGGAAAAACAACGCTTTTTAACCTGCTGACCGGCTCAAATCAGTATATAGGAAACAGAGCGGGAGTTACAGTAGAGCAAAAAGAGGGATTTTTAAGACCCAATAAAATAATAAAAGAAAACAGCCGAATTTTAATTGCCGACCTGCCCGGAATATATTCTTTAAGTCCCTATTCTCCAGAGGAAAATATCAGCTTAAATTACATATTGACAAAAAATCCCGATGTTATTATCTGCCTTTGCGACTCCACCAAGCTTCAGCGCAGTATTTATTTGGCGGAACAGCTTATGGAAACAAAAATTCCGATTTTGCTTGCTCTCAATATGATTGATTTAGCGGAAAAGCAAGCAATTATTACGGATTTATTAAAGCTGTCAAAGCTGCTGGGAACAGAAGCCGCCGCCATATCCGCCACAAAGGGAAAGGGCTGCTTTGAAATGCTGAAAAAGGCTGTTTTCCTTGCAAAAAAGCCCTATTCTCCCAATTTATCATTTTTTGACAGCAGCACCGAAAAATTATTACAAAATACGGAAAATATAATAACTCCCTATCTGAAAGAGAACAATGCCCAACAGTTTTCAAGGCTGTGGAGCGTTAAACTGTTTCAGGGCGACAGGGATTTTCAGGACTTCTTTTCTTTGCCTCCTAAAATTGTAAGCGACATTGACGTTATGAGAAAAGCGGCGGAAAAGCGTTTTAACGGACAGTCTGATGAAATCATAATAAATCAGCGGTATAATTACGCAGAAAGCATAACACGGGAATGTGTGATAACAAGCAATAATAAGGAAAGCTTAACCCAAAAAGCCGATAAAATACTGACGGGAAAATACACTGCAATACCCTGCTTTGCAGCAATTATATCATTGGTATATTTTCTGTCTGCGGGATCTTTCGGACAATGGCTCAGCAATATTGCCAAAAGCCTTATAACGGTAGATTTTCCCAATTATTTAAGCGGAGTTTTAAAAAGCCTCGGCTGTGCAAGGTGGCTTTCCGATTTAATATTAAACGGCTTAACGGGAGGCGTGGGCACGGTATTGAGCTTCCTACCCCAGCTTATGATACTTTTTGTCAGCTTGTCACTGCTTGAAGATTGGGGATATATGTCAAGAATAGCCTTTATTTTTGACAGCTTTTTCAGGAAATTCGGTCTGTCGGGAAAGTCCATAATACCTATGCTGATTGCAACAGGCTGCGGAGTCCCCGCCATAATGTCCTCAAGAACGGTGGAAAACCCGGGACAGCGACGAACAACCATTCTTACCTCCACCTTTATGCCCTGCACGGCAAAAATCCCCGTAATCTCCCTTATTGCCGCTAATTTTTTTAAAGGCGGCTGGTGGATTGCCCCTATTTGTTATTTTTTGGGAATAATTTCGGTTTTATTGTCGGGACTTGTGCTTAAAAGAATAAAGCCCTTTTCCTCCCAAAATACCCCCTTTATATTGGAGCTGCCCGATTACCGACTGCCAAAGCTCAAAAACGTATTTAAGGTGTTGGTGCAAAGATGCGGCTCCTACTTAAAAAGGGCGGGTTCTGTTATTTTGCTGGCATCGGCGGCGGTTTGGTTTTTGTCGTATTTCGGAATTTATAACGGGAATATTGTTCCTGTAACCGATATTTCCGACAGTATTCTTAAAAACACGGGCGACATATTGGCAGTGTTTTTTAAGCCGTTGGGATTTGGAAATTGGCAGGCGGCGGTGGCAGCGGTAATGGGGCTGACGGCAAAAGAGGAAATTGTTGGGGTATTTGGCGTGCTTGGAGCGTATGATATGGGAAGAATATTTACAAGCTCTTTGTCCGCATTTTCCTTTCTTGTTTTTAATCTGCTGTGTGCCCCCTGTATTGCCGCCGTTTCCGCTATGAACAAGGAATTTGAAAACCCATTGCTTACCCTGTTCGCCCTGCTGTATCAAACCGCCTTTGCCTATATGGTGTCTTTTTGTATTTTTAATATAGGAACTGCTTTATCGGGCGTTGTCTGATATGGGAATTTTGTCAATAGAGCTGTGTACAAAAACACTGTTTTAATGATAAAAAGCATAATACTAATCACAATCTATTGACAGGGAGATTTACAAGCGGCAGGGTTGACAAAAGCGGGGATAGTGGTATAATAAAAGCAGGAAGTGATAAAGTGACTCTTGAAAATCAAAGGTACGGTGGGAATAAAAGCACGCTTGTAAAACATACATAAGCGGCGGAGAATACAAACGAAAATTTGACAATGCAACCGGCAATCCCAAAGTAAATAAAGCTCTTTATGACTCTGCAAAATCCGCATTAAAGCATAGAAGCGGAACAGAGCTTGAGGATATGTATTGGCTCGACGGAACAACGGGAGATATTATTTTTTCAGTGACAGACAGCGATGAAAAAAGAGCCGTTGAATACACCGAAAAAGTGAAAAGTGCCGTAAGCAAAAGCAGTGATAAAAAAATTATTACTCTTCACACTCATCCAAGCAGTATGCCGCCAAGTATTGAGGATTTCAATTCTTGCTTAAAACACGGTTATTATTTGGGATTTGTAGCTTGTCACAACGGAAAAATTTTCAGATATTCATCAAGAGAATATGTTAATCCTTCGCTTTTGAACTTTATATTCAAAAATTTCTTAATGACGGGTTTGGTGAATACAACGCACAAATAAACGCATTAAACAAAATTATGGAAAATCATAATATTGATTTTAAGGAGGTGCTTTAAATGGCAGAGAAAGAATATATTGTTAACGATAATGTTATAATTCCCGAACGTATAAAAAAATGTCACGAGAAGAATTAGAGAAGGAAATTGCTCGTCTTGAAAATGAACATTTTGAGCATAGGCGTAATGAAAAAAAGTTTGATTGATAAATATTATATTATGTATGGTATAAGGTTATTTGAGGTGGAAGATTTCGTCCACGTCCACACGCCGATGGTTTGACAGGGTATTTACCCGAGAGATGCAGGAGAATTGGACGCCTGCCAAATAACCTAATATCTATAAAACCGCTTTGAGCAATCAAGGCGGGTTTCTAATATCAATGTAAAGAATATTGTAAAATTATTTGCGAAAGCAGGCGTTTTTTATTGGAAAAGAGGGTTAAAATAGAAACGGGTTTTACAGGTACATGGAAAAAATAATGCTTAAACAGCCTATTTGAATAAAATCAGCAATTACACAAAGGAATAGTTTTATAAGTAAGCAGTTTAAAACTCTGCTTCCATTGTTTTTGAGCAAAAAATACTTACTAAACCAAAATCATAAGAGATATAACAGCGGTTATGCTTTTTATCAGCCAAAAAATCGACAACTAAAAGCAGTTATTCTTTATTTAAAGCAGCATTTTAAGGCACAATATCCCCCGCCAAAGACTTACTCAAAACATTTTCCGGTTCTTTTCCCGAAACGGAACATAGCCAAAGCTTTACATAAGCGGAAATCGGCGAAAGATTGTTTACCGGTATAAGGTGCAGGCTGTTAAAGGCTTGGGTGCTTTGGTAACGCTCTCCCTTTTCCGTTCCCGTAAGGAATATTTTTATATTGCGTCTGTTTGCCTCGTTAAAAAAATCGGAGGGAAAAATAGACTTTGTGTTAATTGTTCCCGAATGATAGCTGCCGTGAATAATGTACTTAACCTCAGCGCCGATTTTTGGGTATACCATACCTAAGTAAGGCTCTATTCTTAAAATGCTGTCCGCTTCCTCTGTAAGACACTGGGAAGGAAAATATTCCGTTTGGTCGGGATTTTCACTGTAGACAGGGTTGTAATGAAAATTGTACTCATTGTCAAAGCTGCCGAAGTAGGAATCCATTACGCTGAAAATGCAGTCGGTAAAGGCTTGCCGCTCCAACAGCCTGCTGCCCTTATGAATTTTGGGAATATCGTTTTGATTCTTATAGGCAACCCAAACGCCCTTTGCCCTAACATTCTTAATAAACATCAATGCGCTGTGGAGATTTACAAGTCCGTTTGCCTTGGGATTTTCTATGGTGTAGTTGCTGGAAACAAGGCATACGGGAATATTTACATTTAATGTATAGGACAAGACCGAGGCGGAGTATTGTAAAGTATCTGTACCGTGGGTAATTATTATTCCGTCATAGCCCATATTCAGATTGTCGGAAACAGCCCTGATAAGCTTTCGTATGGTAACGCCCGTATTGTTCTCGCTAAGCTCTGTGTATGGCTGCAATATATTGTAGTCAAAATTTATGCCGTATTTTTCACGGTATTTTTCCAAAATAAGATAAGGTTTTTTGCTGTCGGTTGAAATAATGCTGTCTTTTACGCTGCTGCCGATAGTGCCGCCTGTGAAAATAAACAGAAGCTTCATTTTGTCAGTTTTTCTCCGTGAATTATGAAGTATAAAGATGTGCAAAGCTCAATTCTGAATATGCGATTACATAATATACAATATGAGTTTATGCGGTATTATCCATATAATTTTTTTAATATTTTTATGTAGTTCTAAATTGTTATAAAGTATATTAAGTATAAATAATTTTACTCGGAAATGGCGTAATGATCTCCCGCAAATGAGGTTATAATACCTTCAACCTCCAAATCCATAAGATATTCGGAAATATCGCTTGCGGAAATATTGCAGGAGTCGGTAATAACCTCTATCTGCTGTTTTCCGTATTCGTTTAAAAAATCATAAATAATCTTATATTCGGGTTTTCTGCTTTCAAAATCAAAGCTTTCCGCCTTTAACTCGCCCTTGCGCTTTTTTATTTCTCCCTGCTCTGAGTGGGTAATTTCCGATTTTAAAGAATTCTCTCGGTTATCCTTATGATTATGCTTTGGTTTTTGAGAAAGTTCTTCTATTTTTGAAAAAGCAAATTGCTTATTTGGAGAGATTTTGTACTTTTTGTTAATGCTGTTTAGCTTGTCCTCAAAAAGGCTGAAATATGTATTAACAACGTCCAAATAATTAAATAAAGGTATTGCACCCTCTCTCAGATATTTTACCACTCCGCAGTAATTATAGTCAAACAAATCGTGGGGAGGCACGCAAAACAAATCTCTTCCCTGCTGCAGGGCGTGTTCGGCGGTAATGAGAGAGCCGCTGTTCATACCTGCCTGAAACACCATTGTGCCGAGAGAAAGACCGGATATAATTCTGTTTCTTGCACGAAAATACAGTCTTGAAGGCTGTGCATAAGGCAGCAGCTCGCTTATACATGCGCCGCCTAATTGGTAAATTCTTTCTCTTGTGGGAATACTGCCCCTTGGATAATCCGCCTTTAATCCGCAAGCCAAAACGCCTACCGTTTTTCCTCCTGCGTCCAATGCCGATTGATGCACCAAGTGATCTACACCCGCAGCCATTCCGCTTATCAATACCACTCCCAACTTGGAAAGATCCATACAGGTTCTTCTTGTTATTTTGGCGGTATAAGCGGTTGCGCCTCTTGCTCCAACTCCCGAAATGCAGATTTCATCGTTTATTCCTTTGAGAGTACCCTTGCAGAAAAGCAGCACGGGAGGATTGTCAATCTGGCTGAGCTTATAAGGATAATCGGGATCGTCAAGGGTGATTATATCAACCCTTTCTTTCCCGCATTCCTCAATAATTCTTGCGGAATTTTCCATTGTGGCGGAGCTTAGCCTGTTAATCTCGCTTTGAGTGAGAAATCGGGTGTCTTTTTCCAAGGCTATTGCCTCGTAAACGTTTTTTGGAGAGCCGTAACGCTGTATAAGCTGATGAATTTTAGGATTGGCAACGCCCATAAGCTGTAAAAGCCACAAATAATATTCCGTCATATGCGCTCCTTATGTTTTCTTTATTTTCTGCTTATTAGAGTGTGTTCGCATAAAAATCAATATTTAAAGTTTCAAGCATAGTTTTTTCTACATATAAAGCAAGTTTTTTCGGGAATATTGCATTTTTATACTGTTTGTCAACATTGAGATAAACAATCAGTATTAAATATTACTGCTTGTCCCCATTATCTTCTTTTCTTATCTGAACTCTGCGGATTTTACCGCTTATGGTTTTTGGCAGCTCGTCCACAAATTCAACAATACGAGGATATTTATAAGGAGCGGTGTTCTTTTTAACATGGTTTTGAAGCTCCTTTTTAAGCTCCTCGCTTGGAGTATAGCCCTTTGTTAAAACAACGGTGGCTTTTACAACTTGTCCTCTTACGGGATCGGGTGCTGCGGTAATTGCACATTCCAATACTGCGGGGTGAGTGATAAGAACGCTTTCGATTTCAAAAGGTCCTATGCGGTAGCCGCTGGACTTAATAACATCGTCGTTTCTTCCAACATACCAAAAATAGCCGTCCTCGTCCTTCCAAGCAGTGTCGCCTGTGTGGTAGTAGCCGTCGTGCCACTGTTCATCGGTAAGCTGAGGGTTTTTATAATAGCAGTCAAACAATCCGTCCTTGCCCCTCTCCGCTCTTACCACTATCTCGCCTACTTCTCCGGGAGGAACGGGGTTGTTGTTATCGTCAATAATATCCACATCATAAAGAGGAGTGGGCTTGCCCATTGAGCCGGGACGGGGAGTCATTCCCACAAGATTTCCCAACAATGCGGTGGATTCTGTTTGACCAAAGGCTTCCATAAGCTTTAAGCCGGTAAACTCCTGCCACCTGTAGAAAACCTCCGGGTTAAGAGCCTCGCCCGCTATGGTGGAATATTTAAGGCTGCTTAAATCATAGCCCTGTAATCCCTCTTTAATAAAGAAACGGAACATTGTGGGAGGTGCACAGAAAGAAGTTATCTTATAATCCTGCATAATTTTAAGCATATCGGCGGGAACAAACTTGTCAAAATCGTAAACCATTACGCATGCGCCAAGTGACATTTGTCCGTAAAGCTTTCCCCACGCCGCTTTTCCCCAGCCCGTGTCGGAAATGGTAAGGTGAAGTCCGTTGGGATCAACATTCTGCCAATGCTTTGCAGTTTGAATATGGCAGATTGCGTATTTGTGATTTTGCACTACCATTTTGGGGTATCCGGTAGTGCCGCTGGTAAAGTAAAGCAGCATTATTTCGTTGCAGTTGGTGGGAACGCGTTCCATTGTGTCGGGCATTTTCTTGATTTCTTCGTCAAAATCAAGCCAATCGCCGTCTGCGCCGCCTCTGCATATGAATTTTGCGTTGAACTTCCATTCCAATTCCTTTTGCGCTTCGTCCACGTACATTTTAACCTCGGGATTGTCGTGAGTGCAGATTACAGCCTTTACTCCCGCCTGCTCAAAGCGGTAGGTAAAATCGTGAGTTGTAAGCAGATGAGTTGCGGGAATTGCAATAGCTCCCAATTTTATAAGTCCGATAATTGCATACCAAAACTGATAATTTCTTTTAAGCACAAGCAACACCATATCGCCTTTTTTAATGCCCTTGGACGCAAAAAGGTTAGCCGCCTGTGTGGACAGCTTAGACAATTCGCCGTAGGAAATATCTCTTTTCTCACCCTTAACGTTTACCCATTTCAAAGCGGGGCGGTCGGGGTCTATCTCGCCGAATTTATCAATAATATCATAGCCGAAATTATAGTTATCGGGGCAGTTTACCTCGAATTTATTAAGTATTCCGTTTTCGTCAAAGCCCTCCTTGACGAATTTTTTGTAGTAATCCAGAACCTGTTCCATTTTTCTTTTGTCCCTTTCAATTATATTTATATTTATATAAGTATGGCGAGGAATTTGCAGTCTTTTCCGCCGCAGGCCACCATACCGTGAGGATTTTTACTGTTGTAGTAAATGCAGTCGCCTTCGTTTAAAATCTCCTCATGGTCGTTTATAATTACCTTAAGCTGCCCGGAAAGTACAAAGTCCATTTCCTGCCCGTCATGTACCGAAAGGTGAATAGGCTTGCTCTGCTCCTCCTCGGAGTAGGGTG
>CAZRRT010000080.1:0-10345 GCA_964602605.1 uncultured Ruminiclostridium sp.
TCACGGTAAACCGCACTTGTCTGTACTCCAAGGCTAAGGGTGGACTTTACACGGAAACTCCGAAGACTTCCCAAAGCTTAAGAAGTCTTAAAGTCCCGCAAGGTGTTATTGATATGCTGACAAAGTGGAAAGGGCTGCAAAATGTTCAGCGTGAGAAAGTCGGCTCAAAGTGGATAGAAACCGACCGCATTTTCACAAAATGGAACGGCTTGACCCTTGACCGTTCAGCACCTGGATATTTCTTCAAGCAGTTTTGCAAGAGAACAGGTATGCGGTACGTATCAAACCACTCTATGCGTCATTTAAATGCTTCGCTTCTTATCAATGCGGGTGTAGATGTAAAGACTGTGCAAAGCTGTTTAGGGCATTCCACGCCGACAACAACTTTATCGGTCTATTTGCATACGTTCCAGACGGCGCAGGCTGCCGCAATGGAGGCGGTAGCGGATGCGCTTCCGCTGACTTGTTCAAGTGACGGGAAAAGTGCATAGTACCGCCAATAGTACCGAAGTTACATAAAGTTACAGAAAGAAAATTTATTTTTTAATGGTCATCAGAAATTTTTTAAAATAAAGACCATTCAATGACCAAATGCGGCTGAAAACAAAAAACCATCTCCGCAAACGCCGATTTTACGGGTTTTGCGGAGATGATAATGGTGCCGCTGACCGGACTTGAACCGGTACGGTATTGCTACCGAGGGATTTTAAGTCCCTTGTGTCTGCCATTCCACCACAGCGGCAATCAACAGTGTATATTATACATTGATTTTTTTGATTTGTCAAGCATAATTTTAATTTTATTCAAAATCCGTAAATTCTCACGCTAAATTCCGCAGCTTTTCCTACTATGGAATTTACTTTGAGAATTTACTCACTTCTACTTTTCCATAATTTTTATCGTAAAACGATTGACAAAAATAAAAAAACATCATATAATATGTATAGAATGACTATAAGTCACTAACGTGGGGCTGACACGATAAAAAATCCAATATTGAAGCCGTACTTGTGGGGCAGCATAGTTGGCAGGCAACGGAAAAACCTGATATTGAAGCCGTGCTTGTGGGACGGCATAGTTGGTGGACAACAGAAAAATCAGTCATTAAAGGGAGATGACTCTTGCTGCGGCAGAGCTTCTCCCTTTTAAAGTTGCATTTACTTTGAGAATTTACGATTTTTATTTATTGTGTAAATTATTATACAACATACTTGCATTTTGACAATTTATTTGTTATAATGTAAATGTGAAGAAGTGCCGTTTAAAAAACAGGCAATATTTACATAAGAAAGGATTGAAATTTTAATGTCAGCAAGCATAGTTGTGGGAACTCAGTGGGGTGACGAGGGCAAAGGAAAAATAATTGATATTATCGCCTCCAAAGCAGACGTGGTGGTTCGTTCTCAAGGCGGAAACAATGCGGGACACACGGTGGTCAGCGGCGGCGAAACCTATAAGCTTCATCTCATTCCGTCGGGTATACTATATAAAAACACCCTTTGCCTTATCGGCGCAGGAGTTGTTATGGATCCAAAGGATTTTACAGGCGAAATGGATATGCTTGAATCAAGAGGAATATCTCTTGAAAATTTGAGAATAGATCCACGAGCTCATATTACAATGCCGTGGCATATTGAGCTGGACGGATTGTCGGAAAAATTCAGAGGAAATGCGGACATTGGCACTACAAAAAGAGGCATCGGTCCTGCGTATATGGATAAATACGAAAGGTGCGGAATAAGAGTTTACGACTTGATTCACCCTGATATATTTGCAGAAAAAGCCCGTGCCACAGGCAAGCTTAAAAATAAGATCATCACCGAGGTTTACGGCGGAGAGCCTGTTGATATTGAAGCGGTAATAAAGGAATACACCGAATACGGAAAACGCATTGCCAAGTATGTTCAAGATGTTTCGGTAATAGTATACAATGCGGACAAAGAGGGAAAAACCGTAATGTTCGAGGGAGCGCAAGCCACTCTCCTTGACATTGATTTTGGCACATACCCTTATGTTACCAGCTCCCACCCTGTTTCCGCAGGCGTTTGCGTAGGCACAGGCGTCGGTCCTATGATGATTAGTGAGATAATAGGCGTTGCCAAGGCGTACACAACTCGTGTGGGAAAAGGACCTTTCCCCACCGAATTGGAGAATGAAACGGGAGATACCATAAGAAACAAAGGCGGAGAATTTGGCACAACGACGGGCAGACCCAGAAGAACAGGCTGGTTTGACGCAGTTATCGTCCGTCATTCCGTAAGAGTTAACGGATTGTCAAAGCTTGCCATTAACAAATTGGACACTTTAAGCGGAATAGGCGATTTAAAAGTATGTACTGCTTATGAAAAATCGGACGGCACTGTTATAAAGGACTTTCCTCCCGCTCTTGAAGAATTGGCGGACTGCAAGCCCGTATATGAAACCTTAGAGGGCTTTGACGACGACATATCCTTATGCAAAAGCTTTGAAGACCTGCCTATCGCTTGTCAAAATTACATTAACAGATTAGAAGAGCTTTGCGGCTGTAAAATCGCTATGATTGGAAACGGTCCTGACCGCACTCAGATTATAGAGAGATAATAATAGAAAGAAAATTTTAATGAATATCCTTTTTGTTGGCGACATTGTGGGGCAAAACGCTTGCCGTGATTTTACCGCAATGCTGCCGGATTTAAAACAACGTTACAGTATAGATGTAACAGTAGTTAACGGAGAAAATTCCGCAGACGGAAACGGAATAACGCCTTATTCCGCAGATTTGCTGCTAAGCGGGGGAGTTGACGTTATAACAACGGGCAACCACTGCTTTAAAAGACCGGAAATGACCGCTGTTTTTGAAGAAAGCAGCCGTATAATCCGACCGGCAAATTACGGAAGGGAATGTGCGGGAAAGGGCTTTTGCCTTTTGGACTTTGGAAGTTATTCCTTGGCTGTTGTGAATTTAATCGGCACTATGTATATGCAGGCGGTTGACAACCCCTTCCACTGTATAGATAAAATTTTAAAGGAGATTGATACAAAAAACATTCTGGTCGACTTCCACGGTGAAGCGACTTCTGAAAAAAAGGCATTGGGGTATTACCTTGCGGGTAGGGTATCTGCTGTTGTAGGTACTCATACTCATGTTCAGACGGCGGACGAATGTATTCTTGAACACCATACCGGCTATATAACCGATGTGGGAATGACAGGAGTTCAAGAGTCTGTTTTAGGCGTAGACAAGGACATTATAATTGCTCGACTTACCACATACTACCCTCAAAGGCATATTTACGCAAAAGGAAGGACGACAATAAATGCGGTGGCTTTGGAGATAGATAGAAAATCCGGAGCATGCCGCAGTATTAAGCGTATTTTTGAATGAGGGGATTCCCTCGCGGCATGAAAGGAAAGGTACAAGTATGGAATCGGTAAAAGTATCGGCAAGATCAGTTCCAAAGGCAGTGGCAGGAGCTATTGCGGCAATTATAAGGGAAGGCAAAACGGTTGAGGTTCAGGCTGTAGGCGCAGGCGCAGTTAATCAAGCGGTTAAGGCTATTGCAATCGCCTGTGTTTATATGCAGGAGGAAAATACGGAAATCATTTCTATACCCGCTTTTGCAGGAATAGATATTAACGGAGAAGAAAGAACGGCAATCTGCTTTAAAATTGAAAAAAGATAATAAAATCTGCTTTTTGTATCAATTTTTTAAATATCTAATAGGGGCTTTGGGAGTGTTTTTTCCCATTTAATACATCATTTTCAGAATACTGAAATATAAAAATATTGATTTCCATAATATTTGAAAATATATAAGATTATGGATAATCTTGAGAGGAAGCTTAATGAAAAAGAAATTATTTGTCTGCCTTGCGATTGTTATTATAGTCGCTGTAGGATTATGCGCTTCTGTTATCGCCTTTGACGGAAATGATTACGGCGGAGGCGGCGGTGGCGGAGATTTTGGCGGTGGAGATTACGGCGGCGGAGATTACGGCGGAGATTATGATTACAGCTACAGCGGCTCGTCGGGGGGCGGTGGCGGAATTACTGTTTCTACCGCTGTAATCTTTGTAATAATAGTTATTATTTTCCTTGTAATGAAAAAGAAGGGCGGAAATACAACAAGCGGCGGCACGGTTTCGGGACAGGGCTTGCAGGGTCGATTTGTGCAATTACCCAACCGAAACAACGAGATTCAGGACATTATCCGCAAAAAAGATCCCAACTTCTCGGCAGACGATTTTGTTTCTTTTGCAAAGCAGGTACATATTGACATTGAAACTGCTTGGTGCAACCGTGACCTTACAACGGTCAGACCTGTTATGCACCAAAATCTTTACAACACCACTCAAAGACAAATTGAGGAAAAAATCAGAAACGGCGTTGTTTACCACTATGAAAGTATGGCAATAAACACCGCCTACCTTACAAGCTTTGTTAGAGATAAGGACTATGAGTATCTGACTGTTTATCTCAACTCCCGCCGAATAGACTATCAAACGGACGAAAAGACGGGCAATATTTTAAGAGGCGACAAAACAACCCGCTGGGATATGCGGTATAAGATGAAGTTTATGAGAACCACAGGGGTTTTGACTAAAGACAAGGTGGAGAATACTCACGGCTACAACTGTCCCAACTGCGGCGCACCTCTTGAAATTACCTCAAGCGGCACTTGCCCTTACTGCAACTCGGTTGTTTCCACAGGCGACTATTCTTGGGTACTGTGCGATTATACCACTGTTCGTGACGATACGGTTGACGATGGAATCAGAATCCCGCCGGAGGATCAGCAGTAAATGAACGGATTTGTAATATTTCTGATAGTATTGGGCGGTATTTTGGCAGCCTTGATAATAGGCTTCCTCCTTATAAAATCTTACCTGAACAACAAGACAAAACAGTATTTGGGAATGGGGATAGGGGAAACGGCAAAGCTTTTGTCCGACGGCTTAAAGGAAGAATGTACCCTGCCTTATGCGGTTGCAAAGCTCACTCCCCTATACAAGCCTCAAATCGACCGTGATTTTCCCGAAATAGGCTTTGACAGAATAGAAGCTATGGCAAGAAACGCTATGATACAAATTCTTGCCGCCATTGAAGGTGAAAAGCCTGAAAGCGTCAACAACAGCTCTATGAGATTACAGGATCAGATAAGAGGAATAGTTGAAAGCAATCAGGCAAAGGAACAAAAGGTCCATTACGATAAAATTAAAATCCACGCTGTGGGAGTTGACAGCTATAATGCAAGCAAAACCGCCGCATCGGCTGTATTTCAGGTTTCTCTGCAAAGCAACAGCTACAATGTGAAAAAGGATAAGGTAATAAGCGGTTCAAAGGATAAGCCTACTCAAAATTTATTTTCCGTGACCTTGGCTCACAATCAGGACTTATCCAAAACAGATATGTCTTCTTATATAGAAGCAAACTGCCCCAACTGCGGCGCACCTATTCCCGCCAACAGCAGACAATGTTCCTTCTGCGGCACGGGAGTTGCGTTGGTGGTTGACAGATATTGGCAAATTGACAGCTTTAAGCTGTTGAAATGAATAGAGAAAGCTAAAAAACCGTGAAAGGATTTTTAAGGTTTCTCAATAAATTTTTGAAAGGATCAATCAAATGGGACTTATTAAAGCTTTAACCGGCGCATTGGGCGGCGCATTGGGCGATACCTGGAAGGAAGCCATACACTGCGAAGCTATGAGCAACAGCGTAATCCTCCGCAACGGTACAAAAATGCACCAAGGCTCAAACAGAACATCGAACACAAAGGGCACAGAAAACATAATCAGCAACGGCAGCGTTATTATGGTAGAGGAAAATACCTGTATGCTTACCTTGGATAACGGAAAAATCACCAACATAGTTACCGAGCCGGGCAGATATACTCTTGACAATTCCTCTGCTCCTTCAATTTTCGCAGGACAGATCAAGGATTCCGCAAAAGAATTCTTACAGCGTTTTACCTATGGCGGCACGCCCGGAATGGAACAGCGGGTTGTTTACATCAACCTTCAAAAGCTCCCCGGAATACGTTTCGGCACAAGCACTCCTGTTCCTTACTTTGATCCTAAGTATAACACATCTATTGATTTGCGCTTCTTCGGCACGTTTGAAATTCAAATTCCCGACGCAGAATATGCGGTAAGATTTTATCAGCAGGTTGCAAGCAAAGGCGTTAATTCGGGTGATATGACTGTAAGCTCTATTTTCAACAGCGAGCAGTACAAGCAGGAATTTATTCAGGCTATGACTGAAGCCTTAGGCAATCTTTCAAATGAAGGCGTATTCTACAGCCAGATTTCCACCAAGCTTTCACAGCTTACTCAGCACGTTCAGGAAGCAACCGTAAATAGCTGGCAGCAGAGAGGATTTGTTGTAACCAATATAGGTATGCAAGCTCCCACTATCACCGACGACAGCAAGAAGCTGTTGGGCGACAGACTTAAAGCTGATACTATGCTTGATCCCAACGTACAAAAGGCTATGATGGCAGGCAGCGTTGCAAGAGGCATCGAGGCTGCGGCAGGCAACGAAGCAGGCGCAATGATGGGCTTTATGGGAATGAATATGGCTCAGACGGCAGGCGGCAATATAATGGGACAGATGAACACCGCCGCCGATCAATACAATCAGCAGCAGGCACAGGCAAACGGCTGGAAATGCAGCTGCGGCACAATGAACACAGGCGCATTTTGCTCCTCCTGCGGAAACAAAAAGCCCGAGCCTTGGACTTGCTCCTGCGGCGCACAAAACACAGGCAAGTTCTGCGCAAACTGCGGTGCTTCCAAAGAAGGCACTCCCGCCGCTCCCAAAGCTCCCGCTGAATGGACCTGCAGCTGCGGCAAAAAGAACACAGGCAAATTCTGCGCAGAATGCGGCTCACCCAAGCCTGCCGCTCCCAAAAAATATAAATGCGACAAGTGCGGCTGGGTTCCTTCCGATCCCTCCAATCCGCCCAAATTCTGCCCCGAATGCGGAGATCCTTTCAATGACGATGATTTGGTATAATAGCTTTATTTTAAATATCTAATTAAACAAATTAAAAAGCACATCGAAATATCGGTGTGCTTTTTAAAGAATTTTTGGTGAATTTATGGAATTAAGAGAAATCAACGAAGATAACTTATCTGTTTTAAAGCCTTTGTTAATAAGCCTTTCCGAGAACAACGGCAATATATGCCAATATCACGATATTCCCGCTTCAAACTTACCTGTTGAAGCGTTGTTAGTATTCTTAGGCAAAAATATAGACAACGGCACAGGAAAAACAATGGGATTGTTTGACGGTGAAAGGGCGGTTGGATTTTCCGCCATAAGATATGAAAACGCCAACGGCTGGTTAGACGATATTTATATTTATGAACAGTATCGGGGCAAGGGCTACGGAAAACAGCTTATGGATTGGGCGATTGCCGAATTTAAAAGGCAGGGAGTTCAGTTTGTGCAGATTATATCACTTATCGGAAGCGACGCAAGAACCTTCAGTCAAAAATACGGCTTCAGAGCAAGGAACGAGATATTAGCACTGAATTTAAATGCAGGCAAAACCGACTATGGAGTGGAATTTATAAATACAAAGGAAGAAAAAAGGAAAATTGCCCAAAGCATTCTGCTGAACCTGCCGAAATGGTTTGATATTCCCGAGGAAACGGACAAATACACGGAGGGAAGCTTAAATCTGCCCTTTATAACCGTATATGAAAAGGAAAAAGCGGTTGGGTTTTTGGCAATAAGGGAAACCTCGCATTATGCAGCGGAAATATATGTAATGGGAGTTTTGCACGAATATCACCGCAAAGGCTATGGGGAGAGGCTGGTTTTTGCCTGCTGCGATTATTGCAGAAAAAAGGGATATTCTATGCTTCAGGTTAAAACAATAGCTCAAAGCTCCCCCGACTTAGGCTTTGAGGGAACAAGACATTTTTATTCCGCTATGGGATTTGTGCCTTTAGAGGAAATCGACACTATCTGGGGAGAGGAAAATCCTTGTCTTATTATGGTTAAGAAGCTTTAAAAATGCCGCTTCAGATTTAAAGCGCAGCTTAAACAAGCTGCGCTTTAATTATTCTGCATTAGACAGAAGCGATAGAACCTATGTCAGGTTGGGAAATAGGGGAAATAGGGGGAAATAGCATTGAACAATAATTTCAGCCGCAATTAAACTTTAAGCTTATTGATCTGCATTTCAAGGTTGGAAGCCTGACCGCTAAGCTCTGCACAGGCTGCGGCAGTTTCCTCGGCAGTGGCGGAATTCTGCTGTACTACGCCGGAAATCTGCTCGATACCGGCCTTTACCTGCTCGATAGAGTTTGCCTCCTCGTCCATAGCCACAGAAATATCGTTAATGTAAGTGTTGGTGCGATCGGACAGCTGGTTTACCTCCTTCATAATCTCGGCAGTGGTATGAGCTATTTCTGTACCCTTATCTACCGCTTCAATAGTATCATTGATAAGCATACCCGTCTGCTGAGCGGATTCCGCACTCTTTACGGCAAGAGTTCTTACCTCGTCGGCAACAACCGCAAATCCTTTGCCCGCTTCTCCCGCTCTTGCAGCCTCAACGGCGGCGTTAAGCGCAAGAATATTGGTTTGGAAAGCGATGTCATCTATTGCCTTGATTATATTGCGAATCTTATCCGATCTCTCCTTGATTTCATTCATAGCGGCAAGCATATTCTCAATCTCGCCGTTCTGATACTTTATCTTATCCGAGCTTTGTGCCGAAATCTTGCTTGCGTCCGCAGCGTTTGCCGCACTGAGTTCAACCTTGCCGGCAATTTCGTTAAGAGAAGCAGACAGCTCCTGAATGGCGGCAGCCTGCTTGGTGGTGCCGTCAGCAAGACCCTTGGAGCCTTCCGCAATCTGTGACGATCCTACCATAACATCCTTTGAAGACTGACTGATGCTTCCTATAATATCTCTCAAAGAACGCTCAATTTCATAAAATGCGGTATTGATGGAAGCAAAATCGCCGATATATTCAACCTGAGGCTGTACGGTAAAATCTCCCTTGCTCATTTCTGTAATAACTCTGCTTATGTCGGTTATGTATTCATTGAGAGTATGCTTTGTGGATTCAAGCTTGCGAACAAAATCGCCCAACTCGTCGTTGCCGAATTTGTAATTTAAGTCAGGATCGCTGAGCTTGCCCTTGCTCATACTGTCCGCCAATTTTTCCGCTTCCTTAATGGGAGTGAGAATTGATTTTACGGAAATGACGCTGATAACTACAAGAGCAGCACCTGCAACCGCCACCGCAATTATAATGGAGGTTAAAATCATCGAATCTTTAAGCTGATCCGATTCTGCGGAGGAGCAGCCTGCAAAAAATGCGCCTACAATATTTCCGTCTACGTCCTTGAAGGGCTCATAGCAAACATAATGCTTCTGACCCAAAATTTTTGCTGTTCCCTGATAAGCTTTTCCCTCGTCAATAACGATAGAAGAAACCTCCGATGCCATATCTGTGCCGGTAGCTCTTTTGCCTGCTTCGTCCATTATGGTAGTGGCATAGCGTGTTTTTTCGTTAAAGATAGTCACCTCTGTGCTTATCTCGCTCTTGATTTGATCAAGCCATTCGTTTTCACTTAAATTTCTGCCCACCACCATTGAGCCGACGACAGTGCCGTCACTGAGTAAGGGCTTAACGCACTGTAACGTAAGACCCGCTCCGGAATCCTTCACAATTCCGCTGTAATCGTCTTTGCCGCCTCTGCTTGCGGAAAAGCCGGCAAGAACATAACTGTCGGTCTTCCACAAAAGATTGCCGCCCGTATCATAAATCGCAGCAAAATCGCTTGTGTTATGTTCTTGAGAATCCCATATTTCCTGTACCGCCGAAACATTATTGGGTTGGAAATCGTTCGACTCATTCATATCCTCGTACATATCCTTGACTTGGTTAAGCTGTTCGCCAAAGCGATGCTTAAGAATATTCAGGCTGGATTCCGTGTGCATCAGCATAAGAGAATCGCTGTGTGCTGTAGAACGGAAAATTGTGGTTGTGTTTACAATAGCCACCGTCAGAACGATACATAAAATAACCGAAATCAGCAGCTTTCGTCCAATTCTTGAATTCATAGTAAATTCTCCTCCTAATAATCAAAGCCATTGGTGTTTTGATAGCATAAATGTTTTTGGAAAACTATACGATTAAATAGTATTACAAGCACAATTACTAAAAATATGTACCTTATAGTATATATTTTAGCACTTTTGGTGAATAATGTCAATATATTTTTTAATGGGTTATACTTCCATAATCGTATAATTATCCTTTAACAATATTGAGAATTGAGAAAGGCTATAAAAACTTCGAGAGGACAAGCAATAAGGCATTGGAAAAAACCGCTCTAACAG
>CAZRRT010000081.1:0-10278 GCA_964602605.1 uncultured Ruminiclostridium sp.
TAGTGCGTGTTCGTATAAGTAATAGATGGTGACCCGTACGGGAATCGAACCCATGATTCCGCCGTGAAAGGGCGACGTCTTAGCCGCTTGACCAACGGGCCATTTTCCGTATATACGGAATAAATGGTAGCGGCAATTGGACTTGAACCAACGACACCCTGGGTATGAACCAAGTGCTCTAGCCAGCTGAGCTATGCCGCCATATAATTATGAAGCCTTCTGCCGCTTCAACGCTTTATAATTATAGCACATTATTTTTTATTTGTCAATATATTTTTTTAATTTTTTATTATAAATTTGTTCATTTGTCAATGATATGTTACACTTACTCTAAAATGAAAGATGTTAAAGATTAAAATTATGAAATTTGCCGAATGTGAGGAGCGAAGCGACGAGGATTTGGCAAATTTCAGCGGATTACATCACTACAAGATAATCTGTTAAAACTGCGTTAGGACTACGATATTTTAAACAGCTTTTAGAAATATTGTTTGATTTCTTGTTGTATCTCTCAAGCTGTTTCCTGCCGTCCTCAAGGCTGTACATTCGCATTTTACTATAAAATCGTGCTTCATCGATTCTATGCTGACGTTCAACTTTGCCATTATGACGTGGTGTTGCAACTCTTATGCGATAATAAATTATATCCATATCCTCCGGTGCCTTTTCAAGCATTGTTTTATTTTCCGGATTTTTTACAAGCAGCTGCGTTGTCCACTCTGTTCCGTTATCCGTCTGCACTTCTCTTATCAGAAAGGGAACTGCTTTTATCAGCTTCATTAAAAAATCTTTTGAGCTATATGTGCTATGCTCATCGTACATTTCACGATAACAGCATCTTGTGCATTCATCAATCGCAGTGTATTGATAGTATTTTGCCATTTGCTATACAGTAATTCGGAATAAATTTAACATCAATTTGTATCTTTTGTCCGGGATAATCAGCTCTTTGATATGGCTTAGGCTTACGAGGCTTTCTCGCATACGGTGCTTTATCCAGCTTCATTCGCTTAATTGCACGAAGCATTGTTTGATAGCACTTTTTGTAGCCTTTTTCGCACGACCTGTCCCACAGCATTATCATATCATCATAGTATGGATAATGACGCTTTACGAGATCGTTCTCCTCCCCCGTATGCTCTGCCGGGTGATGTTTGGGACGATGTGAATGCTTCCTTCAGACTCCACCAATGTCCGTTATATTTTGCTCTCCACCTATATACTGACATTCGACTGACTTTATGTCTTATGCTTGCCTCGGTTACTCCGTGCTTTTCCGCATACTTTACTACTCGTTGACGAAACCGTGCTTCTTGTGCTATAATATTTATGAAGATAAACCCTCTTTCGTTATGTGTTTTTGCGGTTATTAACATCATAACATATTTGAGGCTGTTTGTCTTCTTTTTTGTAACATATCTATTGTATCATAACACAACACCAAAATTCCAAATCTTGACAAATACATAGAAATAAGTAAATTCCGCTGTTGAATTTACTTTGAGAATTTACGATTTTGTTAATACTAAATTTAATACCAAGCGGCGACTCCTTTTTCAGGAATATTGCCTTTGCTTAATTCCTCTGTAAGCTTTTTGATTGCATAGTCGGCATAACAATACCATTTCTCGTCTTTATTGGCAGTGGGCAGCTCCTTTTCCGTAAGCGGCGGTTTTCCGTTTTCAATCCTCATTTCATTTATGGAATCTCGCATATGGTTTAATTCGTCAGCGGAGGCTCTACGCAAAAAATCTCCCTCTGCTGCGGTGATAATTGAGATCTCACCTTTAATCAAATCCGCTTTAATATAGCCGCAAGCCTTTGCAGTATCGTTTTCGGGATAATATTTATAAGTGGCTTGCATTGAATCCTTACTGTCTAAGAAAAATGTTACCATACTTTTTACCTCTTTTATTATTTCCATAGCTAATTATATTTGCAGCAACGATTTACGGAAACTCCCGATTTCCGCTTGATATAACAGCTTTTGCCGTTTATTTTAAAAATTTTTATCCGCTTGTTATGTTAACGGAGTGAGAATCTGTAAATAGTGGTAAACAAGCTTTATCCTGCGTTTGCATAATACTGTTATTTAACAATATTTACAATCTTATCGGCAAAGCACAAAAAAGTACGTATATGAGATCCATTGCAAATATAAACACACATCATCGATTTCAAATGATGTGTGTTTTTGTATATTGCTGTTTTATACCAACTGACAATCACGGAATAACAGCATATAGCCTAAGAGTATATATAGTATTCTGAAAAAGCATAATTCAAAAAACTATGACGCATCCTCCTCCATATGCGTAATGAAATCGGGACCTCTCTTTGTAGCCGCCAACAGATCCGACGTGTCGCCTGTGAATTTGTAGGAATAAATAACATTATATCCGAAGGAAGGAACAAGAGGAGATTTGTTTGACTTTGGATAGCTTTTGTCATATACTCGGTAGTTGGCGATTCGTTCTCTTTGCTCTCCTTCTGCAAAATCGTAAATGGTGTTTCCGAAAAGCTCCTTGTCCGCTTGGCTGTTTTCGTCATACAGTCCTGCGCTTTTAAGATAAGTTGCCATTAAGTCGGTGTAGTACATAGGAGAGGAGTTTAAAGTCATCTCGTCCGACTTTTTGCCTGCTTCCTTTATCATAAACAAAGGAGTGGAATCGGGATACCTTGTTATGTTGTGAGAACCGTGATCCGCCATAATTATTATTGTGGAATCGTCGTATTTTCCCAGCTTTTTTAAATTGTCGAGATAATCTCTTGTAATACCCATAATATATTCAATGGTGTCAATGTAGTTGTCGCCCTTGCTGTAAGGAGTATGAGCGCCCCAAAGATGTTCGACTATAAAATAATTCTTGTTATTATCCGCTAATTTCATAGTGTCAATTTTTTCTGCAAAATCATCATTGTAGAATTGACACTTATCGGGTCTTATAAAATTGCTGTTAATATTCAAGTCGTCCACTGTGCAGAACCGCTTTAATCCGAAGGGGGCGGCGCGGTACAGTGCAAGACGGCAAAAATCTCTTACTAAGCCGCTGTAGGTTTCAAAGGATTGATTGATCTTGCTGCCTGTCATATTGTCAATCTTGTCATTCAAATAGGGGGAGTTCCAGCCGGCGGTAACAAAGAAATTCATCTTATATCCCGCATTGTGAAATCTGTTATAAAACTCCACGGCTTGATCGCTGTTCCAAGCCTTTTTGTTCCAATCAGCCACCTTGCAGACGGGAAGATCGGTTATTCCCGAATAAATCTGAGTCATGGACTGAAAGGTGGAGTCAAAAACGCTTACCGTATTGGTATACATTGTAAAGTCTTCAAAGCCGTCAAAAGCCTGCGGTCTTGTTTCCAATACTTCTTTTACAAACTGATTGTCCGCAGCGTCAAGGAAAATGGTAATTATATTCTTGTTTTTTGAAACTGTATACTGTTCCTCTCCCGATAAAGCAATGGAGGAAGGAGTAAATATGGTTGAAGAGGTGGAAAAAATAAGCACGGCTAATGTTCCCGCTTGAACAAGCCCCAAGAATAAAGGTACTTTTTTTACAGCCTTTGCCCACACCTTATCCACTAAAACCTGCATAATAAAGGGCAGAGCTAAAAATCCCAAAAGCAGTATTCCGGTGATTATTGAAAATCCCGTAAATTGATCCCAATCCATTGCGTCGCCCACAAGCACCTTTAAATTGCTGTTAAAGAAGGTGTACTGCAGGAACAAAACCATATTAAGTCCCGCAAGCAAGGACAAATATACTCTAAGCCCTTTTTTATTCAGCAGCAGACCGACAGCCTCCATTATCACAACGGAAATAAAAAAAGGTATGAGCATAAGGAAAATAAAATCCTGATATGTAAAATCAAAGGTGGTAACATTGTTGATATAAGAATCGCTGGGAAGGTAAATAAAAAAGCCGAACGCCAAGGCAACCGCACCAAAGGATACGTGCTTAAGGTTTTTGGGGTTGATTTTGCCGTTGCATAAATGATTAAAAAACAGCGACAATATCAAGCATAAAGCATTAAGAATAACTAAGGACAAGCTTATTTTGTACAGTAAATTATCGGTATCCGTAAAAACCAAATTGCATAAGAAGGCTATAAATGATACGCCATAACCTAAAGGCGTGTTTTTAAGCAGTATTTTATGAAAATCCCCAACTATAAAGGAATATCCGAACCCTCCAATCGCAACGGCGGAAAATAAAATCGCACTTGTCAAATTAAAAGCGGCGAAAAATGCGGCGACTATGGGAATTATAAAAAAGCCGGATAAAGGATATTTCAGCTTGTTTGCCAAATCTTCATTAACTTCAACGGGTTTTAACAAAAACATTGTTTTTCCTTTCCAAAAGTTCAGACTATTTGAATAAATTTGAATCAATAAATAAAAAATTACTTATAAATTATATCATTGACAAAAATTTTTTTCAACATTTTAAATCGCTTTTTATTAAAATTGCAAGAATAAAATTTTTTGTTTGGAGATTTTTATATAAGTTGAATAATTAATGTCTGCCAAAAAATGCCTAAACTTTTATTTTTCTGAAAGAAAAAGTTCTTAGGGAAAACACATCTTGTCGAAAACCTCCCGCCGTTTGGTTTTTCGACAAGCTGAATTAGCGGCTATTTTGTCAATATAAGCTTGTCTATATCAATGTGAACGGAAAAAACGAACTTGCTGTTTTTAAGCACGTTTTCATAATCTTCCTTGATTTTATACCAAAGCTTATAATCGCAAAATCTAATTACTTTTTCAAAAACGCAGGGATCTGCGCCGTGTTTCAGCACGGTTTGTTCAACGGATTCCGTCATTCTTTTTACAACGGCGTTGCCGCACAGCTTGTTTATCTCGCGATTGTCGTCGCTTACATAGCTGTTATGCGGCTCGATAAGGTAACGTCCCTTTGCTTTAAAATCTACGTTGAACACCAATCGGTTATTTTCATAGGTAGGCCTTATCTTTGTTTTAATATCAACAAGCCCCACCGAGATTTTTTCCCCTTTGTAATCCACCGTAACATTTGCAGTGTCTGCTCTGCAGCACAGCAAATCAAGCCCCGACATAACCTCTATATCGGTGTTGTCCACGGCTTTTCCGTCTTTTATCAGCACTCCGCCGCTTATTTCCACATTCTTTTTCTCCTCGGAGGAATCAAGCTTGCTCTCCTCAATCAATCTGAGCCGAGGCAAGCAAGCGCTTCTTTCCTCCGTTTGCAGTCCGATAAACAAATCAAGAGCCGACGGCAGCTTTGCGATTCCGTTTCTCTTGCTGTTTTGCAGCATAAATTTCAGCTTTTGAGTAGATACAATTCCCTCGCTGAATTTCACGGTAAGGTAGTCCTCCGCTACGCCCTCGGATATGGCAACCAACATATCGGGGTGGCTTTGGAAATAGCTTTTTGTGAAATTTATCACCTTGTCCACCGAATACTTTGCCGCTTCCTCTCCTATTATAATAAGCTGAGTAACACCTAACATAAGCTCCCGTCCGCAGCGAAAAGAGGCGTCCTCCAATGCGCCGTATACGTTTTCTCCCTCTCCCGCAGCAATAAGTACATTGGGCTGTGAGTTGTCAACAAGGGTTCTGCCGCCTATTCCCGTTGGATTGTAATACTGAAAGATTGTTTTGTATAAGCCTTCCTTGTAATCTATTCCTATAGCTAAAACTATAGCCTTTTCATTAAGCTCGATATGCGGTACGCAGCCGCTGAAAATTAACAGTATCAGCAAAAGGCAGAAGGCTTTCGTATATTTTTTCATTGTGGTTTTTCCTCGATAATTTTGGTTTTCTTATTTTTGCCGCCTACAATAAGCGCAATTACGGGTATTATTATTCCGCATATTATCATAGGTATTCCGCAGGTGAGTATTCCCGTAACCGCTTTTACGAACTCGGTGCTGCTGCTGTATATCAATGATATTATTCCAACCGATGCCAAGGATAAAAAAGTAATTATCATACCCGCTTTTTCTCCCATAAGACGATCAAAAACAGTGCGTATACAGAGAAAGCCCAAAGTAAGCTTTATTATGCACATTAAAGTCCACACCGCCACGTCTATTCCGTCCAAGCGCTGAAACAACACTATATTGGAAAGCGCAGAAACAGTGAAAAAGGGAAAGCTTGCGCTCTCCAAAAAAGGTCCAAGCACTGTAATTTCTAGCAAAAACATAAGCTCCAAAATTATCAGAATAGCGGGGACGTAATACAGCACGGTTTTGTACCCGTCCTTTCTCACGTGTTCCGACAGCACGGCAAAAAATATTATCTCCGAATTGCTGCCTATCTGCTCTAAAATCTGACCAAAAAAATTCTCTTTATCGTCAAGAAAATCAAGATACAGCCATTTCCAATCTATCAGCTTCCAAACGCTAATCCACATCACTACAATAAACGCCACAAATATTCCCGCAAAAATCACGCCGCTTCTTGCCGTTGCCTGTATCCCTTTCCATACCGCAAAGGCGCAGACCAACAACAGCAGAACAATAATCAGTGCAGGCGGAGCTTCTCCGTAAATGGTGCTGCAAGCGTAAAATTTCATACGGCAAATAGAGGATATGCATGCGATAATCACGGATACCGTCACCAAAATTCCGCTTATCCAGCCCAAAGCCTTGCTTCTCTCCGCCAAAAGTCCCGTTGCGCTTTCTCCGTCGTATTTTTTGGATAATATCAGCATGGGAATATATTGTATAAACAGTACCACATAAGCGACTAAAATAACCAAAAACCGCTGCATACCGTACTTTGTATTTTGAAGCGGAAAGTTCACCGATTCCGAGAAAAGTCTTGAAACCGCCAACAATACCGCCAACTGTACGCAGCTTATTTTTTTAATACTTGTCATAAAGACCTCGTTTTTGTTGATATTGAAAAGTGATAATATAGTCTGATTTAATTTTCGGGGGTGCTGATTTAGAGCAGATTTAAAGCGATTTAAAAAAAGACGCTGTTTAAAAAAATCATAATATTGTCGGATTACTTATACGTCCTTGCTTTCTCTAATTCTCGCTCCCCTTAAATCCTGAACCTTATAATCAGCTTCAGCCAATTTTCTCCAGCTTCTTCTTACTATAAAGTCACGCATAGCCTTTGGTGAAAAGGGGGATAAAGGAGCGGTGTGGGGAACGCCGTAGCTTTCTTGAGAACAAAGCTTAAATACTATTAAAGCAGACAAAACCGTTATGCCGAAAAGTCCCCAAAGTCCTCCTGCCAATATAAATCCAAATCTGAGAACCGCTATGCTGTCGTAAAGGTCGGGAATAACAAAGCTTGTAATTGCCGAAACAGCCACAATCAATACCATAGGCGCACCCACAAGCCCTGCCGAAACCACAATATCGCCGATAACCAAACCGCCGATAATAGACACCGTATGACCGATGTGAGTTGGTATTCTAAGCCCTGCTTCTCTCATTATCTCGTAAAAAATGTGTATGATGAGGCACTCCGCCAAAAGAGGATAAGGCGTGTCCTGAATACTTGTGGCAAGGTTAAGCAGCAAGGATTCGGGAAACAGCTCGGGGTTGAAGTTTGCCAAAGCAACGTAAAAGCCGGAAGTCATAGTGGCAATAATCACCGAAATATATCTTATAACACGAATAAAAGCGGTAAAAACAGGTCTGCCGGTATAATCGTCCACTGCGTTGAAGTTTTCCATAAAAAGCTTGGGAATATATAGGGCAAAAGGCGTTCCGTCCACCAATATTCCGATTTTTCCCTCGTGAAGCTTGGAGGTCAGCACGTCCGGACGTTCGGTTGCTCCCACCTCGGAAAAAACCTGATTTCCCGAATTTTCCATAAATGGCTGTATAAATCCCGCTTCCACAATGGTATTAAGGGGCAGGTCTTTAAGCCTTTTTTCCACTGCCTTAACCAATTCCTTGTCCGCCGTGCCTTTGATATAGCACATGCAAATATCGGTATTGGACATCTCCCCAGCCTTCATCATTTTAAATACAAGATTGGGGTTTTTCATTCTGCGGCGTACAAGGGAAACATTTGTCCTTACCACCTCCACAAAACCGTCCCTGCTGCTTCTTACGTTGTTGTGAGTAGACGGCTCTTCCACAGATCGTGACGCATAGCCTTGAACGCCGATAGAAAGAGAATGGTTTACTCCCTCTATTAAAATTGCCACAAATCCTGACATTATATCTAAGCACAAATCGCCGTAGGTTTGGGACAGCTTTTGTTCCCCTGCAATCAGCAAGCCCTCCTCAATAATTTTTGTAAGAACAGGCAGCGGCATTTTGGGCAGCGATTGATTATCGAAATTTTTTATATTATTCTCAATATATTTATCATATTCCACATTCAGCTGATTTAACGGACTGAATATCAGCTCCGCCATAGTTTCCGTGCTTGCCATTCCCTCGCAAAAAATCACGCAAATGCTGTGTCCCGCAACAGCTGCGTTTTTTATGGTAAGGTCGCTGCTGTTGGACATAAGAGTTCGTATATTTATTATATTTTCCTCAATGGAATCAACCAAATTCTTTTCTTTTAAATCCATTTTCTTTTCTCCGTTTTTTTGGATCACAATTACTTTGTTTATTTTGTCCCTTTATTTTCAAAAAATTCACTTGTCAAAAATATGAGGGAAATGATAGATAATCTGACATATATGCTGTATATCAAAATAGTAATTACAATATGCCGCAAAAGAATACGGCAAAATATACAAAATTATAATAAAGTTGTTGCAAAATATAATACTTTATGCTAAAATAGTTGTAATATTTGCAACTAATCATTTTATTTAGTGATTAGCAAAAATGAACTCAACAATGAGTTTAATAAAATAAACAAAAGGAGCTGCAAAATGAGATTTAAAAATGTTATGAGGAACACAGCGTCCCTTATCGCCGCTGCGTCCGTACTGCTCAGCTCGGCGCCGTTTACCGAGTTTAGAGTATATGCGGACAAGGTGCGTGACGAGGGTTCGGTTCAGTGGAAGGTGGAGGTTGACGATTCTATTACAAATTATGCCCCCGATTCCGACATTCCCTCCAAGAAAAAGGACAGTATGGAAAGCGTCCCCGTTCAATCGGAAAATCCGATAAAAACAGAGATTGGCGAAGCACACAAGCCCGTTGCTTCAGACCCGGCAGACAAGCCTCTTGCTCAAAAACCCTCCGACGCCGAAATACAGTCGGAAATTACCGCCAGCGGAATTGAAAAAGGATTTTCCTTTGATATTTATAAGAATTCCTACGCAATTATTACCAAGTACGACGGAAACGCCGCAAGCTTAGTGATACCGGACACATTAGGCGGAAAACCCGTTCAGGAGATTTCCGACAATGGCGTTTTTAAGGAGCATACTGAGATTACATCGGTTGCTTTTCCGAAAAGTTTGACGAAAGTCGGCAGCTATGCTTTCCAAAGCTGCTATGGATTGGAAAGTGTAAACTTCCCCGACAGTGTAACTGATATTGGTTATCACGCATTTTATGATTGCTCCAATCTTTACTTATTTACATACCCAAAATCTTTTAGCAACGTACCGTCTGGCGGTGGAATATTCGGTAATTGTCCCAAACTTACAAAAATAGAGATACCCGAGGGTGTTACCACTATTCCCAATAATGCTTTCTGGAATACTGAAGCACTTGTTGAAGTTACATTTCCGAGTACGCTTACTACTATCGGAAACAGTGCTTTTAAAAGATGTGTGGCATTGAACGACCCTATATTCAATGAAGGCTTGACAACAGTGGGCAACTACGCATTTGAAAGCTGCTACGCATTGGAAAGTGCAAATCTTCCCGACAGCGTAACTGATATTGGTTATCACGCATTTTATGATTGCTCCAATCTTTCCTCATTTACATACCCAAAATCTTTTAGTAATGTACCGTCTGGCGGTGGAATATTCGGTAATTGCCCCAAGCTTACAAAAATTGAAATACCCGAGGGTGTTACTACTATTCCGAGTGGAGCGTTCAGAGAAACAGAAGCACTTGTTGAAGTTAAATTTCCGAGTACGCTTACAACTATCGGAAACAGCGCTTTTAAAAACTGTGTAGCGTTACCAAGTATTGAGTTTAACAAAAATCTGACAACTATCGGAAACAATGCATTCCAAGGCTGTAAAGTGTTAACCGACCCTATATTCAACGAAGGCTTGGCAACAGTGGGCAACTACGCATTTGAAAGCTGCTACGCATTTGAAAGCGCAAATCTCCCCGACAGCGTAACCGATATTGGTTATCACGCATTTTATGATTGCTCCAATCTTTCCTCATTTACATACC